>JADLBD010000110.1 GCA_020847975.1 Bryobacterales bacterium | reverse complement strand
TTGCCTTCGAATTCCAACTTCTCACTTGCATCCATGAATGCCTGAATCTCTTCCAGGCGTAGGACCTTCCGTTCCACCATGCCGATTGTCAACTCTCCAGCATGCCCGCTTGATCCTGTTCAGGCTCATCTTGTATTGGAAACACGTTCCCGCTTCAGGCTCATCTTGTATTGGACAAGACGGGACCTCCATTCTTGCCGCAATGTGTGATACGCTAAAAAGTTCTTGGTAGAGGCGCGGCAACCATGAGTAGCGCGCGTGATGTACCGGGCCGTTCCGGACGCGCGGGAAAGGGGTTGGCACTATCCGCCGAAACTGTCGTGGAAGCCGGCTTCACGGCGGTTGGGGGTTCAGGCTAAATCCTGGCCACTGTCATCCGAGTGGAATCGGGTGGAGCGCTATCGGGAAGTGAACACTCGCCGTACACGCAGTTTCCTTCTTCCCGCCTCCTTTCGATTTCCATTTACAACTTATGAACGTTTTTGAACTGACACGCTCACTTGTCGACATTGAGTCGATTACCGGCAACGAACTGGCGGTGAGCCAGTATTTCAGCCGGGTGTTGAACGATCTGTGCTCGCGCTTCCATGGTCATTTCGAAACCATGGAAGTGGAGCCGAACCGTTCGAATCTTTTCGCAACGTGGGAAGAGCCGGTGGTCACATTCTCCACGCACATGGATACGGTTCCTCCGTTCTTCCCCTCGCGAGAGGACGAGGAGCATATCTGGGGGCGCGGGGCGTGCGATACAAAAGGCATCTCGGCGAGCATGATTACGGCAATCGAGGCGATGCTTACCGCCGGGGTCCGCAACATCGCGATGCTGCTTGTGGTGGGCGAAGAGCGGAATAGCGCGGGAGCCTATTATGCATCGAAGCATCCGCGCGGGTCGAGGTTTCTCATTAATGGAGAGCCGACGGAAAACCGGCTTGCCCTGGGATCAAAAGGCGCTTTGCGTCTGGAGTTGGAGGCCGCGGGCAAGATGTCGCACTCGGCATATCCGGAGTTGGGGGAATCAGCGATCAACAAGCTGCTGGATGTGTTGCAGGACTTGCGGGCCATGGATCTTCCCACGAATCCCATCCTCGGGCCGAGCACAATGAATATCGGTGTAATCTCAGGCGGCAGGGCTCCGAACGTTGTGCCGGATTGGGCCAAAGCGGAGCTTCTCATCCGGCTGGTCGAGGATGGAGCGCCTCTGAGGAAGGCGGTAGACGATGCCGTGGCGGGGAGAGTGAAGGTAAACGAACTGCTTCGTATTCCGGCGCTGCATTTGGGCAAGCTGGACGGGATAGCCACCACGGTGGTGGCTTACACCACAGACATTCCAGCCTTTGGCGGCGCCTGGGGACAGCCGTTCCTGCTGGGGCCCGGAACTATTCACGTAGCGCACACGAGCGAAGAGCGCGTGCCCAAGGGTCAGTTATTGGAAGCGGTGGAGATTTACCAGCACATGGCGAAGCGTCTGCTGGTCTGATTTCAAGGATTTCATATGCAACCAAAAATCGAAGTTGGAGTACTCGGCGCCACCGGCATGGTGGGCCAACACTTTGTGAAGTTTCTTCAGGGTCATCCCTGGTTCAAACTGACCTGGGTGGGAGCAAGCGACCGCTCTTCGGGCAAGAAGTACCGGGATGCCACGGGTTGGAGATTGGGCGGAGAGATGCCGGCATCGGTGGCCGACCTGACGGTGGAAGACTGCAAGCCCGGCAATGCTCCGAAGATCATGTTCTCCGCGACGGATGCCTCGGTTGCCACCGAGATTGAACAGTCGTTTGCGAAGGCGGGGCACGTGGTGGTGTCCAACTCGAGGAATCATCGCATGGAGCAGGATGTCCCGCTGTTGGTGCCGGAAGTGAATGCGGATCACTTACAGTTGGTGCCGCTCCAGCAGCGAAAGCGCGGATGGGCGGGACAGATCGTCACGAACCCGAACTGCTCCACCATTGTATTGACCATGGGTTTGGGACCGCTGAAGCAATTCGGCATCAGGCGAGTTGTTGTAACCACGCTGCAGGCAATTTCCGGCGCCGGCTATCCAGGCGTTCCCTCGATGGACATCAACGCTAACGTCATCCCCTTCATCGGCGGCGAAGAAGAGAAGATGCAGGTGGAGACGCTGAAGATTCTCGGGGATTTTGCCGGAGACCACATACGGCCGCTGGAGGCGAGAGTGAGCGCCCATTGTAATCGCGTGCCGGTAGTGGACGGGCACCTGGTGACGATCTCCGTGGAGTTCGCCAACAAGCCTGCGATTGCGGATTTGTTGGAAGCCTTCGCCGGTTTTCGAACGGCTCCGCAGGAGCGGAAGCTCCCAAGCGCTCCTCCTCAGCCGGTTATTCACATGCCTGGCAATGACCGTCCGCAGCCGCGGCGGGACGCGGAGAGGGAGAACGGGATGGCATGCTTCGTCGGACGCGTCCGTGAGTGCCCCGTTCTGGATTACAAGTTCATCGCTCTGGGCCATAATACGGTGCGGGGGGCTGCAGGCGCGGCCGTTCTGAATGCGGAGTTGATGGTGACGGAAGGGCTGCTCGACTGATGATTGTGATGAAATTCGGCGGTTCTTCGGTGGAATCCGCCGCAGCCATTTCGAGAGTCGCGTCGATTGTGAAAGCACGCCTGGAACGGCGTCCGGTGGTGGTGGTTTCCGCCATGGGGAAGACCACGAACCGGTTGCTGGCCATCGCCAGGCTGGCGGCGGAGGGAAAACAATCCGCCGCGCTTTTGCAAATGGAGGAGTTGAAGGCGTACCACCTTAGTGAAGCTTCGGCGATTGTGCTTCCGGAAGACCAGCCTCAACTGTCAGCGTTGCTCGATGAGCACTTTGCCGAATTGGGTCAAATGGTGGCGGAGATTGCGGAGGTGGAGGAGTTCTCGCCACGTTTGGTGGATGCTGTTTCGAGCCTCGGGGAGCGGATGTCGAGTCAAGTTGTGACGCTGGCATTCCGCTATTTCGGGATGGACGCCGTTCATCTGGATTCGCGCTCCGTGATCATTACTGACTCCCGGCACACGCAAGCCGCGCCGATGTTCAGCCGGACTTACCCGCGACTTGCGCAGGTGGTTCCGCCAATGGCCCGGAGGCAGGTGGTGGTGATGGGCGGCTTCATCGGGTCCACGCAGAACGGTATCACTACGACATTGGGGCGCGGGGGGTCTGATTACACGGCATCCATCGTCGGGGCGGGCATCCAGGCGGAGGAAATCCAGATTTGGACGGATGTGGATGGGATGCTCACCTGTGATCCGCGAATCGTGCCCGGCGGACACCTGATCAAGACGATTTCCTTCGCCGAAGCAGCGGAGTTGGCGTATTTTGGTGCGAAGGTGCTGCATCCGGCGACGGTGCAGCCCGCTGTCGAAAAGAGCATTCCGGTATTGGTCTTAAACTCGAGGCGGCCGGAGGTTGCTGGTACGCGAATTGTTCGCGAGACGGTGCAGTGCCGGAACGTGATCAAGTCGATTGCCTGCAAGACGGACATCACGGTGGTGAAGATACAGTCGCTTCGAATGCTGATGGCGCATGGCTTCCTGCGCCGCATTTTTGAGGTGTTCGATCGCTACAAGACACCTGTGGACATGGTGACCACCAGCGAAGTCAGCGTTTCTCTGACCATCGACAGCACGCAACATTTGGATGAGATTTGCGAGGATCTGAAGCGAATCGCTGAAGTGGAGGTTGAGAAGGAACGCGCCATTGTGTGTGTCGTCGGCGGCAACATCAGAGGGACGCCTGGCGTGGGGCGCCGGATCCTCGGCGCGCTCGGCGATATCAACGTCTACATGATTTCGCAGGGGGCTTCTCAATTGAATTTTTCATTTGTCATTGCCGCTGATGAGTTGAAGCAATGCGTGAGGGCGCTGCATGAGGAATTCTTCCAGGAACTCGATACGGAGGTTTTTGCCTGATGCCCAAGTTGGCTTTGGTCGGATACGGAAAGATGGGGAAGCTGCTCGATCAACTCTCCCCTGAGTTTGGTTTCGAGACGGTGCTCCGCCTGGACGAATTCAACAACGCCGGCGGTGCGGGCATGACCCCCGAGAACTTTCGCGATGTGGATGTGGCGATCGAGTTTTCCACTCCGCACACGGCGGTGGCGAACATAGAGGGCTTGGCAGGGCTTGGAATTTCGGTCGTAGTTGGGACTACGGGCTGGACTGCGGAATTGGAGCGGGTGAGACGGGTGGTTCAGGATCACAATGTCGGTCTTGTATGGAGCCCAAATTTTTCCATTGGAGTAAATGTCTTCACCCGCCTGGTAAGTGAAGCCGCGAGATTGATGGCTCAAGAGGAGACGTACGGCGCTTGGGCATGGGAGATCCATCACATCACTAAGAAGGATGCGCCGTCCGGTACTCTGGTTCAGCTTGTGGACAGGATGAAGGCTGCGGGATATGGGCGCGCCATCGATATTTCCTCCAGCCGCGCAGGAGCACATCCCGGCACGCACGAGATCGGCTTCGATTCCGCCGCGGATACCGTTACCTTGCGCCACGTAGCCCGCAATCGGGAGGGTTTTGCGCGCGGCGCTCTCCGTGCTGCTCAGTGGCTTGTTCAGACGCAGCGCAAGGGACTTGTTGCTTTCGATGAAGTACTGTTCGGGTAGCGAAGTTCAGCTTCCGAATTTCGCGCTCCGGCCGTTGACCTCCTTCAGTGGCAGTGGATAGCCAACCAGGCAGAACTGGTCGAGCGCAAATAATACAACCGATTCGACTCCCTCGCCACGCGCGAGACTGGCTTCTTTAAGCCAAGGGGATGTCGGGTCGCTGATCCCTACCAGATGGCTTCGCTGCGGAAGTGGGAAGCCCTTGTCCTTCGGGAACTGCATCGACACGAGACACTTGTCGAGGTTACGGTTCAGCGTGTAAGTGAAGCTCTCTGTCTTGATGTTATCCAGGTTTGTGGAGTTCCATGTTGATGGGTAGTTAATGACGCGATTGAATGCGCCTTCGTTTACATCGGTTGGATAGAGAACCTCGAAGCGGCAGTTTGGATATTGTGCCTTAACAAAGGAGGCCACTTGCGTCGTGAAAGCTCCGATCAAACCAGGAAGAAATGCTGCCTCTTCGGGGTACTGCGCAGGGTCCGCTGAGCCATCCGGAACCACACGAATCGCGAATCCGAACTGATTCTGAAACTGCGTCTTCGTATACTCGTCATGGAAAGGCAATCCCGAAGCATCGTAAGGGAAATACCACCACTGCACTTCACCGAACTGAAGATAAGGCGTAACCTGCGCGTCATTCATGACCTTCGCCATGTCCAGATACACCTGTTGCCAGAAGGCAATGCTGGCAGGAGAGAAGTTCGTCTGTAGGGCCGGCGTATTCAGCAAGACAGGCTGCCCGCTTGGATACCTTTGAGCAATGCCCGCTGCCACGGAGGGGTCTCCATGCTGCAACTCCATGCTGAATGCGGCAGTACCCTGTAGTCCATAGCTGTTGAGGGCTGCAAAATAGCTTCTTGTCCAGTCCCGTACGGCCCGGTTTATTCGGGGCATAGCGGTAAGATCTGTCAGCCAGACTCCATTGACGCCCCCGGAGAACTGATTGCCGCTGACGACCGCGGTGAAAGATCCCGAACTCGGTGTCGCCGCAATTGTATAGCTGTTTCCATCCGCTCCCATCGACCTCGAATGGACAGTAAGGACATTCCCGGCGGATTCGGCCCAAACGCCTGTCGACCCGTTGTTGATCAGAAACTCGAACGCCTTCGCGATTGTATTCGCAGTATCGCCAATCAAGACCAAATGGCTGAACACGGTGCTGTTTGCAGGTGGGTCGCCGGCTCGCCCGATGGAAATGGAAACAGGCTGGCTGAATGCCGGTATGCCATTGAATGTAACTGTTGCCGAAGCATACGTGTGGCCTTGCGCAACCAGTTCATAAAACCAAAGTGCGCCCGCATAATGGTTGACGCGGCCCCGAAAGCCAAGCGAATAGAGCATCCATGCTGCACGCTCCGGCGCCAGACTGATCGAATGATCCGTATCCCAGTCGGTTGCCAGAGTGTATTTCGTTTGCGCCGGAAACATTGGGAGCACCTGCGTCAGGGCAGCCAACTCGAAGAAATCGAGGTAAAAGTATTCTCCCGCTTCGCCGGCATGGGATAACACTACAGTATGTTGACCTGAAGATACGTTCCCCAGGAAAATACGGGCGAGTGCATCTTCTCCCGCTACTCGCAATTCATAGTAGACCGGAAGCCCGCCGTCGATGGCGGCCGAAATTCTACATGCGCTGAAGGCATAGCGTACCCCGGCATAAAGCGACATAGAGGTGCTGAGATGGAAGGTAACCGACGCACTGGCGTTCGGCGCCGTCGTGTAGTGAATGGTCCCGCCGGAGAAGTTGCCTCTGTCCGCGTCCCATATTCC
The DNA here is from genome assembly GCA_020847975.1 of Bryobacterales bacterium. GTDB lineage: Bacteria > Acidobacteriota > Terriglobia > Bryobacterales > Bryobacteraceae > CADEFT01. The sequence continues at coordinate 72,795 of JADLBD010000110.1, read as the reverse complement.
TGTGTATGTCATCTCCCCGTCTGAGTCTTCTATCCGCCAGCTTCCTGGACCCGCCACGCTATAATCAACTCCAGCGCCAATGACTTGCCACCCAGATACTCGAACTTCAAATTCGGATCTCTGAAAGTGCCCAGGCTGTAGGTTCGCCGCGTATGTCCAACGCATTTTTCTAACCGAAGTCATCGGAACAAGAGAACCGGTGATATCGTGCAGGTTCGAGAAGTCGAGGGTCGTGCGCCAGCGTGCGGGTGATGCTCCTCCACTGAATGCCTGGGCCGCGGGTTGCCACCGCCCAGCGCCCGAACCTGACACAAAGCCGTAGGCCCCCAATCGGTTCCCGTTAGCGCCGGTTGTGCTCGTCTGGAGATTCTCATTCGGTCCAACGTAATGAAGTACAATCGCCGTTCCGGAAATCTCTGCATGCACCGTCGTCGAGAGTGAGTTGATCGCATCCACCAAGGCTTGGGATGCTGTCGCAATCGTATCGGATGTTGTCACCTGGTGATTGTATTGCTCCTGCAGCCATGTGAGCCCTACATAATCGCCAGGGGCGAGGATGCCCAGTAATTGAAAAGTCGCACTGGCGCAAACATATGAGCCGGCAACCGGGGTGGAATAGTCCTTCAGCCGCACATAGTAGAGAGATTCATTTCCGCTTGACCCGGACCAAACTCGCAGGTGTGGCCACTCCACCGTAGGGTACAAGTCGGAATCCAGCGGGATGCAATTCGTCCGCGTCTCCTCGTAGCTCAGCACCAATTGTGAGAGATCTCCATTGGGTAAATTGCGCATTGCCGGGTGTTCAAACACGTTATCACGATTCCACTCGACTACAGCCCAATCCGCTTGCTGTCGCCACGTGCCGGAGACCACGAAACCCTGTGAAGATGCCTCGCTGATGGCGGCCACCGCCGACGGTCGAAAGAAGTAACATTGCAGATCCCGGTCCGGGCGGAGCTTTTGAAGTGTTTCGGCCATGGGTTTATATCCTGATGGTGACGGTCAGATCTCTTCCCGGATGCACCTCGCTGCCCGCTGGCACCGAGGCAATGTCCAGGCTCAGTACTCCCTGCGAATGTAGCGGTGGAAGTCCAAACCCGTTCGCAGGTGTAGAATTCATTGCGCCCGGGCCGATGGTGAGAGAGCAGAGGGGTGAGCCGTCAAGCCGAATGATGAGGTCAATGCCTCCTCCCAACGGGGCTTCTCCAACTGTGGCGAATATGTCACGAATGGAGTGAGTGGATTCGATAACCAATGGTGGCGCCGCGCTTGATTGAACCGCCAGATAGCCATTCACTTGGATTGAGTACTGGCCGCCGGACAACGTCCGCAGGCCATAGTCCGTGAAGCTTGTATACGCCTGCTGACGAACCGTACTGTTTCCTCGGCTATTCGTTACGAAAAATTCTGCCGCGGCGATGCGAACATCGGGTTGAAAAATACTATGTGCATAACTTCCGCTGGCCGGACTCCCAAAGAAGTCGCGCTGAAAAGGTACAACGTACGTCTTTCGCGTGAGATGGTAGCAGCGGTCTCCCGCGTTGATTGGAGCCGCTATAGACCCTAGGATGCCGCGGATTACGCCATAGCCGGCGCCCGAGGCTATCACTGATGTCACCTGCAATAGTTCCCCATTAACTTGAAGCAAATCTCCCACTTGTGCGAGCCCCGTGGGAGATATGTCGATCTGTGCATCGTTTCCTGAAACGCCCGAAGTGATCTGGAATGGCGTTTCGCCGTTGAGTTCATTCCAATAGTGGACGGTCAAGGTTCCTGAGCCGATATTCCGTGTACTCGTCAGATCAGCGAAGGAGATACTCACCAAATCAAAGGTGCCCTGCTCCCCTAGTTGCAAGGCAAAAAACGGTGTCGGGGGTGCGTTCGAATCTACGGCGCTGCCAGGATCTCCCGTTAGGTACCACCGTGTCAAAGGAGATAAGCTGTACATGCATTCCTCATCTCTGGCATTGGCTGACCGAACGGATACGTGTATTGTTGTACCGTCTCTGTTTGGAACTACAAACTCCGCTGTCGTCTGCTCCGATCGTGTGGCGAACTGCCAATTGCGATCAGCGATAGCGAAGGTGCTTGATGTGTCCGGAGTAACGGTCCATGGCGGCGCTATCGTCAGCACGCTGCCCGTATGGGACTGAATGCTCCGTTCTTGGCCATGTCCGGTTCCCGACGTGATAACAGCTGTTTGTCCTGCGAACTCATTGGCAGCCATCGAGAGAGACAGGTTTCCAACGGTCGTATTCGTATGTACAGTTGCCGGCGTAGGCGGCTGCAACTCATAGCGCCAGTACACATTGGCGTGGTCATAGTTCTCGTCGGGTGGGGGTATTATGGCGGTAGGCTTCCCATCATCAAGAAATGTAGTCGAAAGTGGCAGTCCAGATCCTATCCTCAGTAATATTTGAGGATCTTCGCCGCGATACACATTGAATGTCGCCGATCCGCTCGGGAAACTCATATCACTCAGGGTCACGCTGCTGTTCGCACCGGATGGGAGCGCGGCAGGAGCCAGATAGGATAAACTACTCTCCCTGCCTGCGGAGTCCAGCGCGGTGATGCCGTAGTACCAAGTGCGTCCACCTGCTAATGAGCCGCTTCCCGTATCTATCTGTGGGCGCAAAGATAACCTGGGACTCGAAGTAAAGGATGTGGCTGGTGCAATTGGCGCCGTGAAGGATGTGGAAAGCAAGATAGATACGCCTCCATCGGTTTCGTGAATTGCTCGCTCGGTGATTTCATATTGGAGTGATCCTTCCGAGTCTGTAACTCTCCCTAATACGGGGCGTGGAACACCCGGATGAGAGCGTGGAGCCACTGTGGCGTCGCTCGCCAGGGGCATCCCCGTTGCGTACCATTCGTCTTTGTGAAGTTGTGCGGTTATGCGCAAGCTTGAACAATTGAGAGCAGGTGCTATAGTCAATATTCGAAAAGGGGCGCGATCCAGTTGTTCGCGAGCGTACGTGATAGTGATGATATCGCCTGGAGACAATCCAATGCCTTTGACGCTTGTCTCAAATTGGACATAACGATTCCCCTCAACGGACTTCTTTAGATGAGTAGTAAGAATTCTGGCGGCTTGGCTGAAGTTGGCAATTCCTAGCGCGGAGATGGTTGCAGAGATCTCCTGCCCCGTATTCACGACATCCTCAATATCAGTGAGGGATAAGCTGTCCCTTTGATACAGATTGAACTCGTCCTGGAACTGAACGGATAGACGGTTCGGGGTGTCGGCGAGACTCCTGCTCCAGAAGCGTATAGAAGGCTCCATATTCGGTCGGCGGGCGATTCCCGAGAATCCGTAGGTCCCATCACCGAACTCATATGCTGGCCACCCACCATTTACCGTCTGAACGCTGTTGCTGCCCTCGGATTTGACGGAGTGCTGTTTTCCCAGCGTGTCCTCAAGGCCTGCCTGCAGCCGCCCGTCTGGGCCATGTTTGAGGTACAGGCCGCACCCGTTGCGCAATCCACGGAGTACTTCGCTGGCGCTTCGTCTCGTCAGCAGCGTCACGTTGCATCGCCAGCGTGGAATCGACATCGCTGCGCCATTTTGGCCAGCGCTGTTTACCGGCTCGTCGCACACACTCGCTGCCCGGGCAAAGGAGGGAAGATCTAGTTCCTCTAGCCTCCAACCTGTCCTGCGCAGCACATCGAGAGCGACCCAGGCCGGGTTGTTTGTGAAGAACTGATCTAGGAATCCACCCTGGTCATCATACCGCTGAAGCCTCAAGCCATCCACAAGAACCTCTACCCTTGGCATGGCGCTTCCGCTGTAAAGCGAGGCAGGGACCGACATGATCAGATATGCCATGCCTCCGTACGGGTTTCCTAAAGCGACGCCGTCCGGACTGCTGATCTCGGAATCAAATGCGCCATTCCGGCTCCCAAGGCTTCCGACACTGTACCACCCCGTGGAATCCATGACCTTGTTCGGTTGTGAAACGGGAAGTTCCACGCTGTTGACCAGGACTTTCAGCACGCCCTGAATTGGCCCCAGGCCTAGCAGGACTTCCAGTTTGGTGTGTTCCGGGGTTTGCCTGATGACCACTACGGGGGGTTGGTACCATGCGGTTCCGTAGATCAGGGGAACAAAACCGTTATATACAGCTTCGTTTCCTGTCGTAAGTTGTTTCTCCTGTGTCAGGTAAACCGGCAGAAACTCCATTCCGCCAAATCGTCGCGTGAGAATTCCGCCGCCATCCGCGTCGAACATCCCCCGGGTCGTGCAGTCCGATCTCGTGAAGTCGCATGACACGTACGGCGCCCCAGCATTCAGATTGCCCACGCCGCCCGGTAGTCCAGCAGAGTAGCCGCAATTGTAGAATCGAGAGTAGATTCCTTCGGAACCGCCAGTTTGCGCCTCCAGGCGTTGCTCCTCAGTACTTGGGAACAGCCATGGGCAGCGTCGCTGAATCCTCACACTCGGCAAGAGTTGACGCTGCATCCCGAGGCGGTTCTGGAAGCTGATTCTCATGACAGACTCGCTAGACTCGTCAAGCCCGGACCAGATCCCTGAAAAGAGCACTCTGGCATCAGAAGTCGGTGCCTGGTTCGAAAGATCAAAGAATGCAAACCGGGCCAAAATCGTCGCGCCCTTCCAACCTGTCGGGCAATCAATCTGTGCGAAATAAGCATCAGTATTAGCAAGCGTGAGCGACAGCCTGCCGCTGCTGTCTGAGACGGAGTCGCCTCCGTAGCGCAGTTCAAAGAGATTGTGGCTGAGCACGCGTGGATTGTAGGTGTGCCCATCCAGAACAACATTGTGGCTGCTCCAGTATTGCGTCGAGCCGTCGCGGAGAGAACACTCGAACAAGACAATCGGAGTGTCCAGAACTTCCTGTTCTTTGATGGTGTAGAGGGAAGGCATGGTTACGGGTGTGTTGTAACTACGGACAATGTGATGGAATGGTTATTTATGCCGAAAGTAGTCCACTGAAGTCGATCACTTCCCAGGCGGCAAGATTCGTGAACTCCGCTACGGCCTGATGTGACCTTGTAATCAGTGGGGATCAGTGTCGCCTCTAGTTGAGCGCCAAAGATGACGATTTCAGTATTCGCCGGCAATTCAACGCCGATGAACAATAGTTCCTGAGAGGCGCTGGGGATATTGTGAATGTCGTGGCGCGTCCATTCAGTGAGTGTGTCGAAGTCTTGTGTTGTTGGTTCAGAGAGTGCGCCGATCCGTAATGATGTCTTTGCGGGAACGCTGGTGCGTAAGTAAACACTGGAAACGAAACAAAAGGAGCAGGGGATCGGTAATAGTTGATAAAGCCGCCGGCTCACATTCGTAGGATTGGAGAGCAGCGATGCCCTGTGCGTGCCATACGGATCTGCCTGCCCTGGTGTGATGATCAATCCAGCGTCCTTTTGCCAGACACTGGCTTGATAGTCTTCACTCATCGGAAGCAAATTGTCATAAGGATCAAGGAAGGTGAACGAGCGTAGCATTCCACTCGTTGCCGAGGCAAGGTCTTCTACCGCCTTTCGTTCCAGATCCGTCAGCCCTTGAAAGGTGAGATCCCACACAGTCTTTTGTGCTGCCGGGTCGAGCGACCTGATGGACGGATATTGACTCGTCTCGTTTAATAGGGTCCGGAAGCGCCGGGATCGTATCAAAGGGAGTTGGGCGATCGTGCCGCTGCTGAGCTGAGGAAAGAATGGCATTCTAATCCACCGTGCGAATGGTTAAGGTCGTGTGATGTCTTGACTCGCCTGACTGACGTACGTCATTGCGGTCGGATTCAAAGCAGCAAGTTGGATAAACCTGTCCTGTTAGCGGATCTTGAAATTCAAAGATTCCGTAACGGCCCGATTGCTCGGTAAAAAATTGTTGCAATGTTAGAGCTTCCTTCTCGTCAAGGAGATCAAGCCGGATGTTCCACCGATGTACCGCGTCCGAAGTGTTGGCATGCCGTTGCTCTGAGCCGTCTAGAAACACGGTAATGTGTGTGCGCCACGATAGACTGAACAGCGCTGGATATTGACAGATCGCCCCAGTCTTTAGCTTGGGAAAGACGCTCATTGGTTACTCCGCTAGATAGTCGCCTAAAGGGTGCGAATTCAACAGGGCCTCTCTGACGGCGCTGGCGATGTCGTCGCGGTGGTCGAGAAAGGAACGGCTATCCATCGCTTGCACGTTCACCACCACGCTCGACGTGACCGGTTGTCCAAGCGTGGGCATTGTCCGCGGTGTACCGTCCTGACCATAGTCCAATGCGGTGGGAGATGCGGACGGTCCTATCCCTCCTTCGAGTGCAATCGATGCAGGAAGTACGAAGGGCGCACGCGGAGACTGAGCATCCGCGGCATCAGGAGCGAACAGGGAGCCAAGAAAACCCCCAAGTAGTCCCGATGATAAGTAGCTCAAGACCGGTGTTGAATTCCGTGGCTGGGCGGTTAGCAACGTCGATAAGATCGATGGTGTCGGAGACGTAATACCGGTGCCGCTCAAAGGCCACAGCGAAGAAATGCTGGGCCCTGTGCCCGCCGAAGACATGTTCCCGTTCAAAGGGCCAAGAAGTAGATCTGCGAGGTTGTGGCCCGCCGCCGGGGAAGCCCCTGCGTTTCTCGCCGACCTGCCAATACCCACAAGGGACTCCAACAGTCTGAGCAAGATGGTGGTGCCTGATGAGCTAGGCATGAATAGTCTCCTTTCGGAATTCTGTTTCCAAAATGATTAAGGCATCTACAGTCCGGGCTTCTAAGTGCCACAGGTGCAATCGGTGGTGGAGTATCTTCAGCGTGTAGAAGAGTTGGACCCATTGCTCACTGTCGGAGGAAATTACAGACTTAGGGCAGGCGGTTGTGTAGATGCCTTTCCGCCCCCAAACTGGCTTGTCTGTCCTGCTGTTGAGATCCAGCCAGGAACAGTTACGCATTACATCCAGGCCCGCTCTTCGACAGGAATCGCACTTCCACTCGGCCTGGCGTGACATTCTGAAGTGAAAGGCGACAATCAGTTTTTTTGTTCTTCCGCCGTTAACCCCATCTGGCGGTGAATAGCGCTCGTGATTTCTTCTACAAGGCTCTCGGGTCCGCGCTGAATCAGGATCTCCGTGGATGCAGGCTCCCCGTCGATCAGCATTCCCTCCACTTGAACAAGACAGCATTGCAGATAAACCTGCTGAACCTCCTGTTCGAGAATTGCCGCCCCATATTGACTTTCCACCGTCTGGGAGGCCGTGAAGAACTCTTGTTTTGCCGCAAGGCCATGAACGCGGCGGAGGAGTTCAAGACGCTTTCCAAATGACAACCTCCACAGTGTGAACGTCACCCCAGGTATCGTGCTGGATTCGTATTGGATTGTGCTGTTGTAATGCATTGTTATCACGCAAACGCCATGTACAGTTCGTCTTCCGCTTGGCCGCGCGCAAGACAACCATCAAACCGCCACTCGACTCTTGGCTCCCGGTCATCGAAGCTTGGTACCGATAGCACGACACTCTTCATATAAATTCCCATCAATTGGCCGGGCTGCTGCCCCAGCTGCAACATGACTTCCACCGGCGAAAACTGCTTCGCCGCGACATACAATGCGCTCGTGGTTACGTCATCCAGCGCAAACACGGAAAAGCGAAAAGTTAAGGAACGCGCGCCCGCAGCAAAGCACCGTGCTTTGGTCGATCCGAACTCGCGTGCTCTCATATCAACGTTGTTGTCAAGCACGAGTGACGCCTCTGTCAACGTAAGAAATTGGTCCGGGTTCGAGCCAATCCACGCTTGCCCCAGATGGCCCGGCACTGGTGCTGGTATCGACATCGCGGTTGGCTCCGTTGGAAATCCAGTCAGGGAACCTGAACCAGATACAAAACTGGCGCTGTCCACCAGTTCCGACGCCGGTCCTCGAAACTCGAGTTCGTGATAGTCCCCGTTAACGGAAATTTTCAGTCTGTCCACCACCGCTCCACACGCGATGCGTTGCACTGCCGCTTCAGGGCTCCAGTAATCGTATATCGTGACGCTCTTCAAGTTCTTGGAAAGTGAGTAACTCGTGGTTGGGCTCAAGGCAGACCCAGATGCAGGCAGAATTGTGAATGGCGCGTTTAGCCGTACGGTCCGGTCATCCATTACAGCGGCCGCAAATCGGATTTCCCCCCCGAATGCTAAGCCTTGGCCCGCACTGAGCCCGTGCGGGTTCAGAAATCGAATCTGTCCCGGAGCCGGGACGCTTTCTACCGTCCCGCCTGGCGAGGGTTGAGCGACGCCTCCCATTGCGGACTCAAACAGTGGACCCTGGCAAGGAACGCGGGAACCTTGGGCGTTCCCCGCCATATAGCTCTTTAGCGCAAATGACGCTGATGTGCGAAATGGCGCCCCATCTGCCGCGTAGCTTCTGCTTCCCGTCTTGTCAAGTCGTTTCGGCAGGACGGCTTCCTGCGTGATGGACAGGGATGTTGCGGGAAATCGATTCGCGTTGCCGATCTCTGCGGCGGCGCCAAACTGTTGTTCCACTGCAACGTAGAACCGATTGTCTCTCGACGATATATAACAAGCCATACATGCTTTCCCATCTGCCCGGTTAATCTAAAGTGATATCCAGAGACATCGCTATCCGGGCCACTTGAAGATAATTCAACCCACCGCGCTTCATGGGCGTGAAGGTGACTTCATAACCACCTCCATAAAACCGCCCTCCACCCCAGTCGCCTTTGTTCTCATTCAGAACTCGCAGCACACTGTCTGCGTAGGACTGCAGTAACTGCTCCGTAGCGCTGATCTGCTCCGCTGAGGAGCGAATCTCGACCACCAGGTGTGCGTAGCCAGAAAACGTACGAAATTTTTCTCGCTGACTGTTGCTAACCTTGTCGCAATAGACCTGGATGGAGGGGTAGGAGATGGGTGCGCGTTCGGCTAAGTCTAGCGGCACGTTCCCTGTAAGAACGGGTACGACTAACGTGCCCCGCGCCAATGCCGCTATGTCCGGCGCGAGAGTGATGCCATTTTCGCCCGCAAGTAGATCTCTAAGCGCCGAAGTGGCGGCTGCTGCAATCGTTGTCATCTGTCAACCTCGCCATAGATAGTTCGTCTCACGCACATAATGGTCTGGCAGTTGACCGCTGGACGGCTCAGGCCCCGCGACTAAGCCTGTTAGTGGCATAACCCAACCATCGGTAAGATTCAGTGGGGCGCTATTCTGTCTTTCCACTTGCGAGTCGGACAGGCCAGCGTAGATATTCCATGCCACGGCCAATGAAGGCGGCGCTTGGAGTGACACTTCGACGGAACTCCCCGGCTCGGGCAAAACAGCCACCGAGATCTCACTCACCTCGCTCTCATTGCCGGAGGAATCCTGCCACGAAGCGGCTACGTAATATGTGTTTGGGGGAGCCTGGCCGGCCATTACGGCGACCGTCGGAGTGCTAGGCCGGCAGAGCGGCCTGGATACGCAGCCCACACCGCACAGGAAAAGCTCGTCACGGGCTGCCGCGGCCTGAAGCCTATACTCGTCCCACTTGCCTTTGTATCGTTCGGACAAATTGGAGAAGTGCGCTTCGCGATACGCAAGCGACAGCGCCAGCATCGTGACCCACCGGGCCAATGGTTCCGTAATGACAACCTCGCTCAGTGTTTGGTCAATACTGGTAACGTATCGGCGGCTCTCCAGAAGCCGCTTCAGGCAGGTACTGACCTCCAGCCGTGCCAAGTCTATCTTGTCTTGTAGATCAATGGATTCTACAGAAGCTACTCCGATAATCCCCCGCTCATACCGTGTCAAGTCAACTATCTTCGGTGTGCTGCCGTCCTTCCAAAGAGCCATGGCTTCACCCCTCCGTCTTCTTGTTACTGGGGGGGGCCTTTGATTCCAACAAGCGGAACGTCTTGTCGGAAACCACCGTTAGATGCAGTCTCGATGCGGCGGCCTGTTCCTCGGCTGCCCTATGGCGCTCCTTCTTCTCCTGGAGAAATTCATTCGCCTCCTCCTCAGTGGCGGGTCTGGCTCGCCTTTCGACAATCAGCTTTGCCGCCTGCTGCCGAGTGACTTCAGTCAAGATCCCGGCCTTCCCGCCGTCGGCTGTTGCCAGGCTGACAACCACCGCGAAATCACCCGGCAATTCGGCCGCACGCTCGCGAATATGATGATAGTAGCTTTTCAAGTCCATATTGGTTTCTCAATCAATAAAGTATGGGTCCTGGCCGCGGCCAGGACCCGAAAGAGCCTGTTTAACTCTTCACCTGCACGCCGAAGTTGTTGCGCAGGATCGCCGTTCCGTAGAGAACATCCACGGTAAACTGTTGCGCCAACGTGTTCGGCTGGTAGCTCATGATCACCCTCATGCCGAAGTTGCCCAGTTCCGCATATTCGGCTACCGCACCCGTTCCCGGCAGAGGTTGCGGCAGGCGGCGAATCACCAGCGCCAGCGCATCTTTCGCGAAGGCGATGTTATTGGTAGTAACGGGCGAACTGCCGGTGCGGGCGACAAACTGTGATCGGAAGACGAAGAAGTCCTTGATCTTGCCGACCGATCCGTCAACCAGCGCCCGAAGGCCTGCCTCGCCGGCGGTCCGGAACTCGCTGAATCGCGGAATTTGACGCAGTTGCGAGTATGTGTTCGCGTCCACCACCAAATGTTTGTTCTGGCTCGCAGGAACTTTCGCTTGGAAGAGTGCGGTTTCAGCCGCATCCACTATCGCTTCTGTGATGGCTGTTCCCGCAGTGCCAACGGGGGAGTTGGCAGTGAACTGCGAATAGAGCGCAAGCAAGTCTGTTTCAATTTTTTCTGCCAGCGCGACGACAGCCGGTTGCATGTACACCTGCAGCAAATCCGGGACGGCCAGTACCTTCGTAACGTCTGGAATCTGGAAAGTGGCCTCTGCGTGCGTGTTCAGGGCGATTTGTGAGTTGCCCATGCTAGGGCTTTGTGCCACTACAGTCCCGCCCTCGGCGATATTGTTTGCCGTTAACGTCGGAGGGATCGGTACATTTACTGTGTCGCCCGCCTGGGCAAGGGTAGGCTCGAAGTCGCGATTCACTAGGTTACCCATGACAAGGTTGCCCATCAGCGCCGGCAAGGCATCAACAGCCACCAGCTTGACAATCGCATTTGCTACATTAGCGGAAGTAATAACTCCCATCAGGCTTTACTCTCCTAATTCTTCTGATTCGTTCCATCCATCGTGCGGCTGCCGCTTGCTATCCGCCGGATAGACTTTGCTGGGCCACACGTGCAACTTCTTCTCGAATTCGCGCAAGATCCTTAGGGTCCATGCCCGGTCGTATCTTGTCGATGTCAATGAAAGTTGCTGGTTTGGGCATGCTCGACCGCACGCCCGATGCGGCGCCCGATCCGCCTGATAAGCGGGCCGGCAAAAATTCAGGATTCTCCTCAACAAACCGCGTCATATACTCTGTGAGCGGGATATCTCCCTCGGAGCCCCGGGCGAGATACTGTCCTTCACCGCTCCGCCGAACATCGTCCTTGACCACCTTGAAAGCAAGGTCCAGTTTGGTCACTCCGTGTTTCTGAAGTTCGGTGCGGATTACCGTTTGTCGCTCCGCCTCCTCGGCAATCGCCCGGCTGCGCCGGTTCTCTTCGGCGAGTTCATTGATGCGACGCTCCAGTTGCTCCCGGCGGCGCCGTTCCTCCTGAAGTTCCACCTTGTACGCCGGCTCACTCCGTTCCTTCTCTTCCGTGTTGTATTCACGGATCACGTGTCTGATCAATGTTCGGATATCCTCCGATTGAGGTCCTCCCAAACTTTGTGTGCTGCTTTCTTCGCTCATATATGTGTTCCGTACTCCTTACCGCAACATCGATTGATCGATCTCGACATTAATGCGGTCCTTGATGTCTTGCCGGACATCGCAGAGATACTTTGCCGCGAGTTTTCTGAACACCTGGGCCCGTAGTGTCGAGGAAGGAATATCCAAACTCAACAGCCTCTCGGCGTCTGCCAGGTCCGATGCAAAATCGCCAATATCGAAGTCGTCCATGCCCGTTGCATCCACATAGACTCTGTCTCGTCTCGCCGTAATCAGTGCGCGTAAGATCTTCTTGATATAGTCCTTTATCGTGTCGCCAAACCCTCGCAGTACTTCCTGCGTTACCGAGAAGTCTCTCTGCTTGCTCAGCCCTGACTGGCTCGGCCCTCTGCTGTTCACGCTTTGCGCTTGGTGCTGCAAATAGCAAACTCGGTAGATCTCCTCTTGGAGCCTGGACAAGTTGTCCGCGGCAATCTGAAAGACGCGGCCCTCTGGTTCCGTCCATCCAAACCGGTCGCCTTGCCCCAACTGGATGTAGTACGACTCACCCACCATCTGCCGCCACTCCTTGTCTGAGTAGATGACCGGCATCGCAAACAGCCCCATCGTCAGGGCCCACGCCAAGGCATTTGATTTGTTGAAATGCTCCAACTGCAATAAGGCCGCTTTGTTCATCAACCAAAGGCCTTCGGATACCTTGAGTTCGAAAAGAGGCACGATACCCTGCGAGGCCAGCCCATGGTAACCTTCGTCGGCCAGGACCACCTCTGCGTTTGGAGAGTCGCTTTCCACCCGGGTATATATGCGGTATTTCGAACGGTCATAATAGAGCCACTTGGTCTCCGCCTTTGGCCCGGCGCTCCCAGGTGAGTCCGTTCGTTGGCTTCTCTGTCGCAGCACTACCCAGTCAAATATTCCTCGCTCATCGCGGCTCCAATTGATCAGATTCTCTGCGCCGTAGTCGACCAGGTATGCTCGCGACATCCCGTACAGATCCTCCTCCGCCCGCGTGGTCGGTTGGATGTTGGATCGGGGAAAATCGAGAAGAAGGTAGCTCCGCCCGTTGACGAGTGTCCCTACGAACTGCTGTCGCAGCATTGAAGCCAGACTCGTTCCTCGCAAGTCACAATCATCGGCAAACGAGGAGTAAAACGCCTTCGCCGACTCGTCTTGTGCTTCAAAGCTTAATGCTGGCTCACGCCGAAACACCGTAGCCGAGTACCAGTCGATGATGGAACCGATATAGTTCTCGTAGAACACTCGTGACAGCCGCTCTGCGTAAACATCCGGCGGCTCTTTTTGCCTGCTCGCCAAGTACTCTGTTGCTCGGGACTTTAGTTGTTCGCCGCCGGCGTACAGATCGCCATACTTGCGCAAAATCGGTTTGGAAAGTGTGTAGTCGGAATGCTCTTGTGTGATGTCCATTCGGAGTTCCTCCAATGCGCCCTCGGCGGCGCTGTTAGAATAACCTTCTGTTCTGCTCGCCGATGGTTGGTCGGTCGCCGAACTCTTGCCAGACGAGGTACCCGAGCGCGTCGCTCGTGTGCGTCCGCTGCGTGTCACGGTCCTTGTCAATAACGCCCGTTCCGGGCTTGTATGTCACCTCTTCTAAGTCCTTGATGAGATGGCGGCACCGAGGTGCGATGAGAATATCCACATCTCCCGTTGCGGATAGAAGTCGATTGTTTACAAGAGCCGCGCGGGCCCTCACCGGCGGATTGCCCTTCGGAACGCGGATGCTCAAATTCCGCCACGTGCGGCTCAGGTGTGTGCGAATGATCTGGTAATCCGTTGTGCCGCTTGTCTGCGAGTGGTAACCCGATGCGTCGCCATAAATGTACAAGGCGGGGAACCTCCCGTGGTAACGGTTGGAGAACTCCTCGCATGCTTCCCATGTGGAAGACCGCTGCAGGACGATCTCGTCCACTACTCGCAATGCTGTGCCGGACCGTTGGGCGACCACGGAGCACATGGGGCTCACGTTGAAATCCAGCGCCCAAAGCAAGGGTTCACCCTCCGTTGCCGAAATATCCATAACTTGGCGGGTACGGTCGAAATTGTAGTAAACCCTATCCGTCGTCCCTGCCATGTACTCGCCAAGTACTTCCTGGCGGTAAAAGTGTTCGTCATAGCTGCGACGGAGACGTTCGTAGAAGTCCGGCGCGGTTTCGAGTACGTGGCGGTTCTCGCCTGGTGTAGCAATGATTACTTCATAATCTCCCTCCCGCGGCCGAATGAATCTCTCGTATACCCAGTCGTACCCCTTCGGGGTCCACACCCCGAAACCGCACATGCGCTTTGCTCTTGGATCGCGCAGTCTTCCTTCCAACCTCAACCATGCTGCCTCCGGCGTATAGGTAAGTTCGTCGACTCCAAACCACGCGAGATTTGTTCCTCGTAGCCGGTCGTAGTCTTCCAACGGCCGAAACAGAATCTTCGAACCCGCGTCCGAAAGCGTGATTGTGTTCTCCGTCCGATTCTGTTCAAAAGGGATTCTGTTGCCTCGTAATACATCTAGGAAAGCAACCTGCGTCGAGTCTCTCAGCATCGGATATGTAGGCGCCCCGACGAGGCCAAGTCTGCCGGGATTCAAGTAACTCAGCCGGATGGCCTCATGACAGAGCGCTTGACTTTTCCCGCTTCCAATCGGTCCGGAAAATCCCTTGAACCGCGACCTCGAACCGTGAAACCTGGCTTGTGACGGCAGCGGAGAATACCTTATGTCTTGTCTGCACAACCCTCCTGTGACTCTTCTACCCATCGGACAAGAATCTCCCTGATCTGCTCTCCACCGATCTCTTGCTTCAGGTGGATCAGCCTCATGAACTCCATGACTGTTATTTGTTCCTGTAGTAAATGCCAGGCGGCATTATGAAACAGCCGTTCGGCCAATTTCGGCGGGGCTATGTCTAACTGCTCATGTTCTCCGCCGGTCGGCTGCGAATCTTCTTTTTTTTTCATCTCTTCTCGGCCGTCGGTGCCCTCCGGTCACTCCCGGCGGATACAACAGCCAACTTCTGATCCAAATGTAACAACGGCGCCCTTGTCCAAAGGGTCAAGGCGTTACGTAAGTGATTGAAAAGATGGAAAATGAAAAGTTTGAAAACGCTGTGACTGGCTTCTGGTCAACTCTCTGATTGTCCTTACCGTCTAGCTAAAGCACACAAAAGAAATTACTTATACTCCACCGAGAGGCCCGAGTGCTAAATCGGCCCCCCGTTTAATGCATACATTAAAAATATTTATGCTACGCCCCTCTTGCATTTGGCCTGCTTCTTGGTCTACCCTTGTGGAGTAGATTCCTTTTCAACGGTATGGTGTCCACGCTCTCCCAGCTTCTCCTTTCTAACCGCACCATCCTTGTATCCGTAATCGTAGGTATTATTGGGGTCATCGTAGCCGGCCCCGCGTGAGTCCAGTGTTCTTCTGAAACACTTGGGTCATCGGCGGGGCAAAGTTAGTCGGCCGGTGGCCTTTTTTGTTGGTCGGCACTCTTATCTGTAGGCCGATCTTGTCACAGCATGTTTCTAGTGGAAAGAGGTAAAGTGCAATGTCGAATTTGATGAGTGGAGCCCGGATGCTTCTTGAATGCCTCTCTCGAGAGGGGGTGGACGTTATCTTCGGTTACCCAGGTGGTGTTACCTTACCCCTCTACGATTGCCTTCACGATGACCCGATCCGCCACATCCTCGTTCGCCACGAGGAAAATGCGGCGTTTGCCGCTGAAGGATATGCCCGCTCCACCGGTAAGGTGGGCGTCTGTTGCGCCACCTCCGGGCCCGGAGCAACCAATCTGGTTACTGGACTCGTCGACGCAATGATGGATTCCATTCCGCTGGTGGCCATCACCGGACAGGTAACCTCGAAGCTCATTGGCAGCGATGCCTTCCAGGAAGCGGATACCTTCGGAATCACCCGTTCTTGCACGAAGCACAACTTCCTGGTCAAGACCCTCAACGATCTTCCCCAAATCGTCCACGAAGCATTTTTCATCGCTGCCACAGGGCGCCCAGGTCCCGTGTTGGTCGACATACCTAAAGATGTCTTTCAGGGCCAAGGTCATTACAGCCCTGTCAGCGCCATTCACCTCCCTGGCTACAAACTCGTAACCGAAGGGCATTCCGGACAGATTCGCCGGGCAGCTCAAATGATCTGGGAGTCTCGTCGCCCGTATGTCTATGCAGGTGGAGGCATCATTGCCGCCGCCGCCAGCGAAGAGTTGCGCGAATTGGTCGAGCTAATCGACTGCCCCACAGTCTGTACGTTAATGGGCTTAGGCGCTCTGCCGTCTTCGCATCCCAATTTTGTCAGCATGCCCGGCATGCATGGGAGCTACGCCGCAAACATGGGTATGTCGCAAGCCGACCTGCTCATTGCCTTGGGCGTTCGCTTCGATGATCGCGTCACCGGACGGCTCGCCGCCTTTGCGCCTCACGCAAAAGTGATCCATGTGGACGTGGACCCCGCCGAGATCGGCAAGATCCGCAACGCGGATCTGCCCATTGTCGGAGATGTCAAAAAGGTGCTACCCAAACTCACTAAAGCGCTGGCCGAACTCAGGCCAAGCATGGGTGATGTCAACTCGGAACACCGCCGCCTCTGGTGGAAGCAAGTCCGCGATTGGCAAGCCGAGCACCCGCTGGTTCCCGCCTTCTCCTCCACGGAAATCAAGCCACAACACTTGATGGTGGAAATTGACCGTCTTTCCGCCGGTGAAGCCATCGTCTCCGCGGATGTTGGCCAGCACCAGATGTGGGCTGCGCAGTTCATTCGCTTCAACCATCCTCGTTTGTGGCTCAACTCCGGTGGACTCGGAGCAATGGGCTTCGGCTTGCCGGCTGCCATCGGCGCTCAGTTCGCCCGTCCCGACAAACTGGTTTTCGCCGTTGTGGGCGACGGTGGCTTCCAGATGGCGATTCCGGAACTCGCTACTATTGCCAGTTACGGTTTGCCGCTGAAGGTGATCGTCATGAACAATGGCTATCTTGGTATGGTTCGACAGTGGCAGGAACTCTTCTACAACAACCGAATGTGTGCCGTCCAACTGGATTGCTTCCCTGATGCGGAACTCCTTGCTCGTGCATACGGCTTCAAAGGGCGAACCATCGATAAGCCCTCGGAACTGAGTTCTGCCCTCGATGAGGCCGTGCGCGAACCTGGTCCGTATCTGCTGAATGTCAAAGTGGCCCCGTTTGATAACGTTTTCCCCATGGTGCCCGCAGGTGGCGCCATGCACGAGATGGTCCTATCTCCTCCTCAACCTGTCGAGGTTCTGAAGTGAGTGTGAATTGCGTCGAGGAACTCTTATGATTCAAGTGATCTCCCTTCTCCTGGAAAACAAGCCCGGTGCATTGATGCGCGTAACTGGATTGTTGAGCGCCCGTGGCTACAACATCGAGAGCCTGACAGTAGCCCGGACTCTTGATCCCACCCTTTCCCGCATGACCATCGCTGTTGACGTCGAACCGCCTCTCCGCCGCCAGGTCATCAAGCAGATGAATAAGCTGATCAACGTCCTGCAGGCGGTCGACCTGACCGATGGCCCTGCCGTTACTAGGGAAATGGTCCTTCTCCGCGTCCGCGCCCCTATGGATAGTAGGACCGCTATCCTTAAGGAGGCTGAAATCTTCGGCGCCCGCGTCGTCGACTCTTCCCTCGAAGGCTTCGCCATCGAAGCGACGGGAGATGTTGAAAAAATGGACGAATTCATTGATGTGATGCGCAGCTATGGCGAAATCGAAGTCACTCGATCCGGCCAGGTTGCCGTCTCCCTGGAAGCCAAAAAGTTACGCCTCTCTCCGCCTGTCCCAACCGGCGTGGAGGCCTCCAAATCCAAAGATCGAAACGGAGTGTTGAATGCCTAATCGCTACTATGAAAAGGATGGCAGTCTGGATAACCTCAACGGCCGGACTGTTGCCATTGTCGGCTATGGAAGTCAGGGCCATGCGCATGCCCTTAACCTGCGCGACTCGGGGGCTTCCGTTGTTGTCGGCCTCTATCCCGGCAGCAAGAGCAAGGAAAAGGCCGAGGCCGCCGGGTTGCGCGTCCTTAGCGTCTCGGAGGCTGCTCAGGTTGCCGATATGATCATGATCCTCGTGTCAGACCATATTCAGGCGGATATCTATAACAAGGAAATCGCCCCCCACCTGAAAGCCGGTAAGACCGTCATGTTCGCCCATGGCTTCAACATTCACTTCGGCTTCATTGCCCCGCCTCCCGATGTGGACATTTCCATGGTGGCTCCCAAAGCCCCCGGCCATCGTGTGCGGGAACTCTTCACCGAAGGGGTTGGCGTTCCTGCCCTTGTGGCCATCCATCAGAACCCTTCCGGGAAGGCCCTTCAGAACGCCCTCGCCTACGCCCTCGCGCTTGGTTGCCTCAAAGCGGGTGTTATCGAAACCACCTTCAAGGAAGAGACCGAAAGCGACCTGTTCGGCGAGCAGACCGTTCTCTGCGGAGGCGTCAGCGCGCTCATCAACGCAGGCTTTGAAACCCTCGTGGAAGCCGGTTATGCCCCCGAAATCGCCTACTTCGAGTGCCTCCACGAACTCAAACTCATCGTCGACCTCATCTATGAGGGCGGCTTGGGCTACATGCGCTATTCCGTGTCCGACACTGCCGAGTACGGGGACTACACCCGCGGTCCTCGTATCATCAACGACCAGACCAAGGCGGAAATGAAAAAGATCCTCGCCGAAATCCAGTCCGGCGAATTTGCTCGCCAATGGATGGAGGAAAATAGGACTGGACGTCACAATTTCCTTGCTATGCGCGAAGCCAACAAGAACCTGCTCGTCGAAAAGGTCGGTGGACCATTGCGTGACATGATGACCTTCCTCAAACGCAAGAAGGAAGCGGGTGTGCCCGTAGCGGCTAACTAGCCTCGGAGGCTGGGCTGCAAGGTGTGCGGAGATAGGAGCCATGAAAATCTTCACGTTCGATACCACGTTGCGAGACGGCACTCAGGGCGAGGCCGTCTCTTTCTCTGTCGAAGACAAACTGGTGATTGCCCAGAAGCTTGACGAACTCGGTATCGACTACATTGAAGGCGGATGGCCCGGGTCGAACCCCCGCGACAAGGAGTTCTTTGCCCGGGCTCGCGAACTCCATCTCAAGCACGCTAGGCTCACCGCCTTCGGATCCACCCGGTTTGCTCGCAACCGGGTGGATCAGGATCCCAATGTTCGTCAGTTGCTCGAAGCTGCAACGCCGGTCATCTCTATCTTCGGGAAAAGTTGGGATCTGCATACCCAGCGTGCTCTCGGAATCTCGGAGCAGGAGAATCTTGCGCTAATCTCGGAAACGGTTTCCTACCTCAAAGCGCACGGAAAAGAAGTCGTCTACGACGCGGAACACTTCTTTGATGGCTACCTCTCCAATCCCGATTTCGCGCTTCGTACACTCGAGACAGCGAAGAATGCTGGCGCGAATGTTCTCTGCCTTTGCGATACCAACGGCGGCACGCTTCCCGGCAGGCTGGTCGAGATATTCTCTGATGTCCGCAAGCGATTCGATGGCATCCTGGGCATTCACTGCCATAATGATTCCGATGTCGCCACGGCGAACACCATTGCTGCGGTCGAGGCAGGAGCCACGCACGTTCAAGGCTGCTTTAACGGGTATGGTGAGAGGTGTGGCAACGCAAACATGTGCTCCATTCTCGCCAATCTCGAACTCAAACTCGGCCACACGACCGTCGGATCGGAGAAGTTAACTCATCTCACCAGTGTTGCCCGCTTCATTGCAGAACTTGCCAACCTTTCGGTCCGCAATGATCAACCCTACGTCGGCCGGAGTGCCTTTGCTCACAAAGGCGGAGTGCATGTCAGTGCAGTTCTCAAAGACTCCGCCACTTATGAACACATTCGTCCCGATGCCGTGGGTAACCGGCAGCGCGTCCTCCTCAGCGACCTGAGCGGTAGAAGCAACATCCTCTACAAACTGAAACAGCATGGGCTCACTGACCGCCTCGACGACGCCTCTCATCGCGAACTTCTCGAGCGGATTAAACACATGGAGTTCATGGGCTACGAACTCGAGGCGGCCGAAGGTACGTTTGAACTGCTCGTACGCGAGGCGCTCCATCCTGGTTTGCATCTCTTTGAAGTTGTTAGCTACGAGGTTACCAGCCGCGGCGCTGGGACGAAGGAATCTCAAACTGTCGCCACCGTCACCCTCAAAGCCCAGGACGGAATCCACTCTGCCACGGCGAATGGCCATGGTCCCGTGAACGCTCTGGACCTGTGCCTGCGCCAGTGCCTCGCTCAGCTCTACCCCAGCATCTCCAATGTCCGGCTGACCGACTATAAAGTCCGCGTTCTTGACACGAAGAAGGGAACTGCCGCAAAAGTACGGGTTCTGGTCGAATGGTCCGATCAGCGAAGAAGTTGGGCCACGGTCGGCGTTTCCGACAATGTCCTCACCGCAAGCTGGCACGCGCTCCTCGATGCCATCCGGCTCGAGTTGATGCGTCTCATGGAGAAAGACGAAACCCTCGAGCGTGTTGTTGAAGATTACTGTTGGGGAGTCTGATGCGTACCGTGCCTCCCTCCGCTATCTGACAAACCGGCATGCGCTTGTTCTTCTCCAGGCACATCCCCCCCTTTGAGCGCGTTCTCCTCGTCGAAAGCGGCTCTCGTCATCTCTTCAACAACCTCGTGCCCAGCCTTCTTCAGGTCTACGGCCGGCATTTGCCTGTCGATCTGGTAACCTGCTTCACCGGCGAACCCGTCGGTCTCCCCTCTGGTTCGCGCGTGTTTCGCGTGTGGGAATATCCCCACGCCCCTTCCCGCAAGCGTCTCCTGGCGGAACTCCAGGCATCCTCGTACAACGTCTGCGGAATCATCTGCTCTGGCGAGCCCATCATGACTAAATGGAAGTGGTGGCTGGCGTTCAACATCCCCGCCAAGGTTTTCGTCTTGAATGAGAACGGGGATTACTACTGGTTCGACATCGGGAACTGGCGCACCATGCTTCATTTCCTCTTCTTCCGCATGGGGCTCACCGGCGCCGATGCCGCCACCACGCTGACCCGCCTCTTGATGTTTCCCTTCACCGTCTGCTATCTCTTGCTTTACGCGGCTGTAGCCCATCTTCGTCGAAAGGCACGTACATGAAGGCAATTCTCGTTCGTCAATGTGGCGGTCCGGATCAACTGAAACTCGAGGATGTGCCGGTCCCGGTTCCCGGCCCCGGGCAGGCTTTGGTGAAGATCGATACGTCGGGAGTGAACTTCATCGATATTTACTTCCGCATCGGGCTCTATAAGGCGGACCTCCCCTTGATCCCAGGCATGGAAGCCGCCGGTGTGGTCGAATCTGTGGGCCCCGGAGTTACCCAGGTCGCTCCCGGAGATCGTGTCGCCTATGCGATGGCTCGGGGATCCTACGCCGAATACGCGGTTGTTCCGGCCGCTACATTGGTGCCTGTTCCTGCCGCATTGCAACTGGCCGATGCCGCTGCTGTCATGCTTCAGGGAATGACGGCTCACTACCTTTCGCACTCAACCTTTCCTTTGTCAAAGGGACACACGGCTCTGATCCACGCCGCCGCGGGTGGCACGGGCGCGCTTCTTGTTCAAATGGCGAAGATGAGAGGAGCCACCGTCATTGCCACTGCCGGATCGCCTGAAAAAGCCGCCCGCGCCCGGTCCGTGGGAGCTGATGAAGTCATCTTATACGCCACTCACGACTTCGAAGCCGAGACTCGGCGCTTCACTGGCGGCAAGGGTGTGGATGTAGTGTATGATTCCGTTGGGGCCGCCACATTCGCCAAGAGTCTCAGCAGTTTGAAACCTAGAGGAATGATGGTGACGTTCGGGAATGCATCAGGCCCTGTCCCGTCCTTGGAACCGCTCTTGCTTAGCCAGAAAGGTTCCCTCTTCCTCACCCGCCCAAGCTTGCCCAACTACGTCGCCACCCGCGATGAGTTACTTTGGCGTGCCGGAGATGTCCTCCGCTGGGTAACTGAAGGAGCACTTCGTCTTCATGTCCACAAGATCTACTCCATGGACCAGGCTCCTCTCGCCCATTCCGATCTCGCAGGTAGAAACACCTCAGGCAAGCTCCTCCTAAAGCCTTGATGGTAAACTGAACATTGATCTCCACGGACGATTTCAAGGCGCGCCGCTCCCTGCTCGCCGCTACCTTTGAACCAAACAAGCTCGATTCGCTTCTCGTTACGGCCCTGCCTAACATCCGCTACCTCTCCGGGTTCACGGGTAGCAATGGAATCCTCTGTATAACTCCTTCGGAATCAGTACTGTTTACCGATCCCCGCTACGCCGTTCAAAGTGCCCTGGAAGTTTCCTGCAAGGTCAAGACGATTGCCGGTCCGCTGTTGCCTGCCATTGCCCGGCACATCAAAAGCAGGAAGCTTCGCAACATCGGTTTTGAACAGACCCGTATCTCCTTCAATTCCTACAATTTCCTTCGGGAAAACCTGCCCCTCGGTGCCGTCCTCCTCCCGCAGCAGGATTTGATCGAGTCCCTCCGGATGGTAAAGTCTCCCGCTGAAATCGATTGTATTCGTCGCGCCGTCCGGACAAACTCCAAGGCATTCCAAAAGGCTCTTCATTTCGTACGCCCGGGAGTCACGGAATCTGCCCTCGCCGCGGAAATCGACTATTACATGCGTCGCTATGGGGCTACTGGCCCGGCCTTTGAGACCATCGTTGCCTCGGGACAGAGAGCCGCCCTCCCCCACGCCCGCCCCTCGTCCCACTCTGTTGCATCCAATCAGTTACTATTAATAGACATGGGTGCCGTTCAGGACGGTTATTCGAGCGACATGACGCGAACCGTCTTTCTTGGGATGCCTGCGCCAAAGTGGAAGAAAGCATACAACGCTGTCCTCGAGGCTCAATTGGCTGCCATCTCCGCGGTTCGACAAGGTGTGCGCGCGGACAAGCCGGACCTCGCGGCTCGCAAGGTTCTCAAGAAGTCTGGCCTGGATAGAGCGTTTACGCACTCCACCGGCCATGGGCTTGGCTTAGAGATTCATGAGCCTCCCCGCGTCGGCAGAAAAGAAAAAACAATCCTTCAAGCAGGCATGGTCATCACCATCGAACCAGGTATCTACATCGAAGGAGAAGGCGGCATCCGCATCGAAGATACAGTCCTCGTAACTGCAAACGGTTGCGAGATCCTTACTCCAACCCCGAAGACACTGACCATCATTTAGATCTGGGTCCGACACTCGCTACAAATGACAATCGAAGAAATCAAAGAGATTATTCAACTGCTTACGGAAAGTGGCGTCGCCGAAATCGAGGTGCAGCGCGGTGATAATCGTGTGTGGATCAAGCGCGCGTCCCTTTCTCAGGAAGTCCAATTAACCCCTGCCCCTCAACTCGCTCCTCTCGCTTCTCCGGTCCACCCTCCAGCCTCTGCTCCTTTTCCGCTTGCGGTTTCTCAGCCCCCGGCCTCACCTCCTGCCGCTGACGCGAACATGCCGATTATCAAGGCGCCGATTGTCGGCACCTTCTACGAATCACCGTCCCCTGGCTCTCCTCCCTTCGTGAAGGTTGGTGACACCGTCCAGACTGGTCAGGTCCTCTGTATCATCGAATCCATGAAGCTCATGAACGAAATCGAAGCCGAAGCCCCGGGAGTGATCCTCAGCAAACTGGTTCCGAACGGTAAGCCTGTCGAGTATGGCGAAGCCCTGTTCACCTACCGGCCGCTTTAGACTGGTCTCCTAATGTTTCAGAAGGTCCTCATCGCCAATCGCGGAGAAATCGCCCTCCGTGTCATCTGCGCCTGCAAGGAACTTGGCATCCGAACCGTCGCTGTCTATTCCGAAGCCGATCGCAACAGCCTTCATGTGCGCTTTGCCGATGAGGCCGTCTGCATCGGTCCCGCAAAAAGCTCTCGTAGTTATCTCGATATCCCCTCCGTCATCAGTGCCGCCGAGATAACCAATGTCAACGCGATTCATCCTGGATACGGCTTCCTCAGTGAAAATGCCGATTTCGCCGAAGTCTGCCAGATGTCCGGCATCACCTTCATCGGGCCCCGTCCCGAAGTGATCAAACTCATGGGGCTCAAGCAGCGTGCCCGCGAATCCATGCGCAATGCCGGCGTTCCCATCCTCCCCGGTTCCGATGGCGTCCTCCGCTCCATTGAAGAGGCCCTCGAACTGGCGGATCACATCGGCTATCCTGTGATGATTAAAGCCACCGCTGGAGGCGGGGGGCGCGGCATGCGCGTCGTGCGGAGCGCCGAGGAACTTCCAAACCTTTACTCTCAGGCTCAGTCCGAAGCCGCTGCTGCCTTTTCCTGCGGCGATCTCTATATGGAGAAACTCGTCGAAAATCCGAGGCACATCGAGTTCCAGGTCCTCGCCGATCTCCATGGCAATGTCGAGATCCTCGGGGAACGGGAATGTTCTCTGCAGCGCCGCCATCAGAAAGTCCTGGAAGAAGCCCCCTCCCCAAGCGTTTCCCCCGAACTCCGCAAGACCATCTGCGCGGCCTTGGCCAAGGCTATGCATGATGTGGGCTACTCAAACGCCGGAACGGTCGAGTTCCTCATGGACAGGGAAAGAAAGTTGTACTTCATCGAGGTGAACGCACGGATTCAGGTGGAGCATCCCGTCACCGAATTTGTGACCGGTGTCGATCTAGTCAAAAGCCAGATCTTGATTGCTGCCGGGATGCCCCTGTCCGAGGTGTTGGGCGCCCCGGTGACTCTACGCGGTCATGCCATCGAGTGCAGGATAAACGCGGAACATCCCGAGACCTTTGCCCCCTCTCCCGGACGCATCACCGCCCTGAATATCCCCGGAAGCATCGGAGTCCGTGTAGACACGGCAGCCTATACCGACGGAGTCATTCCGCCGTATTACGACTCCATGATCGCGAAGCTCATCACCTATGGCCACGATCGCAATGAGGCGATCGCTCGCATGCGCCGCGCCCTGGACACCTTCGTGGTGGAAGGCATTCACACCACCATTCCTCTTCATCAGAAGATCTTGAATGACCCGCAATTTGTAGCAGGCGATTTCCACACCAACTATCTCGCCAAGTTCACCACGAAAACCAAATAGCCCATCTCTCTTACAATTCCCGCGGATAGTCGAAGAGGTTGCGGATACCGGTTTCCGTCACCAGATAATTATCTTCCAGCCGTATCCCGCCCTGAAGTGCTTTCGTATACACTCCCGGCTCCAGCGTGAAAACATCCCCAGCCTCGAAAACATCCGAAGATCCTGGAATGATCCGCGGCGATTCGTGCCCTCGATGCCCGATCCCGTGTCCCACATGATGCCAGAAGCTCTTTTCCGCTATCGGTTGCCTGTCCAGATAGTCCTTCACAAGCCGGTAAACGTCCCTCGCGCCCACACCCGGGCGTATCGCAGCTTCTGCACGCTTCACTGCCTCCACAACCACTTCCCAGGCCCGCTGCTGGATATCGCTTGGCGCCCCGGCTGCAAACGTCCGGCACGTATCTGCGGAATAAAAAGTTGGGGCCGGAAATAGATCCAGGATGTACAAGTCACCGGAAAGAATCACCCGCTCCGTCGGCGGACCACCTTCACTGATGCACCGTTCCCCGCAGGCGAAATCACCTGGAAACGCCACTGCCGTGCCGGCCCGTTTCACCACGGCTTCATACATTGCCGCGTACACATCCACTTCTCTCAAACCCGGTGCAATCGTCTTTCGCGCGGCATCGTAGGCCGCCGCGCATAGCTCGAGAGATCGTTGGATTTCTGCTACCTCATCCGGCTCTTTCCGCTTCCGCAGTCGAAGAATGGTATCCGTGGCATCTTCCACCCTCGCGCTGATCGGCAGCGCCTGCTCCATCATCCCTGTAACCGTACGCCGTTCCACCGCCAGGCGCTTCCCGGTAAGGAATTGCCGCAGTATCTTTGCCAAATCGCGCTCTGCATAGTCAACCACACGTTCAATGGAATACGTCTCCAGCGGGAGAATCCTGTCTGCCAGTCCTTCCTTCACGCCCGGCGTGATGAGCAGACTCCGTCCTTCCGTCCAAAGCAGAAATGCAACGGGAGCGTCCGCCGGAGCCGGCGAGCCAGTAAAGTAATACGCCGTCCGCGGGTCGGCGGTCAAAAACAAATCCCATTGCTTTTGCTCCATGACAGTCAGCAGGCGCTGCTGCCGGATCACGCAGCCTTCACGTGTCAACATCAAGCCAGGATGTCCTTTAGAATTCTGCCCTCGTCCGTCGGGCCGATCAGGCGCTGATTCAGACCCTGATATGCGAAACTCAACCGGTACGGATTAAGACCCAGCAGATGCAGGATGGTCGCCTGTAGATCCCTCACGTTCACTCTATCCCGCCCCACGTAGTAGCCGATTTCATCTGTTTCCCCATAATTCAGGCCGGACTTGATCCCGCCTCCAGCCATCCACATCGTGAATGCATACGGATGGTGATCCCGTCCCACCCACGGACCATACGATCCGCCGCGATTTTCTCTCATCGGAGTACGTCCGAATTCGCCTCCCCACACGATTAGCGTGTCCTGCAGCAATCCGCGCTGTTTGAGATCTGTCACCAGCGCCGAAACCGACTGGTCCATCACCTTTGCCTTGCCAGGCAAGTCATACCGTATGTCCTCCCGCCGCGACGATCCATGATGATCCCATCCCCAATGGAACAACTGCACGAACCGCACGCCGTTCTCCACCAGCCGCCGCGCCAACAGGCAGTTGTTGGCGAAAGAGACCTTCCCCGGATCCGTACCGTACAGCTTGTGCATGGATTCCGGCTCCTTCGAGATGTCCATCACCTTCGGCACGGATGTCTGCATCCGGTATGCGAGTTCATATTGCGCGATTCGCGCCTGTGTCTCCGGATCTCCAAACCGCTTCTCCTGCATGCTGTTCAAATCGCGAATTGCATCCAGCGTCTTCCGGCGCAGCCCTCTGTCCATTCCCTCAGGATCACTGAGAAACAGTACCGGATCGCCTTGCGTTCGGCATTGCACTCCTTGATACACCGACGGCAGGTAGCCGCTGCCCCATAGGCTTTTCCCCCCGTCCGGATTGTTCCCGCCACTCACCAGCACAACGAATCCGGGCAGATCCTGATTCTCCGAACCAAGCCCGTATGTCGCCCATGCCCCCATCGAGGCGAACCCGAACCGCGGATTTCCTGTGTGCAAGTACAACTGTGCCGGAGCGTGGTTGAATTGATCCGTTGTCATCGAACGGATAATGCACACGTCATCCGTCACCTTCGCAAAATTCGGCAGCAACTCGCTCAACCATGCTCCCGATTGGCCGTGCTGCTGGAACTTGTACGGGGTTGCCAGCAGTTTGGGTACTCCCTTGATGAACGCGAATCGCTTCCCCTCCAGAAGGTTTTGCGGACAGTCCTTCCCGTCATACTTCTGCAACTCCGGCTTGTAGTCCCACAACTCCAACTGCGATGGAGATCCCGCCATATGCAGGTAGATGATGGATTTTGCCTTCGGAGCATGATCAGGCTTCTTAGGCGCAAGCGGGTTGTCCATCCGAGCCGCATCGCTGCGCGCCAGGCTGGCGAGAAACATATTCGCCAGCCCGAGGTGGCACCGCTCGAAGAAGTGACGGCGCGTAAATTCCTTCAATTGCTGCATTTCCGTCATCGTTATCGCCTCGTCAATGTCTCGTCCAGGTTGAGAATCGCGTTGGCTACCGCTACCCAAGCCGCGCGGTCCGCATCATCGCGGGCTCGCTTGCCGAAATCCGGAGCGCGCGTAGCCACAAGCCCCGCGTCAAACGACTGCCCGCCCTTCTTTTCGTGGTTGCGGACGACTCGGATCGCCAGCACATTGCGCCCCGGCTTGATTGCCGGTTCCGCGGCGCTCGAGACGGGGTACTCGTAATAACCAGTCCGTTCCTGCGGCGATCCTGCGGCCGAAACACCGTTGATCCACGCCTCAAACCCGGACACAGTCTTTACCTGCAGCCGGAAATCGGACAGCTTGCTCTCGGGTGCCGTAAACTCGTACCGCAGCCACAGCGTATCCGTCTCCCAACTCGTGGCCACTTCCTTCTGATTCTTCTCGTTCTCGAAAGCGCCGAAGAGTCCTTTACCTGTGCGCCACCCGGAATCGTCAAACCCTGGGCTCAGCCACCCGCTTCCGGGATCCTCCGTCGTGTACCGCCATATCACTCCCTCCCCGCGTGCGTCCGCGACCACGGTCTGCTCGCGGTCCTCCTTATATAGGGTCTTATCGTAATGCAGCAGTTTCTCCGCCGGAGCCGAATTGCCCTTGAGGTCTTTCCAGGCTTCGCGGTGAAGAGAGACGATCCTCCGCAACTCCTCTTTCTCCGGCGGACGCACCAGCGCGAGTTGGAACATGTGCGCCGCCCGCGCGTTTTCTGACTTGCCGGCCTCCCTGAACGTCCTTAACGCCAGTTGCTGCGCCGCCTCCATGAAAACCGGATCATTCAACGAAGTCAATGCCTGCAGCGGCGTATTCGTCCGGATTCGCCTCATAGTGCAAATTTCACCCGTCGGTGCGTCATAGCTCATCGACGATGGGTACGGCGATGTGCGCCGCATGAATGTGTAAAGCCCCCGCCGGTAGCGGTCTTCACCTTCACTGGTAATCCATCGCTCGCCGTTATATACCACCTGCCAGACTCCTTCCGGCTGCCACGGCATGACCGGAGGCCCATACATCTTCTTGCTCAGCAATCCGCTCACCGCCAGAGCCTGGTCGCGCACAACCTCTGCATCCAAACGGAAGCGCGCCCCCCGTGCTAGCACCCGGTTCGTGGGATCCTTCTCGAGCAACTCCGGCGTTGCATTCGAGGATTGCCGGTACGTTGCCGACATCACGATGGTCTTCAGGATCGCCTTCGTATCCCAATTCAAGCGCATATATTCCGTCGCCAGCCAATCGAGCAGTTCCTGATTCGTCGGAGTAGCCCCCTGGGTGCCAAAATCCTCCTCCGATTCCACGATCCCCTTCCCGAACAGACGCGCCCATATCCGGTTCACTGTCACTCGTGCTGTCAGAGGGTTCTCCTTGGAGACCAGCCATTCCGCCAGTCCCAGCCGGTTCTTCGGAGCACCCTTTGGAAATGCTGCAAAAGCTGCGGGAACATTCGCTTCCACTTCTTCCCCAGGCGTCAGGAAATTGCCCCGTTCGAGAATATGTGTCTTGCGCCGTTGATTCTCCGGCAATTCCTTCAGGACCAGTGTGGAGGCATTCGCCAACTCCAGCGTCGGGCGGTCGTCAGGCTTGTCGCTGTCTTCCGTTTGATTGAAGAATGCATAGAACTGGTAGAACTCCTTGTGTGAAATCGGGTCGTACTTATGCGTGTGGCATTGGGCGCAGCCCAGCGTCAATCCCATCCATACTTGTCCGGTTACCGCTACCCGGTCGCGAATTGCCGCATCCCGAAACTCCTCATCGTCTGTTCCCCCCTCCGTGTTCGTCATTGTGTTCCGGTGGAAACCCGTTGCAATCAAATCATCTTCACTCGCCTGGGCCATCAGGTCGCCCGCAAGCTGCAGCTTTGTGAATGTATCGAACGGTATGTTGCTGTTCAGCGCCCGAATTACCCAATCTCTATACGGCCATATCGTACGCCGGTTATCTTTCTCGTAGCCTTGAGTATCCGCGTATCGCGCTAGATCCAGCCAAACCCTTGCCCACCGTTCGCCATACTGTGGCGATGCCAGAAGTTTGTCCACCAGCCGCTCGTACGCTTCCGGAGACGTGTCCTTAAGGTAAGCCCCCGTCATCTCCGGCGACGGTGGCAGTCCGGTGAGATCCAGCGCAACTCGCCTCGCCAGAGTGTAGCGGTCCGCAATAGGCGAGGGCCTCAAGCCCTCCTTGTCCAGTCGCGCCAGAACAAAATAGTCAAACTCCACCGCCGGCCACTTCGGGTCGCTCACTGCGGGAGGCGCCAGCCGCTGCGGTTTCTCAAACGCCCAATGGTTGGTGTACGGCGCCCCGCTATCGATCCACTGCCGGATGAGATCCACCTCCTGCGAACTGAGCCTGGGACCAACCGGCGGCATCGGCCGCGTACTGTTTGTGATTCGCGCGTATACGCGGCTCTTCGCGCTATTCCCCGGAACGATCCCGGCATAACCGCCGGACTTCCCGGTTGCTCCGTCACGTGTGTCCAGCCGGAAGTTAGCTTGGCGGCCATGCTCATCCGGACCGTGGCAGGCGATGCATCGTTTCGCCAATATGGGACGGATATCCCTCTGGTAGTCTACTGGGGCCTGCGCTTGTGCCGGTAGCGCACAAGCCAGAATGGCAAACATAATCCTCGGCAGCATCTCTGATCTTTCCAAGATACATCCAGCGCGCCCGGGAAGCTATGTATATGGTGCAGTAAACTGAAAAGTACCACTGATCTCTTGCTTTCGATGATTCTGTTCCTCCTTGCTCCTGCCGCCTTCGTGGGTAGTCAGGTTTGCCAGACTGTGAGTCCCTAAGTATATGAATTCCTTTGCAATCATCCTTGATATGGACGGAGTCCTTATTGATTCAAATCCCCTTCATGCAGAAGCTTGGGCCATCTATCTATCGCATTACGGCATTGCTGCCGATTCTATGATGGAGCGCATGCACGGAAAGCGGAACGACCAAATCGTCCGTGACTTCTTCGGCCCGCAGTTGACGGATGCCGAAGTGTTTGCCCATGGTGCGGCCAAAGAGGCCTTGTATCGCCGACAGATGCGCCCACACCTGGAACAGAGCCTCCTACCCGGAGTCAGGCAGTTCCTGGAGCGCTACAAGAATCTCCCTCTCGGCGTGGCTTCCAACGCCGAGCCGGCAAATGTGGACTTCCTCCTCGATGAGGCATCCCTCCGCCCGTATTTCAAAGCCGTCGTCCACGGACATCAGGTCCGTCACCCGAAGCCTGCCCCCGATATCTATCTGCTTGCCGCACGCCTTCTCGAACAGCCTCCCCAGCGCTGCATTGTTTTCGAGGACTCCACTACAGGAATTGAGGCCGCACAGTCTGCCGGATGCCGGGTCGTTGCGGTGAGATCAACTCCGGCTGAGCTTCCCGAAACTGACTTCGTCATCCACGACTTCACCGACTCTGGATTGGACACATGGTTATCAGGACTTCAAATCTGATCTCTCTCCTCCTGCTGGCTATTCCACTGGCGGGACAAGTGTCCCTTTCTCTGCGCGAAGCAGCCGCCCGAAACCCTTCCACTCTGCTTCCGGAGTATGAAGGATCTTCCGTGATCCTTCAGGGAACCGTCACTTTGAAGCCTATTCTGTTCGGTGATTACTCCCAGGTTCCGATCCGCGATTCTCGCGGCGGCAGGCTCATCCTCGAGGCGCCTGACTTCATGTTCGAGCATGTCACCCCGGGGGACGAACTTCAGGTGCGTGGAGTCATCACCCACCGTGGTGGCCTCCCTGTCCTCCGTATGGTGGAGCTGACAACCCTCAACCACACCAAGCCGCCGCCGCCGTTCTCCCGGCAGATCCACCAACTCCAATCTGTTTCCGAACTTGGCGTCACCGCCTTGATCGAAGGTAGAGTGGTTGCTCTCGGTGAGGACTCCGGCGGCGAATACCTCCTTCTCGATGATGGCCAGCCCGTCCCATATCCTGTGTATCTCTCCCGCGCCGCTAGTCGTATCGGAACCGGACTTGGACGCTATCAAGTGGGTGACCGCGTCCGCGTAGTCGGTGCCGCCAGCCAGGCAAATATCAACCCCCCGTTCGAGGCGAAGTTCCGCATGGTGATCCCAGATGCGGCTTCCGTGATCCTACTCGGCCGCGAGTGGCTTGTTTCCCCCCAGATAGTCTTATCCTCGGTTCTCTCATTCGGCAGTTTCCTTGTCTTGGTCCTCGTTCGCCGCTGGCGCCGGCAGGCTGCGCGTCGCGCCATTCGTCGGATCCATGGCTTGTGTGAGGAACTGCTCACTATCTCCGCCTTCGAGGAACTGGTGCGTAAGCTGCGCCACGCTGTTCCCCGGGCTTTGGAAGTCACCTCGGTCGAACTCTACCGCTTCGACCGTCTGACACAATCTCTGTGCGGGTGCGTGGCGGAACCAGCGCCTGGTCCCATCCCTCTCTCCGCCCCCAAGGAGGACGGAAAGTCCATTCCTTCCATCGCGCTATGCTTCCGCAACCGCACTCCCCTCCGCATCCCTGGTGCTTCAAGTTCCTCGCTGCTCCCCAAGCCGAATACAAGTGGTGTCATTCTGCTGCCCATGTTTGCCCGCGAAGAATTGGTGGGCGTCCTCGAAATTGCCCATACGGACCGCCCCCGGCACTTCTCCATGGAGGAACTTGTCGCTCTTCAACATCTTGCCAATCAAGTGGCAATGGTCATGAAGCTATTGGAGATGCAAGCTCGTAAAGAGCAGATGATGCGCAGCCAGCGTCTCGCGGCTACCGGGCAGATTATCTCCGGCGTGGCAGGCGAACTCAAGGGCCCGTTGGAATCCATTCTCATACTCGCCCATAAACTGCTTGACCAGGGCGACGAAGCGCGCGCCATACTCAACGAGTCACTCCGCGCCTCCGCCATTTTGTCGCGATACAGCCAGGTCATCCGTCAGGATGAAGGTGAGGCTGCTCCCCTTGAACTAAATGCGCTTCTTCACAAAGTCATTGATTCCTGCCGCAAGGATTTCTCGCATTCCGAAATTGCCGTCACCACCTCGCTCTGGGGCGAACCGTTATGGATTGTTGGTTCCGCTAGGCAATTGGAACATGTGCTCCGCAACCTCGTCCTCCTTGCCGCCCGTGCGGCACGTCCTTCGCTCGATCACAGTTTGCGCTTTGAATCCTCCCTCCAGCAGCGCCGCGTCGTCATCACCATCCGGTACGGCGCTCTTCTTTGTGATGAGTATTTCCCCGCTGTTCCCAACGCCGGTGAGAATGAGTCTCTAGGGTTCAGTGTCTGCCGCGGAATCCTTCACTCGTTAGGAGGCGATGTGCGCATCCTTCAGGCTGGCGAGAACGCCTGTCGCATGGAAATCGATTTGCCCGCCGCCTTCCATGTCCACTCCGCGGAAACCGCTGTTCAAGCAAAAGCCGCTCACAACTCCCGAACTCTTACCGCCATCATCCTTGAGCCTGACTCCGCGGCCCAACGGCGCCTTGTTTCTTTTTGGACCAGCAGAAGCCACCGTGCCGTTCCGATAAGTACCGAAGCGGAGGCAGTCGAACTCTTCCGCCGCCTCAAGATCGACATCATCTTTTGCGCTGTCCGTCTCCCGGGTAGCAACTGGGTCGAGTTCTTCGATCGTGTTCGCGATCAGGTGCCCGCCTTTGTTCTCCTCACCGATGGTGTGGATTCTGATGCCTCCACCCTCTTCCCCCAGGGAGAAGGCTTTGTTCTCCGCAAACCCATGGAAGCGGGCGAAATGGACCGGCTCCTCGAGCGCCTTGAGCAGCACATCGAGTCCACTGCGATGGCCTAGAGCCAGCCTCGTCCCTTCTGGTTCGCCGCTCAGTATGGGCTGATCGAGTGAACCTGCGGCAACGACACCTCGCGCCCCAGAATCTTCTTCACATCTTCACGCAGCGGAGGCACGGACTTCCGGAACATCATCCGGTACGCCTCGCAAAAGTAATCCAAGTCTTCGAATCTCCGGTTCATCGCATATCTTGACTTCGGACATCCCCCGTGGCACATCGCCTGCCACTCACAAACCTCGCATTCTGAATGCGCCAGCGCCTTCTTTCTCGCGAAGGCGTATCTTCGCTGCTTGCGGGCAATCTCCGTCCAGGAGTCGATCTCGATGTTCCCCAGCCGCCAGTCCTTTTCCACAAAAAAATCGCAGGGGTATACGTCGCCGTTATACTCCACTACTACATAGCTGTCGCACGTTTCATGCATCGTGCACGTCCCCGGCTTTTGTCCGGCCAATGCCTCGGCGATATTGTCGAAGGTCCGGATGCGGATCTTGCGTCTCTGCGGCCACCACAGATCAAACGTCTCGCACAGGAACTGCCCGTACTCCGCTGCCGTGATCGTATAGCGCAACGGGTTTCCGTCTCCGTCAAACTCCGAAAGAGGTATGTACTGAATGTTGTCTACGCCAAGCCCGGTGAAGAACCGGTACAACTCCTTCGCCCTCCCTACGTTCGCCTTGCTCAACACGCATAGAACGTTGAAATCCACCTTTTCCCTTTGCATCAATCGCAGCGATTCCATCACCCGCTTCCACGTAGAGTGTCCGGACTTGTTCACCCGGTGCAGATCATGAATCTCTTCCGGACCATCAAGGGAAAGTCCAACCAGCCATCGGTATTCGCGGAACAGAGCGCACCATTCTTCGTCAATCAACATCCCGTTGGTCTGTATCGCATTGCTCACGTTCTGTCCGTTTCGCCCGTGCTCCTTCTGAAGCTCCACAACCCTTCGGAAAAAAGGCAGCCCGGCAAGTGTTGGTTCCCCTCCTTGAAACGCGAAAACGCTGTTGGGATAGGAATAGAACAGGAAGCTGTCAATCAGACGCTCCAGCGTTTCCTCTTGCATCGCCCGCCTGCTCAAGGCCTGATATGGATCAGTTTCCCGGTCAAGATAAAAGCAATAGGTGCAATCGAGGTTGCACACCGCCGAAACCGGCTTGATCAGCAGGCTCGTTATCCGAGGAGTCGTGCCGAGTGTTGAGGCAACAACTCCATCTCCATAGATGGGAAGAATACTCCCGTTCGCCATCGTTCCGAGTGTACCATTGACCAACGGGCTCCATGACAATCGAAGACGAACTCCGTGACAAACTTCGCCGTATTGAAGCGCTCTTTGCCGGCGCCACCACCGAGGGCGAACGCCTTGCCGCCGCCGCGGCAATGGATCGCATCCGCCGGCGCCTCCGCGAGACGGAAAAAGTCGAACGGCCCGCCGAGTTTAAGTTCACCCTCGCCGACGAATGGTCTCGCCGTCTCTTTGTTGCCCTCTGCCGGCGGTATGGCCTCGATCCCTACCGCTACCGCCGCCAGCGCCATACCACCGTCATGGTCCGCGCTCCCCAAAGCTTCATTCAGAAAACTCTCTGGCCCGAATATCAGGAGATCCAGCGCGCACTTGAGGAATACCTTCTTCAAGCCACCAACCGCATCATCCGCGAGGAGGTTTTCAGAAATTCAGCCGAACCCAGCGAGCGCTGAATCAACTTCCGGCGGTTACGTCCACTTAATGCTTCTTTTCAATACCTTGCAGGGAAATGTTATCCTTGAAATCTATACGGGCTAGGTGAAACATCGGATTCGGGTGTCCGTAACCTGATGCACCGCATATAGATAAATTCCTTGACGTGGCACTATATATTGTGGGATCTTGCCATAGTACGCTAGTATTATGGCAAGCTTGAGTCGTCTGCTCGATCTCCTTGCCATCTCAATTCGCAAACCCGTTATTTTTCAACTACTTTTGAAGGAACACCACTATGGGTCAGCTTAGTGTCGATCTCAGTGTCCGCATGCGGGAGTTGAAACGCTCTTTGCCTGTCGCTCAGCGTACCGGGGTTGTCTTTCCCCGGTACTTTACCTCCCGTCTGGAGCCCGGCCGAACCCCCTATGATGACATCCAATGGGAGTTGCGAAACGCTACCATCGGTAACGATAAAGGATCAGTCATCTTTGAACAGCGCGATGTCGAAGTTCCCGCCGATTGGTCCCAGACCGCTACCAACATTGTCGCCAGCAAGTATTTCCATGGGCGCATGGGCTCTCCCGAACGCGAGCGCAGCGTCCGCCAACTGGTTCGTCGCGTCGTCGATACCATCGCTGGTTGGGGCAGGAACGGCCGCTACTTCAAAACCGATCTCGACGCAGCCAACTTCCGCGATGAACTCGCTCACCTCATGCTTACCCAGAAAGCATGCTTCAACTCCCCTGTCTGGTTCAACGTCGGCGTGAAAGAGCAGCGCGGGTATGGCTGGTATTACGACGAATCCTCGGATGCCATCCAGAAAATATCCAATGGCGAGAACCGCCCGCAATGTTCGGCCTGCTTCATTAACTCGGTCGGCGATACGCTCGAATCAATTCTTGACCTCGCAAAGACTGAGGGCATGCTCTTCAAATGGGGCTCCGGCACAGGTACCAATCTCTCCACGCTTCGTGAAGAGGATGCGATTCTCTCCGGTGGTGGCCGAGCTTCTGGCCCGCTCAGCTTCATGAAGGGTTTCGATGCCTTTGCGGGCGTTATCAAGAGTGGCGGCAAGACGCGCCGCGCCGCCAAGATGGTCATCCTCAATGTCGATCACCCCGACATAGAGAAATTCGTCTGGTGCAAGGCAAAGGAAGAAAAGAAGGCCCACACCTTGATCGATGCAGGCTACGACAGTTCACTCGACGGGGAAGCCTACAGCTCTATCTTCTTCCAGAATGCGAACAATAGCGTCCGTGTCACCGACGAGTTCATGCACGCCGTCGTCGAAGACCGCGATTGGTGGACCCGTTCCCGCATCGACAACCGTCCCCTCAAGCGTTTCCGCGCCCGCGATCTCATGAAAGAGATCGCCGAAGCTACTCATCAGTGCGGCGATCCGGGCCTCCAATTCGACACCACCATTAACCGTTGGCATACCTCGAAGGCGACCGCTCGTATCAATGCCAGCAATCCTTGCTCGGAGTACATGTTCCTTGACGATTCCGCCTGCAACCTCGCCTCGCTCAACCTGATGAAGTTCGTTTCCCCTGGCGGCGAATTCGACGTCGAAGCCTTCCGCCACGCTGTCGACACGATCAGCCTCGCCCAGGAAATCATCGTCGACAGCGCCAGCTACCCCACGGAAAGAATCGCCAGGAACTCCCACGATTTTCGTCCTCTCGGACTCGGGTACGCCAACCTCGGCGCGCTTCTGATGAGCTTCGGTATCCCCTACGACAGCGATCAGGGCCGCGACTACGCGGGCGCCATTACAGCCGTCATGTGCGGCCAGGCCTATCTCACCAGCGCCCGCATCGCGGAAGCCACCGGACCCTGCCCAGGATACGCAGTCAACGAGGAATCGTTCCTCGAAGTTGTTCGTATGCATCGCGAATCCACAAGCCGCCTCGACAGCCGCCGGGTGCCCGCCTCGATGCTGGACAACGCCAAACTCGTCTGGCAACAAGCCTACGAAAAAGGCCGTGAATCGGGCTTCCGCAACGCCCAGACCACCGTCATCGCTCCCACCGGCACCATCGGCTTTATGATGGATTGCGATACCACAGGCATCGAGCCGGATCTTGCCCTCGTCAAGTACAAAAAACTCGTCGGTGGCGGAGTCATCAAGATCGTCAACAACACCGTCCCGCAGGCCCTTATCCGCCTCGGATACAAGACCGAGCAAGTCGACCGCATTGTCAGCCACATCGATTCCACCGGCACCATCGAGGGCGCTCCGGATCTCAAACCGGAGCACCTGCCGGTTTTCGATTGCAGCCTCCGCCCTCAAAACGGTACCCGGTTCATCCACCATATGGGCCATGTCAAGATGATGGCCGCTGTCCAGCCATTCATTTCCGGAGCTATCTCGAAGACCATCAACATGCCCGAGGAGTCCACAGTCGAGGACATTATGGACGCCTACATCGAAAGCTGGCGTCTCGGGCTGAAAGCCGTCGCCATCTACCGCGACAACTCAAAGCGTGTTCAACCACTCAGTTCCGGCGCCGGGAAAGGATCAAAATCCGCCGCCACCGCCAAAACCGAGCCTGTCATTCAGGAGCGTATCGTTTACCGGCCCATCCGCCGTAAACTCCCCGATGAACGCCAGTCCATTACACACAAGTTCTCCATCGGCGGCCACGAAGGCTATATCACTGTCGGCATCTTCGAGGACGGTACCCCCGGCGAAATCTTCATCACCATGGCCAAGGAAGGTTCTACAATTTCAGGCCTCATGGATAGCTTCGCCACTGCTGTCAGCTACGGGCTCCAGTACGGCGTTCCACTGAAGTTCTTCGTCGACAAGTTCAGCCATGTCCGCTTCGAGCCCAGCGGCTGGACCGGCAACCCGCAGGTGCCTTACGCCAAGTCCATCATGGATTACATCTTCCGTTGGATGGCGGCCAAGTACCTCGGTCCTGAGCATGTTGCCCCAGAGGCTGGCGAATCCACCAAACTTCGCCCCACCGAACCTGAGCCGCAACAATCACTCCCCTTCGGCCCGGTGGTCGAAGATGCCCCGCTGTGCTCGGAGTGTGGCGGATTGATGACCCGTAACGGTTCTTGTTACAAGTGCGAGAACTGCGGCGGAACCAGCGGCTGCTCCTAACCTGCTCCATCATTCCATGACCGTGCAGCAACCGGTTTGGAACCTCGAACAGGAACCCTACCCAAACGGCGCGGACGAGACCGATGTCATCCTCCGCGCCTATTTCGATCGCATGCCCGGCCACAAGATGCGTCAATATGCCTCGAGTTGGACCGATAGGCGCCTCACCGAATGGGAGGACAATTTCAAAGATGATGGATCCGCGCGTAGACGCTATCATCGAGGCTGTCTCGAATATCTACGGCTTCCCACAAGCCGGCGTTCGACGCGCTCTCGCCACTGTCCCGCCTCCATCTAACCCCCTGCCCCATCACTCCCTCCTCGATTACTACAGCGTGACAGACTGCCGAATTGCAGGCTGGGTCCCCTATAACTTTGCGATTCGCGGCTCGGTACGCCAGACACTCGCCATCTCCCCTGAGGGGGCCACTGGCCTCCACATCCCCGTTGCCTCCGCGTGCGAAGTCATCAACCAAGTCGCACCGTCCGGAAGGCAGATGCCGGCTAACATCCCGCTCGACCACGTAGCTCAATGTGTCGCTCTTCTCCTCTCCGGCGGAGCACGAATCTGGGACGACGACATCCACCGCCTGCTCTCGGTCCAGCTTACACACGGCTCAGTCCACGCCACATTCACATGGGACCGCTATTTCTCCTACCGCCTCACGGCCGGTCTGATGCGCGAAGAGATGACAACAGGCCGCCTCCTGCTGCGCAATACGTTAGCCCCTACCGTGAGGGCTCTCACTGACTTCCAAACACGGCTCACCGCCGGCGGCGTCCAACTGCTGTGCGCTTTCGCCCGTGAAGATGACTTCGTTCTTCCACTCCAGGTGCGGTCCAGTCGCGTCGGGGAAGCCGCCGGCTGCTACGGTGTCGTCCCCATGGCCTATCACCAGGGTGCGGTCGAACCCTCGGCCACCGCCCTGCGCGAAGTCGTCGAGGAACTCTTCGGCGGAGAGGAAAACTCCCCCGCTTACCTCGATCACCCGGCTGTCCGGTGGCTTCTGTCTCACCGTTCCCTGGTGCACTTGGAGGCAACTGCTTTCTTTCTCAACCTGGTTCACGGTAATTATGACTTCGCCATGCTCCTCGCGGTCTTGGATCCTGAGTTCTGGCGGCAATTCGGCGGCGCGCTGGTGACATCCTGGGAATCCGAAGCTCACCTCCTGGTCAGTTCCCGCGACCACCAGCGGCTCAGTCAACTCCTCAAAGCCCCCAATTGGGAACCCCAGACTCTTGGAACCCTCGTCGAAGGTCTGATACGACTCCGCGAAATCGCTCCCGAGCGCACAGCCGACCTCCACCTCAACCGCTTATCGTGACCAGTCCGGGTGCAAGCAGCACCTCTTCGTGAAAACGGTCGCAGCCGATGCACAGATTCTGATACGTGCCTCCCGAAGCCAGCGCCACCTGCGATTTCTCGAGAAATGCCTCCACGCTCCATCCATGCCGGATCCCCATCCGTTCCGGGTGCCCCATGGAGATTGCCTCGTAAATTGGATTCCCTTCCAGTGCCCGAAGAATGTCCTCGAGCCGACGCTCCAGCAGATTCCCAACAGGCTTCTTCGTCTTCAGGCAACACGGATAGACATTTCCATCAGGGTCGACACTCACCTCGGAACCGCTGAAGCCCTGTTGCAGAAAGTTCAGGCCGCCCGACCAGCGATTGCAGAAATTCTCCGTGATGTCCGCCGTGGAGAGACCGTTCTGCCAGGCGCGTCCGCGCGGCCACAACTTCCCGATCCACTGGTCGGGAGTTGCGCCGAAGAAATGATAGTAGCGATCTGATTCGGGCCGTGGCGCGGGCATCCAAGGTTTCATTCCCAACGAATCGAATATACCCCCCAACTTCCTTTGAAGCGCCTCGCGCGCCTCCTGCTTCTCTAATCCCCGGTGGTACGCATCGAGTCCCGCCACTGAGATCAGCGTGGTGTGATGCTCCAACAACTCGCGGGCGATCGGCGCCGTAACCAGGTCACCCGTAGTCTGCACAATAATCTCTACGCCACCCTGCCCGCGATACTTCTCATGGATCTGCTCGAGAGCCGGATAGAGCACCCTCTCCCGGACTCCTTCCAGCAAGACCTCTCCCCCCGCCAGGATGATGCGGCCGCGTTGCTCGGGAAGGCCAGGCTGCTGGAGATCCCGGTACACCATCCTTGCCGGCAGGTTCTCGATGATCCTCGGAATGGCCCGCCGGAGGCCCTCCAGAATCCTCTCCCTCTCCTCTCCATAGTAAGGATGAAAGCGATCTTCGTAGCAGTGCGCACATGTCCGGTGACATAGCCAGCTAATGACGAAGTAGATCGATTCCATGTACTTTCAGGCTAACCTACCAGGCAAAGAAAAAGCGGGCTGCCGGGGGTAATCCGGCAGCCCGCTTTCAATGGGTTCTTGTGAAGTTGCTTAGAACTGGAAGCGGATCGACAGGCGCGCATAGAACGGACGCGCGTAGGTCAGCGGCTTGAGGAAGTCGCTGTTGGGGATCGCCCCGCTCAGTTCAAAGTTCTGGTCAACGTTCGTAATAGACTTGCGGTTGAAGAGGTTGAACGTGTCGATCGCGAACTTCAGGACGTGTGTATCGCTCTTGATCGGCAGGCTGTACTCCGCACGCGCATTCCAGTAGTTCTGCGTCGGCGTGCGCCCAAAAGCGCCGCGGCCGCCCGAGGGAATTTCGCCCGCGTTGCCGTAGGCAGGGTGCGCCAGCAGCTTCGAAATCGGCGCCCCGCTCAGCACGTTCCATCCAAGGCCGACGTTGAACCTCTTGCCGAACATGTAGTTTCCATAGATGTTGGCAATGTGGCGGCGGTCCGTCGGCAGCACACCAACCTTGAACTGATCGGCGAGTGCGGGGCTGTAGGCGAAGTCGAACAGCGAAGTGATGTTCGGATCCGATTGGCCATTGTCGTTCCGGAAGAGACCTTCGTAGTTCCCAAACAGCTTGGCTACGCGGTAGTTGCCGTACAGCGACCAATTGTTTCCAAAGCGCTTCTCCGCGGTGAACTCGAACGCCTTGTAAAGACGCCGGGCATCAGGGAAGCCGTCCGGTTTTCCGTCGGCGCCGAGTTGGCCGCTATCGAGCGTGTAGCCCGAATCGGTGTCACAGTTCGGACCGCTGGTGCAGGTCACGGCATTGTGGAAAATATCGAGCGCTGCACTCGGGTTGGCGATCACGTACTGCTGGCCGGAACCCGCCAGCGCCTGCTCGACGGTGATACCGGAAATGTCTTCCACGATGCGCTTCACGTCACGATGAATGAACCGCGCGCTGATGACAACTCCGCCCGGTAGTTCATGCTCGACGCCTGCCACGATTTCTTCCTGGTACATGGCTTTGGTGCCGCCATAGATGATCGTTGGCTCGGTGCCGGTGGGTGATGCCGCGCTGGCGGCAATTAGAGTGGAAGCCGATGGCGGGAGGCCCGTGAAGTACTGGTTCAGGTAACCGCTCTCGGTTGACATCGCACGCACCGCGGGATCCTGGGGAACCTTCTCGAAGAACCGAC
The DNA here is from genome assembly GCA_020847975.1 of Bryobacterales bacterium. Lineage (GTDB taxonomy): Bacteria > Acidobacteriota > Terriglobia > Bryobacterales > Bryobacteraceae > CADEFT01. Next base: position 31,395 of record JADLBD010000110.1, on the reverse strand, counting down.
CCCAGTTGCCGAAAAGCTTGGTCTTGCGATGTCCGGTCGGGTCAATCACGAAGCCGATGCGCGGCGCCCAGTTCCCGCCGAGGACATAGCGCGTGGTGTTGCCATGCATTTCCTGCTGCTCCCAGCGCAATCCGGCCTTGATGGTAATATACCGGTTCAACTGCCAGGCATCCTGCAGGAACGAGTCGTGATAGGTTCCGGCGGTCCCGACGCTGGGGTCGCTGAAGTTTCCACGAATCAAACGATACGCGACCGGGTAAACCACTCCACCTACGGAACGATTGGGGTACTGGTAGAAAAATCCACCATAAGTGGGCTTCCCTACATCTCCGGGACTAATGCCTTTACCGGCAACAACTCCAAAGTTCGGCCCGGAGTAAAACCGGATCGCCGCATAGTCGATGCTGTTGTAGCTATACCCCAGATCGAAAGTGTGGCCTCCAAGAACGTTCACGTTCTTTGTGAGCATCACATTCAACTGCTTGTTGTTGCTGTCATTGTTTTCGAGGAATCCAAGGCCGCCGGCATTGGTGTAGGCTGAGTTTGCCTTCGGCTTCGAATAATCACGAACGGAGTACAGGTTGTTCGCGGGCGTTTCCGTGAAGTAGGAGTGATTCCAGGCAAACGAACCCGCCAGAAGAGTCGTACTGGTCAACACGCCACTGTACTTCACGGCCCAGTTCCGGGTTCCGTAATCGGCGGAACTGACGTTCTCGATGGTGTCGCGAATCAAATCACGGTGCGCTCCGGATGGATCGCGCGAAGGATCCCCGAATGCCGTGCCTTCAATCCGGTGGTTTTGGGTGATGTCGTAGTTCAGTTTGCCAACCCAATTGTAGTTCCGGCTCTTCCAATCCTGCACGCCGAGGGCACGCGCACCGAAGTTGGGAGGCCCCTGCCGGTCGAGACTGGCGTACTTGGGATTGAAGCCGCCATACCAAAACAGCTTGTTCTTGACCAGGGGACCGCCGAGGTTGAAACCGAAGTCGTAGCTGGAACGCCCCAGCAGTTCTGTCAGTGGTGACGAAGTGCGCAGAACATTGGGTTGTTTATAGCTCGCCTCCAACCCGTTCGGACCGAGATAGGCGTACACCGAACCGTGCAGTTCGTTGCCGCCGCTGTTGGTAACAATGTTCAGAATGCCGCCCATCGCCTGGCCATACTGCGCCTCAAAACCGCCCGTCTTCACCTGTACTTCCTTGATGAAGTCGAAGTTGACGCCGCTGCCCATTGATCCATATACGTTCGACCACACGCCGAAAGCGCCGTAGCCTTGGTCCGTCGCATTCACGCCATCAATGATGTACTGGTTCTCGAGTCCGGACGCGCCGGATATCGACGGGTTGTAGGACTGATTCGGGGTGGAATTGTTATCCGTGCCGCCACCGGGAGCTGCTCCCGGAGCCAGTGCAAACAGTCCCGCTACGTTGCGGGCCACGGGGATATTTTGAATAATGTCGCTAGTCAAAGTACTGCCGGTTGTCGTGGATGTCGTGTCCACCGTGGCGGCGCTTTCGGTGACCTGCACCGTCTCCGCTACCGCGCCCGGTTCCATCACCACCCGCAACGGCGTCCGCTCGTTTGCGCTCACCGCTGCATTCTTGATTTCGGCTGCGCGGAATCCAGGGACTTCCACCCTCACCGAATAGATCCCGGGTACAAGGTTATAAAAAATGCTCACGCCTCGGGAGTCCGATTTGCTGACACGGCTTCCCATGGACCCGGATAGCGTGACGTTCGCGTTTTGCACGATAGCGCCGCTAGAGTCTTGAACCTCCACTGAGAGCGAGCCTTTCGAGGTATCGGCTCCGCCCTGTCCGAAGAGGGTTCCAGTCAGACCCAAAGCGAGTACCAGCATGGTTGGCAAAATACTCGTTGATCGTAATCTCATCTCTTGTCTCCTGCTTTCAATGCATCATTTTCCATTTGGTAATCTGCCCTCCTGGTTATTCCGGGAAGGCGGCCGCAGTTTCTCCAACAGTCCCTCGACGGCGGGGTTCTTGCTCAGCCGGTAGGAATCCTCGAGAGCCATGACGGCTTCCCGTGGTCTTCCTTGCGACAGCCAGCAGAGCGCGCGTTCATATTGAGTCGCCGCAGCCCATTGCGGCGTCTCCGCGCGTCCCTGCGAAACGACGATCGGCTTGAGGTCGTCCGCTCCAGCGACGATGGTGAATGGCGCGGATCCGGCGGTGATGCGGCCGGTCCGCGGGTCTTTTACGCGCACGACTACTTGATAGGCGCCGGGCGCGAGTTCATCAAGCGGCAGAGTCTTCGAGGTCATGAGCGACCCGAAGCCATCCACCGCCCGTAAATCCAGCTTGTCTTCGAATGTCTTGCGAACCTTATTCACGACATTCCCCACTACGTATTCAACCGGAACTTCCTGCGGCCGCGGTTCGGGAATTGTTATCTGATAAAACAGACGCAAGCCCGCGGAGGAAGTGGTGGCCGGCGTGGGGGATGGGAAAAATTTGACGCCGGCAAACTCGAATGGCCGAAGCCGTTTGTCCGGTTCAAAACGTGACACGATCAGTATGTCGCTCATCAGCGTGCGCCCCGCTCCGGGCGGCACCAGAACCTCGCGTTCCGTTTCGTAGGTCTTGCCCGCGGCCGCGTTCACGATGCTTACTACCAGCCGGAACTTCCCTTCCACCACCGGCATCCGATCCTCGTAAATGAAGGGCCGTTTGCGCAACGATTCCTCAGCCGATTGCGGCACCGGAAATTGCGGCGAATCCGTGCGCTCCACCACCAGCTTGTCTCCGGAATACAACCGTGTGGTCACATCGTACTTGACATGACCTGCTTTTGCCTTGGGTTGCTTGGGATCCTGCACCTGCACCTGCCAGTGCAGCCAGGTCTCCCCTTTCTCCCAGGCGAGGAAAGTGAGCATGGTGCTCCGTGGAAGGTCATACTCCACATGCGACGTCACCTGCTCGATACGCATCGCTCTCTGCCGGATCGTCGACACGTAGCTGGGCATCTCACGGTACCCCTGGATTCCGTTGATGATCGTCGCCGACGCCATGGACCCCGAAAAAGTGTCCGTGTCGATGGGTTCGCCTGGTATTAGCGACAAGGACGCATAAGCCAGCTCCGCGCTGATGTTCTTCAGGTAGCGGAACGCGCCGTCTTTCGTCGCTCCCCCACTCCGCAACAGTTTGTCCGGACCGTCCACAAAGGGGTGGTAGAAGCGATAGCCTCCGATCCCGTCCTTGTCAAAGAACAGCACATAGAAAAAGGGCGGAAGTTCGGACAGCCCTGGGTTCGAGTAGAACCACAGTTCCGTTGGGAACAGTTCCTGGTTCCCGGGCCAACTCATCGTCGTTTGCGGGCGCCCGAACAGGATGTACGTTTTCCCGCGGTCCGTACGCCAGCCGTCCGTGCCGGCATCGCGTCCATAAAAGGAGTTCACCCACGCCACCCGCCGGAAAAACTCTTCCTTGAACTCGTTCTGGCCTGTGCCGGGTCTTGGGTTTCGAATCTCCCAGAATCGTTCGAGAAGTGCATCCCTATCTTGATCGGCTTTTAGCAGTAGGAACGCCTCCCGCTCGCTTTTCGTGATCAGATATGTCGTCGGACCATTGAGAAACTCCTGGTAGATCCGCCCAAGCTTCTCCTTGGCGCCGCTGGCTGGCCATGCTCCGATCGTTACCAGGAACAGCAAACTTATGAACTTGCGCATGAAACTGATTCGTCCGGAAATGGATAAACTGGTCTTGAAGTGAGCTTCACGCCGAAAATCCTCGCCGGGATCTCCAAAGCCCAACCGGACTGTGGCAAGACGCGCCCTGCCGCAAGCAGAGCCCGGCTCGGGTAAGTCCATAGAACCCCCTCACACCGGTGACACTGAGTCTACCCAAATTTCCATCTGTGACGAATTGGTTAGCAATTGTTTCGCCAGGATTCTAAGTTAAAGCAAGTAGGGAGTAAACTGCAAGCAATAAAACGATGGATTCCATTGGAGGTAGTCCTTGGCCGCGGAGGGATATGGTTTTTGGAATTTGTTACTTCCATAACACTACCACTCGGTGGTGCTTTGTTCGTCCTCTGCCCTACCAGCCTCCTGCGAGCGCGTTCCTGCCCCCTCCCATCTCCGCACATCTGTGCCGTTTTAGAAAAACTAAATCGGGACTCCATCATTTTTGAATTGACACGCCCGTCGCCTCGGGGATATGATCGCTCCCAGCCTTTGACCTGGGGGTTCAGAGATTATGCCACGTGTGCTTCTCCTGTTTGCGCTGGCTGTGTCCGCCTTTGCGCAAGATACACGGGCCCGCGTTCAGGGCCTCGTGAAGGATCCTTCCGGCGCTGTCGTAGCTGGCGCCAATGTCACTCTTACCAACGACAATACGGGCGTTCGTGCCCAACAAGCCACCAACCAGTCCGGTCAGTATCTCTTTGATTTCGTTCTGCCCGGAAACTATACCGTTTCCGTCGAAATGACGGGTTTCCGTGAGTTCGTCCAGAAGGGGGTGCTGGTTCAAGCCAGGGGCGACGTCACCGTCAACGCAACCATCGAACTGGGCAATACGCGGGACGTCGTAACTGTCGAGGCCACCCCGGTGGCTGTCAACTTCAATACGACATCGATGGCGATGACGCTCGACACCAAGATGACGAACAACCTGCCGATCATCAACCGCAACCCGTTCCTCCTGGTGTCGTTGAATCCGGCCACCGTGACGCGATCCACAACGGAGCAGAGCCCATTCCACCACTGGGCAGCCTCCCAGTTTGATGTCGGCGGCAACACCAACACAAAGAACGACATTATCCTCGACGGCTCCCCTTCCATGACTTCACAGAAGTCCAGTTATACACCGCCCATGGATGCCGTCCAGGAAGTGAACCTGCAGCAGAACGCCGTGGATGCCGAGTTCGGCCACAGCGCCGGCGGTGTGCTCAGCTTGCAGATGAAGTCCGGCACCAACGAGTTTCACGGCACCGCTTACTACATCGGCCGCAACCCGGCCCTTAACGCCCTGGTTGACCGCGTCACCCAAACCAAGAACCTCGTGCGGCAGAATGTTTGGGGTGTCACATCCGGTAATCCGATCAAGAAGAACAAGATCTTCAACTTCTTTGCCTACGAGGGCTGGCGCGAAATTGAGCCGCGCAGTTCCTTCAACACCCTCCCCACCGACCTCGAACGCGGCGGCGATTTCTCGCAATCCCTGAACACCGCCGGTGCTCTGCGCACCATCTACGACCCCTACACCACCAAGACCGATGGCAACAACGTCACGCGCCAGCCGTTTGCCGGCAACATGATCCCCGCAAGCCGGATCGACCCTACCTCTAAGGTCATGCTTGGAGACCTATGGAAACCGAACCGGCCGGGAGATGGCCCTACCCATGTCAACAACTTCGTCGCCGGCTACGCCAACCGCTACCGCTACTGGAACCTTTCTGACCGCGTAGACTACAACGTGAGCGACAAACTGAAGGTCTTCGGCCGCTACAATCAGTTCCGTACTTTCACCGCGCAGGACGACTTTACCAGCGGCTCACCTGCCCAGCCCGTCGACGGCTCCAAGCGCCACGCCCTGACCTTCTCGGGCGATGCGGTCTATACGCTCAACGCTTCCACCGTCTGGAACATCCGCGGAGCTTACAACTCCATCGTCGACTCCTTCGGCCTGCCCGCCGCCACACTGAAACCTTCCGATCTCGGCCGGTTCTGGGGTAACAACAACTGGTACACCCCTTATCTGGCCGACCTTCCGGATATCTACTACCCTGGCGTTACTGTCAACCAGGGCAGCACAACCACCCTTGGGAAAACCGGTTATTGGTATCAGCAGCCGAACTCCTACAACATCGAATCGAAGATCTCCAAGAATGTCGGCCGTCACTACCTCAAGTTCGGCGGCGAATACCGCAAGGACCGTGTCAACGCCTCTCGCCCCAGGCCCATGACCTTTACCTTCAATCCCGACTTGACGGCCAATACCTACCTCAGCCCCAACACGAAACTGAGCGGAGACGGATGGGCCACCATGATGATCGGCGCGCTGGACAACAACACCGCCATCAGTTCGATTCCCATCCAGAGGCCGATTGTCGACTACTTCAGCCTGTTCGTGCAGGACGATTTCAAACTGACGCAAAAACTTACCCTGAACCTGGGTCTCCGCTACGAGTTCTACACTCCCATGCGCGACGCCACGGATCGAATCTCGCGCTATCTCGATCTCACCAATGCGATTCCCGAATTCCAGGGGACTAACGCTCCGGTACTGCCGGCGGAGGCGCTCGCTCTTCGAACCGCCGCCCCCATTTATAGCGGAGCTTGGGTCTTCGCTGATTCAAGTAATCGCGGCTCCTGGAATCCTCCCAAGGCGTTGTTCATGCCCCGTTTGGGTCTGGCATGGCGTATCGACAATCAGAGCGCCCTCCGTGTCGGCTGGGCCCGCTACATCGTGCCTGCGTCACTCACCGACGGCCTGAACATCCTCGGCAGCGTACCCTATCCCGGTTTCGACGCCACGACAACTGCTATCGCCCCCTTGCTGGGCATCCCCCAGCAGTCCCTCTCCAATCCATTCCCCGGCGGGCTTGTAGCCGTCTCGGGTAAGAGTCTGGGACGCTATACAAACCTCGGCGGCCCGACCACATGGTATCAGCAGGACTTCAACCCTGCCGTCAATGATCGCTTTAACGTCAGCCTTCAGCGGCAGTTGCCTGGCAAGGTCCTCGCCGACATTACGTTCTTCATGAACGTTGGCCGCGATGCCCCCTACACCTACGACCTCAATGCCATCGACCCCCGCATCGGGTTTGCCGTCGGTAATAAGGTCAGCCAGTCCGTGCCGAATCCGTTCTACAACATTCTGCCCGCGGACAAGTTCCCCGGCCAGTTGCGTACGCAAAAGAACATTGCCGTCTCAGAACTGCTTCGGCTCTACCCGCAGTACGGTTCACTCACCGAAACCCTTCGCGGCGGTCTGGGAAACCGCTATAAGTCCCTCCAGATGCAGTTCCAACGGCCCTTCGCCAATGGGTTCAACTTCATCGTCGGCTACAACTACAACCAGTCTCGCAACCAGGAATTCTACGACAACGTTGATTCCTACACGATTTCGCCTACCTGGCAACCCGCCAGCAACTCCCGGCATCGCCTCACCGGCGCCGCAATCGTGGAATTACCCTTCGGCAAGGGCCGTAAGTTCATGACGGCTGCGCATCCGGTAGTGGACGCCATTCTCGGCGGATGGAGCACAAGCGGCTTGTTTACCTACAACTCCGGCGCCTACCTGCGCTTCGGCGGGATGCTGGTCGACGGCGACCCCGGCGTCTCCAATCCCACCAGCGCCAAGTGGTTTGATACCTCGAAGTTCAAGATTCTGCCTCCCTTCACCCGCAGAACGAATCCGCTTCAATACTCCGGCGTGAAAGGGCCGCGCTTCGTGAATTTCGACGCAACTCTCGCCAAGGAATTCCCTATCCGCGAACGGCTTAAATTCGAGTTGCGCATGGAAGCGTATAACGTGCTCAACGCCTTCACAGGCGCAGACCCGAATCTATCCGTTACCTCTCCGCTGTTCGGCCAGATCACATCCCAGCGTGCCGGAATCTACGGCCGTCAGATTCAGTACACAGGGAGGATCATCTGGTAACTTGTAAAAGTTGAGATTCCTGCTCTTCTTCGCACTGGCCCGCCTCGCAGCGGGCCAGTTTGTGTCTAGCGACACCTGCCGGTCCTGTCATCCCGCTGAGTACGCCGGCCATGTCAGGAGTGGACATGCCAGGGCCCTTGCCGTATCAGTGCCTCCTCAGCCTGGGGAATGGGCGTTCGGCGCGGGTTTGCAGGCGATCACGTTCGTCAGCCGCATTGACGAAGATACCTATCTCGAACACGGGCTGAGTTGGTATGCCTCCACGCATTCCATGGCTCTGACCCCAGGCCACCGCTCCTCTCGAGGCGAGCAATACCGCACGTTCGATCCGAATATCGCCATCTTCCGCTGCTTCCAGTGCCACTCCACCGGACCCTTGCGCCTTGGCCCGGGGGCAAGAATCAGACCCTTCGAGCCCGGCGTGCAATGCGAAGTCTGCCACGGGCCAGGCAAGGACCACGTTGCCGGCGGGCGCGCCATGCGAAATCCGAAAAACATGACTGCCGCCCAGGTGAACGAGTCTTGTGGCGCCTGCCACCGAAAGCCCGCCGCCGCCGGTGACAATACTGATTGGACCAATCCCTGGAACACCCGTCATCAGCCTCTCTATCTCGCCGAGAGTGCCTGTTTCCGCAAGAGCGGCGGCAGACTTTCCTGCCTTACCTGCCATCCCCCACATCAGCCTCTAAGCCGGGTAGCGTCCGGCTACGATGCAATCTGCTCCCAATGCCACAACAAGCCCAGGCACAAGACCCCGGTGCGAGGCTCTTGCGTGAATTGCCACATGCCGGCCGTCGCGCCTTCCCCTCTTCTCCATTTCGCAAACCACTGGATTGGCGTCTTTGCCGCGGCGAAGCCGCTGCGTCCCCTCCGCTGATCTACCGGCCAATCCTCTCCGCGCGCTCCAGCAGTTTGCGACCCTCGGCATTGCGCCCCATCTCTTCGAGCAGTCCCGCCAGATTGCGTAAGTCCGCTGCCACCTCCGGATGATTCTTCCCATAAACCGTTTCATCGATTGCCAGCGTACGCTCGTACAACCGTTTCGCCCCGGCGAGGTCGCCCTTCGCCCGCAGCACGTCGCCAAGATTGCTCGATGCGACGGCAACGCGCGAATGATTCCTCCCTAACGCGGCCTCGAGAGTTCCCAGCGCTTGCCGCAGCAGTGGTTCTGCCGGCGCCGCCTGTCCCATCGCAAGCAGAACGTTCGCCAGATTGTTCTGCGTGGTGGCTGTCTCCGGGTGCTTGATCCCCAGTTTCCTGAGCTGAATTTGCAGGGCCCGGCGCAGCAAAGGTTCAGCTTGTTTCGGAGGTAGCGTCAAAGCAAGATCGTTCAGCCGCACCGCCACCCGCTCCCCTTCCTTACCCGAAGCCTGCTCCTCCTTCTCGAGTGCCTGCCGGTAGAGTCCGGCGGCCTGCTCCGGCGGCGCCTGTTCCGCAAGCCTCGCCAGATTGCGCGCGGCAATCTCCGGATCCGGATGGTGTGCCGCTTTTTCGATCAGAGACAGAGCCTGGGAAGGTTCTGCGATCACTGAGGCGAGGTTCTCGAGGTCTATCCCCACCTGCCGGTCCTTCTCTCCCAGTATCCGTTTATCGATGGCCAGGGACTGCCGCAGCAGCGGTTCTGCTTCTTCATTTCTCCGCAAGGAATGAAGCAGCAGCCCAAGATCCCGCGCCGCCCGCGCAACCCTCACGTCGTCTGCTCCGTACTGCTTTGTCCGCTCCTCCAGCGCCTGCCGGAAGAGAGGGACTAGCGCGGCCGGGTCCGGTTGCATGCCGCGGAGAAGTGTCAAGCCGGCAATGGCCAGGACAATTCCGCTCCCTCTGGGCGCCCACGCGGCCGGACTCATGATACCCTTGATCCTCACACAGGTGGCGGCAGTGCCACAACGTACCGTCTGGACGCAGAGAATATCATCCTCCTGTTGTCGAGAATCTCATTGTTTTTCAGACCCGATCCACCTTATAATGCGGCAACGTAGAGTTTCAGGAGGTGTCTTGAATGCGGTATCCTTGCTTCCCGGGCGCTAATCGTTTGTTCACATACGGTTTCGCTCTCCTCACGGTTACGATTTCTTCTTTTCTGCCAGTTCGCGCTCAGGTGCTTTACGGTTCCATCATCGGCGCCGTGGAAGACCAGACGGGAGCCGTCATTCAGAGCGCCACGGTTACCATCCACAGCCAAACCACCGGCCAGACTCGTGAGACCGTCACCAATGATTCGGGTCTCTATTCCTTTGCGAACGTCCTTGCCGGGGTCTATGAGTTGAAAGTAACCGCGGCCGGCTTTCGCCCATTTACTTCCACGGGTGTCGTCGCCAGCATCAACGAGGTGACCCGTATCAACGTGAAACTGGAACTTGGCGCCACCACGGAGCAGATCACCGTCGGAGCCAGCGCGGCACTCCTCCAAAGCGACAAGGCCGATGTTCACGTGGAACTGAACACCAAGGAGGTCACGGACCTCCCGTTGGCGAACTATCGCAACTATCAGAGCCTGATCAACCTCGTGCCTGGAGCCACTCCCGGAGTGCAGCAGAACAGCCTGCTCGGCGCGCCGGCGCGCGCCCTTTCCACCAATATCAACGGCACGAATCGCAACAATAACATCACCCGCCTCGACGGGGCCGTCAACCTCTACCTTTGGCTGCCGCATCACACCGCCTACGTCGCACCCGCCGAGACGGTCGAGACCGTCAGTGTCGCCACGAACAATTTCGACGCCGAACAGGGTATGGCGGGCGGCACCGCCGTCACCGTGGTGACCAAGTCCGGCACGAATGAACTCCACGGATCAGCATTCGCGTTTCATACTAACAACCACCTCAAGGCGAAGAACTTCTTCTTTGTCGGAGACCTCCCGCGAAGCACCCGCAACATCGATGGCTTCACCTTGGGAGGCCCTATCAAGAAGAACAAACTCTTCTTCTTTGGAGGCTGGGAGGGCATGAGAGAACGCGCTGAGGCTTCCGGGCTCTATACCGTCGCTACCGCCGATCAGCGGCAAGGCAACTTCAGCGCATACGGCACCACTATCTACGACCCCGCTACCAGCAACCTAACCACGGGCGCGGGTCGCACGCCCTTCGCCAACGCCACCATCCCGCTCAGCCGTCAAAGCGCCATCACCCGTAAGATGCAGGAGTTCGTCCCCCTGCCGAACCAATCCGGCGCCACCGCCAATTTCTTCAATTCCGGCACGCTCGTCTTCAATCGAGACAACTTCGACGGCAAGGTAAACTGGAACCGGACCGACAAGCACTCGCTGTTTGTGAAATACAGCACCATGAATGGCAACGTCACCTGCCCGTTCGCCCTCAAGACCGGGGGCGGCGACGCCCTTGGCGCTTGCGGCGCGCCCGGTAACGGACACACGCGCACCCATATCGCCACCATTGGCCACACCTGGGTGTTCTCGCCGCGGTTTGTCGTCGACGGCACCATCGGCTTTACCCGCATGACCCAGGAAGGCATCAGCCCTGACTATGGCACGAATTTCGGACTCGAAACACTGGGTATCCCCGGCACCAATGGCCCCGACATCCGCCAAAGCGGCATGCCCGCATTCAGCCTCTCCGGATACTCCACATTCGGCAACAGCGATAGCCCCCGCCCCAATTTCTACGCCGATCAAAGCTACACCACCAGCCACAACGCCAGTTATTCCGTGGGCAAACACGAATTCCGGTTCGGCTTCGACCTGGTCCGCCATCAATTGAACCACTGGCAGCCCGAACTCAATAATCCCCGCGGTGTGTTCACTTTCGGCGGCGCCGTTACAGCCGTCGCTGGCGGTACTGCCCCGAATCAGTTCAACAGCTATGCAACCTACCTTCTCGGCTTGCCGACCACCATGGGCAAGAGTCTCCAATACCTCACCATGACCGGGAGGGAGTGGCAGACCGGGTGGTACGCTCGCGACCGCTGGCAGGTGACTCCACAGCTCACACTCTCCCTGGGACTTCGTTACGAATACTATCCCCTGATGACCCGCGCCGATCGCGGTTTGGAACGCTACGATCCCGCCACCAACAAGGTCCTCATCGGTGGACGCGGCAATACGCCGATGAACGCCGGTATTGATGTGAGCAAACGCCTCTTCGCTCCCCGCATCGGCTTCGCCTACCGTATCAAGGACGCCACCGTCATTCGCAGCGGCTACGGAATTACTTACGATCCGCTTCCCTTCTCACGGCCTCTCCGGGGTCCCTACCCCGCCACGATTTCCCAGAACTTCGTCGGGCCAAATTCCTACATCCCCTTCCGCCCCATCGAACAAGGCATCCCGTTCTTCACCGGTCCGGATATCAACACCGGCATCGTCGATCTTCCTCCCACAGTCGATGATCGCAGCCCGTGGGGTGGGACGATTCACCGGGGCTACATTCAGTCCTGGAACTTGATCATCGAGCGTCGCCTTCCGGGAGACATGACCGCCAGCATTGGCTACGTCGGCACCGCCACCGTTCATGCACTGGCGGACCGGGATATCAACGCCGCCCTCCCCGGGAAGGGCAATACGGGCCGGCCGCTCTACGCTCTCTACGGCCGCACCGCCTCTACGACGATGTGGGACGGCTTCCTCAACGCCAACTACCACTCCTTCCAGGCCTCTCTCAATCGCCGTTTCCGTGGAGGACTCCTCGTGCGCGGCGCCTACACGTTCTCGAAAGCCATCAGTTCCACCGACGAGGACGGATGGGCGGGACTAACCTGGAACTCCGACAATGTAATCGCTCGCAACCGCGCGCTCACCGGATACGATCGCACCCATATCCTCCAGTTCGGATGGGTCGCCGACCTTCCCTTCGGGCCTGGCAAGAAGTTCGCCAACAGCGGCGGACCCGCTTCCTGGGTCGTGCGCGACTGGCAGATCAACGGCACCTTCAGCGCTTATTCCGGCACCCCATTCACTGTCAGCGCTGATGGCTCATCCCTCAATGCCCCCGGCAACTCCCAAACCGCCGACCAGGTGAAGCCCGTCGTGGAGAAACTCGGCGGAATCGGCCGCAACGTTCCCTTCTTCGATCCGCTTGCGTTCCGTGCCATCACCGACATTCGCTATGGATCGAGCGGCCGCAACATACTCCGCGGACCAGGCGTCGTGAATAGCGATTTCTCTGTCTTCCGCACCTTCCCGTTGACGGAGCGTTTCAAGCTTCAATTCCGCGCCGAAGCCTTCAACATCACCAACACGCCGCACTTCAACAACCCCTCCACGAACGTGTCGAACATGCGGCTCAACCAGGACGGCAGCATCTCCAATCTTGGGAACTTCATGTCGATTACCAGCGCGGTGGCGGACGAAAGAAACTTCCGCTTCGCGCTACGGCTCAGCTTCTAAGGAACACGCGCAAAACGGAGCCCGCCCGCGCCGCGAATCATCGCGGTGTTCCTCGTACTTTGGGGGCGCGGGACGTGCCCTTTGCGCTTCTTAAGGAACTTGCTCGCACGGAGCCTCGCCGGCCGGTGGATTCGCGAGGCGCTTGCTAACTGCCCAAAGAAGGCAGCGGCACATCGATCGAACGTACGTGCACGTCCCGCTGTGGAAACGGTATCTCGATGTTGTGCGCGCGGAACGCGTCAAAGATCGCGAAGTTGAGATCGCTCTTCAGGACCGAGGGCGCGTCCACCTTGTTGCTCGTCCAGACGCGCAGTTCGAAATCGAGGGAGTTGTCCCCGAAATCCTTGAAAATCACGTCCGGCGCCGGATCGGACAATACATCCGGGTTGCCGGACGCTACTTTAAGCAGAATGTCTCGCACCTCGGCCGGATCACTCGAGTAAGATACCCCGACCGGCGTCGAGAAGCGGACTTTACGGTCGTTCGCCGTCCAGTTTGTCACCTTCGACGAGACAAACTCCGAATTCGGAACAAGCACGACAATGTTGTCGTTGGTCCGGACCCACGTGCTCCTGACCCCTATTCGAACCACTTCTCCGTTCAGCGATCCAACCTCCACGCGGTCGGACACCTTGATCGGCTGCTCAAACAGAAGAATCACGCCGGAGATCAGATTGTTGGCGATGTTCTGCAGTCCGAAGCCGATGCCGAGACCGAGTGCGCCACCGAGGACGGTCAGCGTGCTCAAATTAATGCCGGCCGATTGCAACCCGACAATGAGCCCAAAGATGATGATCAGGTAGCCGGCGACGCTTTCCAGCACGAACTTCTGACCAGCTTCAATGGGCAGACGATTGAGAACATGGCGGTGCAGGAACCGGCGCCCCATTCTCGCCGCCAGGCCCAGCAGGAGCAGGAAGATTACCGTCTTGAAGAGCGATGCGATGGAGAACGGCGTCTTGCCCACCTCAAACAAGGTCTGATTCAAAATCTTCGCTACGCGGCTATCCACGGCGACGACGCCGGTGATTCGGTCCCATGCTCCAAGGGTCCATCCGGCGATCAGAACCAGAATCAGAATCAGCGGAGTAAGAACAGGTTTCCAGGTGGATGGCAATTGCATGCGTTCTATTGTCTCAACCACTTGTGCCATTCATGAGATCCAGCCCTGGGACCAGGTGGGTTCCCGTCGAAATCGTCCTGGCGCGAAACCCAACTGCTTGAGGCCTACAATTCCCGGAACACCTCCCACAGATTCTGTTTCAACTCGACCCCGATACCCGGCGCCCCAGGCAGTTTCACTTTGCCGCCGCGAACGGGAACGCCGTCTGCAAATCCCCCGAATGGCTGGAACACTCCGGGGTACGATTCGTTTCCGTGTAATCCTAATCCCGCCGCCACATGCAGCGCCATCTGGTGTCCCCCGTGCGGGATGCACCTTCGCGAAGACCAGCCATTCTCGCGTAACATATCCAGAATTCGCAGGTACTCCACCACCCCATAAGACAGCGCCGGATCAAATTGCAGGTAGTCCAGTTCCGGTTTCATATGAGCGTAGCGAACCAGGTTTCGCGCATCATGGACGGAGAACAGGTTTTCTCCAGTTGCCACCGGGTTCTTCGATACTTGCGCTACCTCGGCGTGGATCTCGAAATCGAGGGGCTCGCATGGTTCCTCATACCATTTCAGGGAATAGCGGTTCAGCGCTTCCGCGTATTCGATCGCTGTCTTGCGGTCAAACCGCCCGTTGGCGTCCACTGCCAGATCCTGTCCTGGGCCAAGGATCCCCAACACCGCCTCAATCCTGCGCAAGTCGTCCTCGAGCGGAGCCCCGCCGATCTTGATCTTTACGGTGGAATAGCCGAGTTCCAGATAGCCGCGCATCTCTTCGATCAGACCTTCGATCTCTTTTCCCGGATAGTAGTATCCCCCCGCGGCATAGACGTAGACCTCCTCGTCGCACCCCCCTCCATGGAACCGCTCCGCCAGCACACGATACAGCGGCTTGCCTTCTATTTTCGCCGCCAGATCCCACAGCGCCATATCGAGAACTCCCACGGCGACGGACCGCTCTCCGTGCCCTCCCGGCTTCTCGTTCGCCATCATCACTCGCCATGCCTTGCCAGGGTCCAGATTTTCTCCCGTCTCATCGAGCAGCGCGCGCGGGTCCGCCGCAAGCAGACGCGGAATCATCCGGTCCCGCAGCAGGCCGCTTTGCGAATACCGTCCGTTCGAGTTGAAGCCGTAGCCGGTGACCGGTTTTCCGTTCCGCTCCATGTCCGTGTGAATCGCCACGGCGGAAGCCGTCATCTCGGCAAAGCTGATATACGCATTCCGAATTTCAGAGCGAATTTGGACAACAATATCTGTAATTCTCGTAATTCTCAATTAGGATTCCTTTCTTTACCGGCCCCTCAATCCTCAGCTAAACTAATGACTAATCCCGTATTCCTGCCACTCTCCATGCTGGCATTTGATGACTAGGAGCAACAAATTATGATGTGGACTTTGTATGGAACCACCTGGACTCCCGATGACGGCGTCACCGCCCCTCCCCCGCCCGGCCTTCCCGCCTCCAATCCTTCCAGCGCAAAGGCCTGGAAAAGCGGAGACCGCTACGACGATACGCCGCCCGCCCCGCAAGCCCCCTATCCCGCCGGCAGTTGGCAAGGCGGCAACTACGTCATCACGCACGCCAACCAGGCCAGTTTCAGCATCCTTGTGGATAGCCATCAGCGAAAACACATCTCCTCCTGGCTCTCGAACTATGGGGGCGCTCCAGGGACGAAGTTCCCAATAAACTGGACCAATCAGGACGTCATCAACTACGCCCAACTGCTTGTCCCGTTCTTCCCCCAACTGGGTACTGCGCCCGTGTCCAATACTATTCTCAACAACGTTTCCATCAATGTAGCCTACCAGCCAGGCGGGAAACCCAAGGTCGCATCCGTTATCGTCAACACCGCCTCGTGGAATGCCGCTGGAAGGTATTGGGAGTTTCACTTCTATCCCGGCTAGAGACAACTCACTCGCGAACCGCCGCCTCCATCTCCACTGCCCGGCTTCTAAGCAAATTGGAAGGCGTACAGCTTCGTCCGCCGCATCGTCAGCCGTAACCGCATGGCCCGGCCTTGCATCAGGCCGGCATCGGATCCCTTCCATTGCACCACGTGGCCTACATCGTTTGCGATGATCGGTTCACAATCTGCTTCAGTGAAGCCCTTCACCGGACGTCCTTCCGCATCCTGCATCTCCACGCCGATCGACCCCATGGCCCCAGTGTCCACGTTCAGTTGCAGTTCGTGTCCCTCGAACCTCACCAGGGGTGTGATGATCTCCCCTTCATCTTCCGCATCCATGGACACAAATCCGTCCAATCGCTGCACCGCCAGAAACAATGCGCTCGCCGCTGGCTTGCCCCCAGGCGTCACCAGATGCGCCCCATGGTCTGCTGCGCCACCCCCGTAATACATGTAGATCTCATCCCCTCGCCGGATCATCCCATACCCCATGTAGGCATTCCGGCTGTCGGCTTCCCCCTCCACGCCGAGCCCCACATACGGGCGCCGGTCCATGCGGTCGAACAGAATTCCATCTCGGCTCACCGCCAGTTGCGTCTCCACGACACCCGAGAGCGGAATGCGCTCCGTCGCCCGCTTGGTGTGCCGGAATATCGACGGAAACGCGAAGTACGCGTCCTCTGCCCACGGATACAACTGAACATTGGGGGTGTAGATGTCACAAGGCGCCGGATCACGCTCGTCGGAGCGAAGCACCGTTGGAAACTCGGTGCTCAAAGCCGGAGGCGAACTCGCGCCCCACAACTCGCGCACATTCTCCGCCTTTCCGGTGCTCCATGGAGAAAGGATGCGCTCCCGCTCGATTTCCGTCCGCGGCGCTACCCGCAAAGGATTCCATCCGCGCAGATAGGCTGCGTACTTCCGAATCCGCTCGTCCCAGAACAGCACATTCATGCTATCGGCGTGAAAGGGAAGCACGGGATATTCATCCTTCCAGTGCAAACCATCCGCTGAGGCCAGCACCCGTAACGTGCCCCCTTTACCCCCCAGCGACATCAGTGTCTTGTAGCGCCGGCCGGGAGGAGCCACCGGGTCCCGCATCACACACCCCTCCCGAAACGCCGCAATCACGATATTCGTCGCCGAGCCGCGATACTCCACCAGTCCCAGTTCCGGCCGCTCCCAGTTCACTCCGTCCGTCGAGGTCGCATAGCACAGACGCGGTAGACCCTTACCCGCAAAACTCATGTACCACAGTTTGTACACCCCATCGTCATCCAATACTGAGAGATAACTCCCAATGTGCGTGCTCTCCCACTCGCGAGCCGGAAAAAGAACCGGCTGCCGCCTCACCGGTGGATTCGTCACCCTCTTCACGCCTCTGCTCTGCTCGACAAACCGGCCGTCGAAGAACAGTTGCTTTCTTCCGCCGATCTCAATCGGAGACCGCGCCCCAGCCAGGGGGGCGGCGATAGCCGCAGCCTGTAGAAATTGCCGTCGGTTCATCTCCGTAAAGTCTCCGTAAAGCGGGTCTAGGAATTTTATCAACGTTCGCGATACACTACGTTGGGTAATGCATCGCCGGCTCCTTGGCAGCACCGGACTGAGAGTTTCCACTATCTCGCTAGGCACCGTGGAACTCGGCATGGACTACGGTTTTCGCGGGAGTGACCACTTCAAACGCCCTGATCCAGCCGACGCTGCCCGCATTCTCCATCGCGCCGTGGAACTGGGCATCAACTTCCTCGACACCGCACGGGCCTATGGCGACTCCGAGGCCATCATCGGCCGGACTCTCCACGACCTCCATCCACGCCCCCACATCAGCACGAAATTCGCGGCGCCGGACTCGCTCCCGCCCGGCCAACTTCGCCAGCACATCCTGGATTCCGTGGAAAGCAGCCTCCGCGCTTTACATGTCGAAACCATCGACCTCCTTCAGATTCACAACACCACCGAGGACCTCCTCGCCCGCGGCGAACTGCTCGATGCCTTGTTGCGCCTCCGTCAGAGCGGCAAGATCCGCCATGCCGGGGCTAGCCTTTACGGAGAGCCCGTGGCCCTGCGCGCTCTACAGCACCGGGAGATCCACACCCTTCAGGTTCCGTTTAATTTCCTCGACGCCAAGATGAGCCAGAGAGTCTTTCCCCAAGCCTCTCGCTCCGGAGTTGGAATCCTGATTCGGTCAGCCTTCCTCCGGGGCGTCCTTACCAGCCGCGTCCATGACGTGCCTCCGCAACTTGCAAAACTGCGAGACAAGGCTCTGGAGGCATGTGCGGCCTTTTCAATCACCCCGAATGAACTCGCCGAGACATCCCTGCGCTTCTGCCTTTCCTACGATGCGGTCTCCACCGTGCTCATCGGTGTTCGCACCATTGAGGAACTCGAGGCCAACGTGCGTGCCGCGGCAAAAGGTCCCCTCGACGGCGGCGCTCTCGATGTCCTCGGCAGGTTCGGCATCGAAGAGGAATCCCTGGTAAACCCCACTCATTGGCGGGAATTGACCTGACTCGTTCCGTTACCCTTCCTCCAATGTCGTAGACTGGAATGGAACTACATGACACTGAACGGCATTCTTCCCGCGATCCTGACGCCCCTTGACCAACACGGCAAATTCCACGCCGCGGCTTACCAGCAGCTTCTCGAGCGTCTCTATTCCGCCGGCGTTCACGGCATTTATGTCGCGGGACAAACCGGAGAAGGGCCCCTCCTTTCACTCGAGGACCGGATGAAAGTCGCGGAGATTTCCGTTGCCAATTCTCCACGCGAGGCGAAAGTAATTATCCACATCGGCGCCCATCGCACCGCGGACGCCATTCAACTTACCCGCCACGCCTCGCGCATCGGCGTCACCGCCGTCAGCAGCCTGCCGCCCATCGGCGTCTATTCCTTTGCCGAAATCAAGAGTTACTATCAGGCTCTGGCCGCCAACACGGAAGTCCCTTTCCTCGTGTACTTCTTTCCTGCTCTCGCCCCCGCCATTACCAGCACCGGTCAGATTCTCGAGCTGTGTGAAATTCCCAATGTGGCCGGCTTGAAATACACTGACTTTAACCTCTTCCGCCTCCAGCAGCTTAAGAAACATGGCTACACCGTCTACAACGGCCACGACGAAGTCCTCGCCGCCGGATTGCTGATGGGCGCCGATGGCGGCATTGGAACCTTTTACAATCTCGTGCCGGAACTCTTTCTCGATATCTACCGCAAAGCGAACGCGAATGACTGGAAGGGCGCAATGGAAAGCCAGACCCTGGTGAATGAGTTGGTGGCTCTGGTCCTTCGGTACCCGTCCATCTCCGCCGTCAAGCGCATGATGACCTGGGCCGGCATTCCCTGCGGCGATGCCGTCGCTCCGCGGCGTTCCTTAACCCCGGTGGAAGAAGAACAACTCCTCCTCGACCTCGCAAACTCCAGTTTCCGCGACATGCCTTTTGCCGGACCGCGGGTCTCCGCCTGAAGTTTATGCCTGCCATCTGGGATCTCTTTCGCCTGCAAGGGAAAGTAGCCATCGTCACCGGGGGCGCCGGGCGCCTCGGTTCGCAAATGTGCGACGCCCTCGCCGAGGCGGGCGCTCATGTCGTGGTCGCTTCCCGCAATCTCGAGCGCTGCCAGGCCAAGGCCGATGCGCTCCTGAAACAAGGCCACCCTCGCTCATTCGCCGTCGCTGCCGATATCACCAATCGGGAATCTGTTCACTCCATGGCGCGGGCGGTTCTCGCCCAATTCGGCAAGATCGATATCCTCATCAACAACGCCTATAGTGGAGTCGCAAGACCGTTCGAGGAGATGTCCGCGGAGGAGTTCGAATCCTCCCTTACGGGAGCGCTTACGGGAACTTTCCTCTGCAGCCAGGCCGTCAGCGAAACAATGCGCGCCCACCGCTCTGGAGTGATTGTGAATATTGCCAGCATCTATGGCCTTGTCTCCCCCGACCACCGCATCTATGGACGCTCCGGTCTCAATAATCCGCCCAACTACGGCGCGGCTAAAGCGGGGGTCGTACAACTTACCCGCTATCTGGCAACTTACCTTGCCCCTCATCAGATCCGCGTCAACTGTATTACCCCTGGCGGATTTTATGACCCGAAACTCTCATCCCGCCCGGACTACGATAATGTGTTCGTGAAAAACTACGAATCGAAGACTCCACTAGGCCGCATGGGAAACGAGTCTGACCTCAAAGGCGCCGTGGTATACCTCGCCTCCGAGGCTTCGTCCTACGTCACCGGGCACAACCTGGTCGTGGACGGTGGGTGGACCGCCTGGTAAGTCTTACGCTGCCTCACCTCACGGCTCAGTCCTAAGTCTTTCAGGATCAATCAATCCAAGCGTGGATGGTTTTGGCACGGCGATTGCACGTTTATCCGTGGAGGCGCCAAGTGACAAATAACCGGTTCCAAAAAATCTTCACCGCTTTCCGTAATCAGATTACGGGCCGATTTCCCGATAACGAGGCTCGTCTCCTGTGCTACCTGGCCGGACCTCTCAGCGGCCTGGTGATGCTTTGCTTGAGAGACTACGGCCGTATGTTCGCGGTTCGCTTTCACGCGTTCCATTCCATGTTGCTCACCGCGTTCTGGGCCACGGCCGCCTTTGCCCTTTGGGTTGTGGAAGAGTCGGCGCCCTGGTTTCTGTCAACCGTCGCCGGTGAAGCCCGCTTCGCCTGGAATTTCGGGTTCCTCTTCGTTTGGGGCAGCCTTCTGGTGACCGCTTACCGCGGCATCCCCCTCGTCATCGTGCCCCCGCTCCATCACCTTGCCAACCAGTTGGCTCACCGGTGGGACGCCCACCCGGCGCACCCGAACGCGACCGTCTAAACCGCGCTGGTTAGACCGTACAGCAGCAATACGAGCACAAACGCGGAAATCCCCACATATAACCAGTCGCGCTCATGAAGAAAAGCGAATACGGAGAAAGCCACTCTTGCGATGGGAGTTGCGATCAGCAGCACCAACCCGAACTGAATCACCTCTCGCTCCCGCAAACGAAGTGCGCCCTCAAGGATTCCCGGAAGCGTCCGCAGATCGGAGGGGCCGCCGTGAAACGTATGGTACGCAGGCCGGTCCATCCCATGTCTCGACAGGAACAATGCTCCCCCAATCATCACCACGGCCGCAGCCGTGCTTACCCCCACTCGCAGCAGTGTCCCTAACCGCATCTCGAGTCGGTGCCGCGCCTCCTGGTTTGTCGCTTCTATCGGCATCAGATTCGCCCCGTCACGCTGTTGTAGATCATCTCGACGGCCAATACCGCAACCACCCCGGCGAACAGCAGCCGCAGTTTTCGCGCCGGCATCCTCGTTAACAACCGTGCCCCGATGAGGGACCCCGCAAGCACCCCAAGCATCACCGGCATCGCCAGGCCAGGCTCGATATATCCGCGGCCCAGAAAAACACCCGCCCCCGCCGCTGCCGTCACGCCAATCATGAAATTGCTTGTCGTTGTCGAAACCTTGAACGGCAGTTTCATTGCGCGATCCATGGCCAGCACCTTGACGGCGCCCGAGCCGATGCCGAGCAAGCCTGCCAGCACTCCAGCTACTCCCATCAACCCAAAACCAGCCGGGATCGATCCCACGTGGTAGCTCCGCGGACCGTCCGGGCCCGGATACGTCCCGTCCATTCGCAGCAACTGCGCCAGCCTTCCCGACGAGTCACCGGTTTCCTTTGAATCGCCGTGCGGCGAAAGCGATGTGTACGCCGAATGGAGAAGCACGATACCAAAGATCACGCCGATCCAGGCCGGATTCACCACGGTTGTCAGGTGCGCGCCCAGAATCGCGCCGAGACTGGTGGCGATCTCGAGGAACATTCCCACGCGGATATTGGTGAATCCTTCGCGTACGTAGGCCGCGGCTGCCCCCGAACTGGTGGCGATTACGGATACCAGCGACGCGCCAATCGCGTATCGAATGTCAATCCCGAAGCCCAGCGTCAGCATCGGCACAATCACGACACCCCCGCCAAGACCCGTCATCGCCCCGATCAGTCCCGCCAGCAGCGAACCGCCCCCGATGTATAACGAAAGCGCGAGGACGGAATCCGGACTCATCCCACTCATTTCCCGGCGTCAGTGGACATAGGGACCACGGTCGCGGTCATTCTGTTGTTTCCGCATGTACACCTGGAATTTCCTCTTCGCGCGCTCCACCTTCCACTGCTGGTAGCGCCGCGCCGCCCATTCCATTGGATTCACGCGTGGCGAATACCGCCTCCGGCTCAACGCCCCCTTCAGATAGGCGTATCCGAAGATCATTCCCCCAAGATGCGCTACGTGGCTCACGCCGCCGCCACTTCCTCCGAAGGAACTCAAGAACGCGATGGCCCCGAAGATCATCACGAAGTACTTCGCCTTAATCGGGAACAGAAAACTGAAGTAGACGATCCGGTCGGGATACAGAACCCCAAAAGCCAGCAGCAACCCGTAGATTGCGCCCGAGGCTCCAATCGTGCGCGTGTTCATGCTCCCGAACAGCGCGTTGCCGAACACCACGCACAGCCCGGCGCCGATACCGCAAAGAAAATAATACTTGAGAAACGCCCGCCGTCCCCAGGTCCGCTCCAGGTCGGTTCCGAACATCCACAGGGTCAGCATGTTGAACAGAATGTGCCCAAACCCGTACGGGTCGTGCAGGAACATGTAGGTGAACAGTTGCCAGACGGCAAACGACCCCAGCACCTGGTTCGGAATCAGCCCGAACGGGTAAAATAGCCCGCCCAGGTCCGCGCGCACGGCGAAGAAATACAACAGAAACAGCGCCGTGTTGCTGATGAGCAGCCATTTCACGCCAGTGGGGAAATATTCCGAACTCAGATATCCACTCGTACGGCCTGTGTATCGCATAGGGGGCGGGCTTCGTCTATATTTTGAGAATATCACTCAACGCCATGCGAAAGCCCGCACGTGGCCGAGTCCACTCCCCGGGGCTGCTAAGAAGCTTCGTGGAGTATCTGCGAGGGCGAGAGCAAACTCTCGTTCGCGCGCCGGAACCATGGCCGCTCCTGCTCCTAAGCTATCCCACGGGAAGCAATGCGATTGCCGGGGAAGTACGTGATGCCTGGCTCCATACGCTTCCGTCTCTTCACGCGCCGGTTGTCGCGCCGTACCTCGACATGATGTGCAGGCTTCCCACCATCGTTGTCGTGCAACTCCGCCCTCACAACATCTGCACATGCCTTGGCCATCACCATCCAGCGGGTACGGAGTCCCGTCTGACACGCTCTCTCGCCGGCGATCTCGGAGGCGGACTTGGTGAAATCGACCTCGCCTGGGAGGCGATCCGCGACTGGCGTCCTCACCCCCTGCGAACCACCGCCGCCGAATCAATTGCCGGCTTCGAGCACTCTCATTTCCGAACCGCCCTCCTCACGGTTCTCCTCCATGAATTGGAACATCTCGCCTACCCCGATCATCAGGAACGCTCCGTGCGCAGTGCCTCCAATGAGTTCTACACGCAGGTTCTCGAAGAACTGCTCTCCTTCGCCTGACCAGGTCTTGCCCCACCGCGCCATTTGGTAACATGGCCCCTTCCATGTCCTCCAAAATCGCCAGCCTCGTCGCGAAGATGGATGAACTCAATGAGTTCGACCGCGAACCTGTCCACCAGGACAAGTTGCAGCCCGCTTCCCGTTTTGCCGGTCTGTTTGCGGGTGAACACGTCGCCGCCACGGAATTCGTCATCGGAGCCTTCTTCGTGCTTCACGGCGTTCATGCCCGCGACCTGCTGCTCGGCCTTCTCCTGGGCAATATCCTGGCCGTCCTTTCCTGGACCTTTATCTGCGCTCCCATCGCCGTTCGCACCCGCCTCACACTCTATTGGTACCTGCGCCGCACCGCCGGACCCGGATTGACTCTCATCTACAATGTCGCCAACGCCCTGCTCTATTGCATCCTCGCCGGCGCCATGATCTCCGTCTCCGCCACCGCCATCGGCATCGGCTTCGGCATTCCCACCCCCTCGCTCAACGATATCCTTCCGAACAGCGTCGAATGGGTCGCTCTCACCATCGCCATTGGCATACTCTTCACCATCCTCGCCGTGCTCGGTTTTGCCGCCCTCAGCCGTTTTGCCCAGGTCTGCTCCCCTTGGCTCTTCCTCATATTCATCGCCGGCGCGATCGCTACTTTCCCCGCGCTCGGCGTTCATGCCAACTTCGACAATCTGTATGAAGTCATGCGGACGAAGGTCTGGAACGGAACTCCGGTCCCGGGGCAGGAACAGTTCGGCTTCTGGCAAATTGCGTTTTTCGCCTGGTTTGCGAACCTCGCCATGCACATCGGCCTGTCCGACATGGCCCTGTTCCGCTACGCCAGGCACTGGTCCTATGGCCTGCTCACCTCCACCGGCATCTTTCCCGGCCACTACCTAGCTTGGGTTTGCTCCGGCATCATGGTCGCCGGCGTGGACCGGTCCATGGACCCCGGTCGCATGGCCTACACTGCCGCGGGTCTCGCCGGCGTCCTCGCGGTCGCCATCGCCGGGTGGACCACCGCTAACCCCACTATCTATCGCGCCGGATTGGCGCTGCAATCCGTTACCCCGAACTGGCCCCGGTGGAAACTTACCCTTTCCACCGGACTCATCACCTCTTTTCTTGCCTGTTTTCCGGTCTTCTTCGTCCGCCTGCTGGACTACGTGGCTATCTATGGCCTGGTGCTCATGCCCATCGGCGCCGTAGTCTTCGCCGAACATTGGATCTTCCCCAAACTCGCCATCCCAAAGTACGAAGCCGAAACCCGAGGCTTGGTTCTCAATTGGAAGGTCCTGGTGGTTTGGGCCGGCACGCTCGCCCTCTGCGCCGTCATGCCCCTACACCTCTTCTATCGCTGGTTGCCTGGCTACTTCGCCGCCATCACCGCCTACGTCGCTCTCAACCTGAACCGGAGGTCTGCCTCACCATGCTGCTGATTCTTGCTCTTCTCTCCCTCGCTGCCGGGCTCTATTCCGCCCTCGCCTTTTTCTGGGGCAATATCGATGTGCAGAGCTACCGCAACCTGCTGCTCGGAGCGACTTTCGCCTGGTTTGTGTTCGCCACTCTCCGTGCCCAGCGCCGCTAACCGCGGCCTCGGGTCGCTTCCATCTCCTTCGGTGTCATTCCCGTACCAGACAGAATATACTTTCCCTTGGAAGCAAGATTCATGGACCGGCGTCAATTCCTTCAAACCACCACCGCGGCAGCCGCCGCGCTCGCTCCCTCCTACGCCTATCAGAAGCCTCGCCGCGTCGGCATGATCGGCAGCGGCTGGTACGGAAAGTGTGACCTGCTGCGTCTCATCCAGGTGGCGCCCGTCGAGGTCGTTTCTCTTTGCGATGTCGACAGGAACATGCTCGCTGAAGCTGCTGAGATTGTCTCCACCCGGCAGGCTTCAAAAAAGAAGCCGCGTACCTTCGGCGACTACCGCGAAATGCTGCGCCAGAAGGACCTCGACATCGTCCTCATCGACACTCCCGATCACTGGCATGCGCTGCCCATGATTGAAGCCTGCAAGACCGGCGTGGACGTCTGGGTGCAGAAGCCCATCAGCGTCGATGTCGTCGAAGGCGAAGCCATGCTCGCCGCCGCGCGCAAATACAATCGCGTCGTTCAGGTAGGCATGCAGCGCCGCAGCACTCCTCACCTCATCGAAGCACGCGACCGCTTCCTCAGGGAAGACAAACTCGGCAAGATCGGCCTCGTCGAAATCTACTGCTATTACCACATGCGCGCCCGCGAGAACCCGCCCGATACCGCCCCTCCCCCGTATCTCGACTACGAGATGTGGACCGGACCCGCCCCCATGCGGCCCTACAATTCTCTGGTCCATCCGCGCCGTTGGCGGGCCTTCATGGAGTACGGCAATGGCATCATGGGCGACATGTGCGTCCACATGCTCGACATGGTCCGGTGGATGCTCGATCTCGGCTGGCCCAGTACCATCTCCTCCTCCGGAGGCATTCTCGTCGAACAGGGCAGCAAGGCCAACATCGCCGACACGCAAACCGCCATCTTCGATTTCGACAAGCTCAAGGTGGTCTGGCAGCATCGTTCCTGGGGCCATCCGCCCGATCCCAAGTACCCCTGGGGAGCCACCTTCTACGGCGAGAAGGGCACTCTCAAAGCCAGCGTCATGAGCTACGACTTCATCCCCATGAAGGGCGAACCCGTTCACAAAGACGTAACCTACGAGTTCGAGCAGTACCCCGAAGACCGCACCGAAAAGGACCTCGAACGCCATGTCGCTCCCGCCATCCGCGGCCACATGCGCGATTTCCTCGCCGCCATCGACGCCCGTTCCCGTCCCGTCGCCGACATCGAACAGGGCTACATCTCGGCTTCCAGTTGCATCATGGCGAATCTCTCCATGAAACTTGGCCGCTCCCTCACTTGGGATCCCGCCGCCAGGCAGATCCGTAATGACAAGGAAGCCAACGCCCTGCTGCGACGCTCTTATCGCGGTCCCTGGGTGCATCCCGATCCGAAGCGCGTATGAAGCCTGTTCTCGCTGTTCTCCTCGCGCTGCCGCTGGTTGCCCAACAAACGGTCCTGCTCCGTCCAGACGCCGAACCCGATCCCTCCGCCGGACCGGAAAAGGTGGAGGAACGCGGCGCCGGCGGCGTCATTGACCGCGCCATCAGCAATGTCACCCAGCCGTCACTCACTGTCTACCTGCCTCCTAAAACCAAGTCAACCGGCATCGCCATTCTGATCGCCCCCGGCGGTGGATATGGCCACCTGGCCATCGACAAGGAGGGCCACGACATCGCGCGCTGGCTCAACACCATCGGCGTGGCGGGCGTCGTCCTTAAATACCGTCTGCCCGGCGGCGCAAACATGGCCGCCTCGCTTGAGGATATGCATTCCGCCGAGACCGCCGCTCACGTCGCCATCGAGGATGCCGAACTCGCCATGCGCCTTATCCGCAAGCACGCCGCCGCCTGGAACGTGAAGCCCAATGCCATCGGCATGATGGGATTCTCCGCGGGCGGCCACCTGGCCGCGATGTTGGGCGTCATCGCCCCGCCGGACGCGCGCCCGGACTTCCTTGCGCTCCTCTACCCCGCTATCCCTCGCGGCCTCGAAGCCACATCCACCACGCCCCGCGCCTTCATTGCCCAGGCCGATGATGACCACCTTGCCCCACGGGACAACAGCGTGCGCTTTTACCTCGCGCTGAAGCAGGCCAAAGTCCCCGCCGAACTGCTGGTCTTCTCGAGCGGCGGCCACGGCTTCGGCGTCCGCAAATCCGGCAGAACGTCCGCTGCATGGCCGCAAGCATTTGCCTCATGGCTGGCCGAGCAGCAACTGGGCCGGTAAGCCGGTCAGCAGAGCGCCCTCAAAACGCGTTATACTCAAAATGTACTGGAAGTAGATCCGCACTCTCCGTTTAACCTCTGATCAGTCGCTGATTCCCCTTCCCAAAACAAAACTACTGAATGAACACTTTTTCTGATTTCACTCTGTCCGCAGCTTTACAGGCGAACCTTGCCCGTAATGGCTTCGTCCAACCCACCCCTGTGCAGGCGCAAGCAATTCCGCCTGCCCTCGAAGGCCGCGATGTGGTTGCCACCGCCCAGACCGGCACAGGCAAGACCCTGGCCTTTGTCCTTCCGCTGTTGAATTCGTTCAACGCCAAGACGCTTACGCTCGGCGTGAGCGCGGTGATTCTCACCCCCACGCGGGAACTCGCCATTCAGATCCACGAAACCTTTGCCAAGCTTGCCGCTGGAACCGGCGTCCGCGCGGCGGTTGTCGTCGGCGGATTGAACGAACAGACCCAGCTCCAGAGCATCCGCAAGGGCGCCCAGGTGCTCATCGCCACTCCCGGCCGCCTCTCTGATTTTCTCCAGCGCAGACTCGTCAAACTTGGCGGCGTCCGCAATCTCGTGCTTGATGAAGCGGACCGCATGCTCGATATGGGCTTCCTGCCCACCATCAAGCAGATCATCGCGGCCATGCCCGCCAGCCGCCAGACGCTGTTTTTCTCCGCCACCATCGAAACCTCGGTTGCCCATCTCATCAACGCCTATCTGACTAATCCGGTTCGCGTCGCCATCGGCTCCACCACCCGTCCCTCGGATCACGTCGACCTCCACTTCTACGAAGTCGAGCAGGACCGCAAACTCGGCCTCCTCCAGCACATGCTGAAGCAGGAAGACGGATCGTTTCTTGTCTTCGCCCGCACCAAACACGGAGCGGACCGGTTGGCCAAGAAACTTGCCCGCACGGGAGTCAAGACCGCCAGCATTCACGGCGACCGCACCCAGAGCCAGCGCAACCGCGCCCTTCGCGGATTCCAGCAAGGGGAGTACCGAGTCCTCGTAGCCACCGATGTCGCCGCCCGTGGAATTCACGTCGACGGCATCTCCCATGTCGTGAATTACGACCTGCCCCAGGTCCCCGAGGACTTCATCCATCGCGTCGGACGCACCGGCCGTGCCGGCGTGCGCGGCGTTGCCTCTACTTTTGGCACGCACTCGGAACGCTCCGACATCCGCCGCATCGAGCGTACCCTCAATGTGCGCCTGGCGCACCGCGAAGTGTCTCCCGATATCCTGCCGGAGACCCATGCCGGCGCCTCCGTCATCGTCATGCCCGCAAAGCAATCCGCCCGGCCCGCAAAGATTGTCTTCCAATCCGGACGCCGCGCCATCCGCCGCGCCCGATAGCCAAAATCAGCCCGGGAAATACCCCGGCGAGGCGATCTTTGAAGCGATGACTCCACGCGGCTCTGGCGCTACCCTGAAGATGAGGTACCGCTCATGGAATCCATCGGACTCCCCGAACTTCTGATCATCCTCGCCATTGCCGTGCTCCTCTTCGGCCCCAGCAAACTCGCCGGGCTCGGTAAAGGACTTGGCCAAGGCATCAAGGAGTTCAAGAACGCGCTGCGCGGAGACGCTACCGAGGGATAATCCGCGCCTCCAGCAGGTCGATGTCCCGCTCGATCCGGTGCATCGCTTCATCGCCAATCTTCCGGTTGCGCCGTAGCGAAACCACTGCTTCCCGCTCGATACGCGCGAGTTCCCACCACACCCGTTGTTCGGCTATGCTCTGAAACTCCCCTGGCTTCGCCGGGGCGTCGGTTCCCGTCTCTATCTCCAGTTGGGCGCTCAAATCCGCCAACCGGTCCGTATAATAGCCGCGAATCCGTTCCATCACCGCTGGCGGCGCGGCTTTGCCATTCTCCAACTCCGCTATGTGCTCCAGCACGCGCCCGGTCGAATGAATCCGCGCCGCCAACTGTTCCTCTTCGCTCGAGCGGTCCACCGGAAGCCGCAGCATCTTCACGAACGGCCGCAGCGTGAGCCCCTGCACCACCAGCGTGGAAACAATCACCGCGAACGTCAGCAGCAGCAGCAGACTCCGGTAAGGGAAGGGAAGTCCGCCCGCCGTCTCATGCGGCAGCGATAACGCCGCGGCCAGCGAAACCACCCCGCGCAGTCCCGTCCACCCCACCACCGTCACCTGCTGCCACGAGGGGCGCGGTTCCTGCTCCCGGATCTTGCGGAAAAGTACCCTCGGAAGGTACGCGCCCGGAAACACCCATATCATTCGGATCGCAACGACGCCCCCCGAAACCACGACGCACCACGTTGCGAGTTGTTCCACCGGATAGCCCTGCAACTCGCCCGCCACCTCCGGCAACTGCAGTCCGATCAGGATGAAGATGA
Source organism: Bryobacterales bacterium (assembly GCA_020847975.1). GTDB lineage: Bacteria > Acidobacteriota > Terriglobia > Bryobacterales > Bryobacteraceae > CADEFT01. Next base: position 1,761 of record JADLBD010000110.1, on the reverse strand, counting down.
TCACGTTGACCAGGAAGATCACTGTCTGCCACACCGCTTCCGCGCGAATCCGCGCCCTCGCGCTGAATAACTCCGGCGCGTGCCACCCCAGCAGCAGCCCGGAGGCAACCACGGCCAGGACTCCGGACGTGTGTGCCGTTTCCGCCGCGAAGTAAGACAGGTAGCTCAGGATGAACGTCGAGAGCACCTCCACTTCCGGGTCCTTCAGCCAGGGATAGATGCGGACGTAAACAAACCCCAGCAGCATGCCCACGGCGATTCCTCCCGCCGCGATCCACACAAACGTTACCGCCGCATTCGATAGCGAGAACACGCCCGTTGCCGCCGCCGCCACCGCGAAGCGATATACCGTCAGCCCCGCGGCATCGTTGACAAGGCTCTCCCCTTCCAATACCTGCACAATCCGTCGCGGCAAGCCCAATCCGCGCATGATCGATGTAGCAGCAGCAGCATCCGGCGGCGACACAATGGCGCCCAGCACGAATCCCGTGGCCCAGTTCATCCCCGGTATGAAGTACACGCAAATCGCCGCCACCACCGCGCTCGTCGCCGTCACCAGTCCGAACGCCAGCAGCAGAATCGGCCGCCGGAACATCACGAAATCCCGCCATGAGGTGAAGTAGGCCGCCTCGCTCAAGATCGGCGGCAGCAGAACATAGAAGACCAATTGCGGGTCCAGCCGTACCGCGGGCACTCCGGGAAGGAATGCGAGCGCCAACCCCGCCAACAGCAGGGCGATTGGATACGGCTGATCCAACCGCTTGGCCAGGACCGCCACCCCCAGACCGGCCAGCACCAGCCCAAAAATGATTTCCAGCGGGTTCATATCTTATTCCGCCAGCAGGCTCTCCACCCATTGCGTCATTTCCCGCTTCAATGCCGCGTAGCGCGCCCCTGTGGACGGTCCCTCAAAACCGGCGTGGACGCGCCGCACCAGCCCGTCTCTCCCGATGAACAAAGTCGTTGGATACGCGCGGAAATTGTGCACTTGGTCCAGCGCCTGTTCCGCGTTTTCGGTCGATCCGGCCAGCAGCACCGGATACGGGAGTTTGTACTTCTCCGCGAAAAGCCGCAACTGCCGCAGATCCCTCTCCTTCTCGCCCGTATATTCAAAACCCAGCGCGACAATCTCCAGCCCCCCGGCATGGTAGCGCTCGTATAACTCCCGAAGGACAACTGCTTCATCGTGACAATTCGGACACCACGATCCTGTAATCGCAACCACCACCACTTTCCCGCGGAACCGGATATCGGCGGAGGACACCGTGCGCCCCTCTAAATCCGGATACGAGAACCGGAAGGCTTCTTTCGGATTCTTCATTGTGGTATGCGAACTCGCTTCCAGTTCCTGGCCGCCTGTCTTGTCCGCGCGCCGCCCCGTCACCGTCGCGTTGACGCTGCCTTTCAGTGTTCCCTCCAGCCGCCCCCTCGATACGCGCGCTTCCAGAATCGTCGCCCGGATACCGTCGAAATGCGTCAACAAAATTCGGTTCCCGTCCACAAAACCGGTATGCATCCCGTAATCGCCGGAAACCGGAATCAACACTCCCTGTAGCTTTGCTCCGTCCTGCGCAAATGAGGCCAGCCAGAACTCTTTCTTGCCGTCCTCCACCACGTCCAGAACCCACTCCCCCCCAACGTCTACTTCCGGCGCGCTCGCCGGCGCCGCCAGCGGCGTGCGTCGCGCCCGGAACGGCCGCGCCAGAATCTGCTTCCGGTATTGCCGCGTGAACGCTCCCCGCAACTCTCCGTTCTCAAAGT
>JADLBD010000109.1 GCA_020847975.1 Bryobacterales bacterium | reverse complement strand
CGAAGGTGCAGGTCGGCGACGTCGTGCTCGCCATGGGCAACCCCTTCGGCGTCGGCCAGACCGTCACCATGGGCATTGTGAGCGCCACCGGCCGCGGCGGATTGGGCATCGAAGACTACGAGGACTTCATCCAGACCGACGCACCCATCAACCCCGGCAACTCCGGCGGAGCCCTCGTCAATGACCGTGGCGAACTGGTGGGCATCAATACCGCCATCATCTCCCGCGCCGGCGGAAGCCAGGGCGTCGGGTTTGCCGTTCCCTCCGATCTCGCGCACCAGGTAATGAACGACCTTCTCAAGGACGGCAAGGTCACCCGTGCCTACCTTGGCATCGTGCCCCAGAACGTGACCACGGCCATCGCCAAAGCGTTCGGAGCCAAGGAGAATCGCGGAGCCCTCGTGGGAGACGTCAGCCCCAACAGCCCCGCCCAGCGCGCCGGCGTCCAGACCGGAGACATCATCCTCGAAGTCAACGGGAAGACGGTGGAGGATAGCAACCAGTTGCGCAACGGGATTTCGATGATGCGCCCCGGCTCGACGGTGCAACTCAAGGTCCTGCGCAACGGATCCGAGCGGGACCTGACCGCGAAACTCGATGAGTTCCCCGAAAAGACCACACAAGCCAAACTCGACAAGGAAGGTTCTCACTCCGCCCTGGATGGCGTGACCACGGAGAACCTCGATGCCGGCACACGCGCCCAACTGCGGCTGCCTGCGAACACGCAGGGAGTGGTCGTCACTGACGTGGACGCCGCCAGTAAGGCCGCCGAGTCCGGCCTTCAGCCCGGAGACGTGATTCAGCAAGCCAACCACAAGCCAGTGAAAGACACCGCGGATCTGGCAAACGCGCTGAACAACTCCGGCAATTCGAACCTCCTCCTGGTGAACCGGCACGGAATGACGTTGTTCGTCGCCGTCTAAACGCCCGCTCCCGCAAAGGTTCGAAGTGAACGCCCGGCGCCCCTCGCGGCGCCGGGCGCTATCTTCTTAGCCGGCCAACTCTGAGAATTCGCCGTCAGCGGTCAGCTTGAATGACGAGTCAACTCCGGGCTATTGTATTAGGAGGCTTAGCGCAACGAAACCCATCGTCATTGACCGCGAGCACTGCCGTGACTGGGCCCGGTCCTCGGAATTGGAGTGGCTGGAAACCAACGCCGCCGGAGGGTTCGCCATGGGAACCGTTGCCGGAGCCAACACCCGGCGCTATCACGGGCTGCTGGTCGCCTCCCTTCGCCCGCCCGTCGAGCGCTACGTCCTCCTCTCCCGCGTGGAGGAACAAATCCTCTGTGACGGCGAGCGCCACATCCTGGGCGCCGCGCAATATCCTGGCGTGATCGCCCCATCCGGGTTTCAACTGCTCGAGGAATTCCGGCGCGATCCGTTCCCCACATGGCGGTATCGCACCGGCTGCGCCGATGTGGAAAAACGGCTCTTCCTCGTACAGGGTGAGCAGACGGTGGTTGTGCAGTACCGCGTCTCGAACAAGGCCCGTCTCTGTGTTCAGCCGTTTCTGGCCTACCGCGATTACCATTCCCTCCAGCACGCCAATGAGGGGTTTCACCGGCAAGTGGAGGATCGCGGCGCAATGCTTCTCGCCCGGCCTTATGAGGGTCTGCCCGCCCTGCGCCTCTTTCACAACGGAGCCGGCTTTGTCCCCGAGGGCAACTGGTATTACCGCAATGAATACCGCAAGGAGATGCAACGGGGTCTCGATTTTCAGGAAGACGTCTACTCGCCCGGCTGGATCCACTTCGAACTTTCGCCCGGAAAGACGGCGTACGTGGTGGCTACCATCGAAGGGCGCGACTCTGTCGGACTCGATACTCTACGCGGCTGGGAGGCCTCCGAACGCGCGCGAAGAGCAGCCAGCGCCGCCCAGGCCAGGACGGAATTCGAAGCCCGGTTGAACCTCGCTGCGGACCAGTTCCTTGTGCATCGCGCAAACGGCTCGCCCACCATCATCGCCGGCTATCCCTGGTTTACGGATTGGGGCCGGGACACCATGATCAGCCTCCCCGGCCTTCTCATCACGCGTGGCCGCGCCGGCGAGGCCGAGCACATCCTGAAAGGCTTCCTCGATGCCATGGATCAGGGATTGATCCCGAACCGGTTTCCCGATGCCGGGGAAAAGCCTGAGTACAACACCGCCGACGGCACTCTATGGATGTTCCCGGCCGCCTGGGCTCTCAAACAAGCGGGTTCCAGCGGGGCCTTCTTGAGAGAAACCTTCTATCCCGCGGCGAAAGATATCCTCCGGTGGCACAGGCGCGGCACCCACTTCGGCATTGGAGTGGATGCCGGCGACGGTTTGCTGCGCGCCGGCGCTGCGGGGACACAACTCACCTGGATGGACGCCAAGGCCGGCGACTGGGTGGTCACGCCCCGCCACGGCAAACCTGTCGAGATTAATGCCCTGTGGTACAATGCTTTGCGGATGATGGCCTGCTGGGCCCACGAGTACGGCGAACTCCGCTACGAAGCCCAACTGGAGGCGGAAGCCGCCCGGGTGCGAACGAGCTTCGAAGAGAAGTTCTGGAACCCGAAACGCAGGTGCCTTTATGACCGGCTCGCTCCGGAAGGCCCCGATGAGCGGTTTCGTCCGAACCAGATCTTCGCCGTGAGCCTGCCCTTCCCCCTGATGAACCAGGATCAGCGCCAATCGATCCTGGAGCGGGTGGAGGAGACCCTGCTCACACCCTTCGGTCTGCGAACACTCGCGCCGGACGAACCCGATTATCACGGTCGCTACGAGGGTGGGCCGCGGGAACGCGATGGAGCGTACCACCAGGGCACGGTGTGGCCGTGGCTCCTGGGTCCATACCTCGAAGCGCGTCTTCGCGTGCTCGGACTCACGGCAGATAATTTGTCGTTTTGTAATAAGTTACTGCAAAATATGGAAGTAGAACTTCAAAGTTACTGCCTCGGCTCCCTGGCGGAGATCTACGACGGCGACGCCCCCCATCGCCCCAAAGGAGCCGTCGCCCAAGCCTGGAGCGTCGCCGAGTTGCTGCGCCTGATCCCACTCTGCCTGCCGGATGCTGACATCAATTTTTCCCTAGGTACTTCCTCCCAAGGGTAAAGTGGAAACCCCCTACGTTCGATAGTAAGGACGTGGTGGTTGTGACCGACAAGTCTCCCGTGCTCGCCGATGCAGCCGATGTACTGAGCGATCAGCTCAGAAACCATCTGCGGCGGCTCGCCGTTTTGTTGCGGCCACATGCCCACTCCATTGAGAGGCGCTTCGAAAAACGGCTCAAACTGATGCAATTGGGAAGCCGGGAACGCGCCGCTCTCGCCGCCATCACCCCAGGCGCGGTAGCGAGGTCGCTGGCCAACGGGCAGGTGGCTGGTTCCTTCTTTGAACAAGTCGAGTACAACGGCCGCAGGCTGGCCAAACTCAATCTCCCTCCCAGCCAGATCATTACGGCTCTCGAGGAGTACGACAATCTCCTCACCCCCCTGCTGCGAAAGATGTTTCCGGAGGAATACCTCAACTTCCAGTGGGTTCGAGAGCAGCTTCACTTCTGTGTCATCCTCACTCTAAACAACGCCTACTACCAGGTGCGCGAAACCGAGACACAGGCCTTCTACGAACTGTTCCGGGTGGAACTCGAATCCCGGAATCTGGATGACCTTCTAGGGCGCTTCCTGGCAACGCTTGCCCACTTTTGCCGCGCCGACGCCGGACATCTCTTCCTGCTCGAACCCGAAAGCGGCGATTGGCAGCATAAAGGCAGCGTCGACGGCAGTGGACGCCGTCCCACCGTTCCCGCCTTGGACGGCTTGCTCAAGGATGCCAAAGTCCTGCGCAGGTTGCACTCCCCTCGCAGTTGGAGTTGGGCAAAGTCGGATGGAAACGGCAACGGACGAGCCAGTGGGGTTCTGCTCGACTCTACCTGGTCGAAACGTTTCGCTTCCTGCTGGTCCATCCCTCTGGTGGAAGGCTCCCGCGTCGCCGGAGTCATTCAATTCGGATTTCGCAAGAGCTATGAGTGGCTGCCTCGCGAGCAGGAACTGCTCGCCGCTGCTGCCGAACGCTGTCTCATGGCCGCGGAAAAAGCGCGCCTGGTCGAGGATCTGGCCAAGCGCGAAGAGCAGGTTCGGACGCTTGCCGAACACATGCTCCACGTCGAGGAAGTCGAGCGGCGCCGCATCAGCCGGGAACTGCACGACGAAGCCGGCCAATCCCTGCTGTGCGTCCGGCTCCAGTTGGAATTGATTGAACAATCGATGCCCGAGGATTCGGCTTCGAGGTCAAGGTTGGGAGAAGTGCGCGAAATGACGGAGCGCACCATTCTCGAGATTCGCCGCCTGATCGCCGCTTTGAGCCCTGCCGTATTGGAGCAGTTGGGGCTCGGAGCCTCCTTGCGGCAACTGGTCACCCGTTTCCGGCGGGTCCATCCGGCCAAAGTCAAGTTACAGTTGACCAAACTGCACAACTTGCCCAAGAAGCTGGAGATCATCGTATATAGGCTGGTGCAGGAGTGTTGTAACAACATTGCGAAGCATTCCATGGCTTCCCGTGTAAACATTTCCGCCACAACTGCCGATGGGGTACTTAGATTGCAGGTTGCAGACGATGGCGTCGGGTTTCATGTCGAAGAGGCTTTAGAGAAAAGAAACTCATTCGGTCTCGCGGGAATTCGTGAACGCGTGGCCCTCATGGGAGGAAGATTCTCTCTCGAAAGCCAACCTGCTCCTCATTCGGGGCGGATCCCCCAAAGGGAGCGGGGGCGGCAAACGCGGTTTCCGCATGGAACTTGTATCACGATTGAATTACCTGTTGCTCAAGGAAGCAGTAAAGCTGTAGTTAGACACTAATCGAACGTCGGACGTACTTATGCCAAAAATTCGAATCATGCTGGCGGATGATCACACTCTCTTCCGCCAAGGAATCCGAACGCTGATCGCCGCCGAGCCTGACATGGAGGTGGTGGGCGAGGCGTCCAACGGGGGCGACGCCGTTGACAAAGCAGGAGAGGCCCGCCCGGACGTTGTTCTCATGGACATCGGTATGCCCGGCTTGAGCAGCTTTGAGGCTACACGGCAGATCAAGAAAAATCGCCCGGAAACGAAAATTCTCTTCCTCACCATGTACGACGATGAAGACTACCTCGTCGAAGGCATGGAGGTGGGCGCCAGCGGCTATGTCCTTAAGGACTCCCCAGCGGCACAACTCGTCGCCGCCGTCCGTGACGTCGCACGCGGAGGCAGTTACCTCAGCCCGCGCATGCTCTCCCAATTAGTGGACGACTTCCGTTCGCGTATCAAATCGGCAAACCGCCTACCCCGCTTTGCCACCCTCACCACGCGCGAGCGCGAGGTGTTGAAGATGCTTGCCGAAGGCAATTCCGTGAAAGAGATCGCCTGCGACCTGAACCTCAGCGTAAAGACGGTCGAGGCGCACAAGTTCAACCTCATGCGCAAGCTCGACATTCACAACAAAGCCCAGCTTGTGCAATACGCCATCCAGAAGAAGATCATCAAAATCCCTAACCTCGTCTAAAGGTTTATCCGGCGGCGCCGGGCATCACGGGACTCGGCGCCGCCAACCTTTCACCCTCCCTGGCTCTGTCCCTCCCCTCCACTCTCCACCCTCCCTGCCATCCCCTCGCGCTATGATTTGAATCGAATGGCAAACCTTGTTTCCTACTACAAAGAAGGCAATGTGGCTGTCATCGCGGTGGACAATCCACCCGTGAACGCCCTCAGCCCCGGTGTCCCCGAAGGCATCATGGAAGGACTCCGCTGGGCATTGATGCACGATGATGTGGAGGCGGTGGTTCTTGCCGGTCGAGGCCGTACCTTCATCGCCGGAGCCGACATCCGGGAATTCGAGAAGATCCACGCCGGCCATCATGGCGGTCTCGACGCCATCCTCCGGCTATTGGCGGACCTCGAGGACAGCGACAAGCCCGTCATCGCCGCCATTCACGGCACGGCGTTTGGCGGAGGCCTGGAAGTGGCCATGGCCTGCCACTACCGCGTGGCTGTCCCTTCCGCCCAGGTGGGTCAACCCGAGGTCAAATTGGGGATCATCCCCGGAGGGGAAGGCACCCAGCGCCTGCCGCGGTTGGCCGGCGTCAGGAAGGCCCTGGAACTGTGCGCCTTCGGCGAGCCCATCCGCGCCGCCGAGGCCAAAGAGGCCGGCATCGTCGACGAATTGCTCGAGGGAGAACTGCTGCCCGGAGCCATCGCCTTCGCCCGCCATGTGGCGGGCCGGACACCGCCGCGCGCCAGTCGAAAGACCGCCGCTCCCGATGCGGAAGCGGTTGCCGCCGCGCACGAAGCCGCATCGAAACGTCTTCGCGGGCAGACCGCTCCACACGCGGCGATTGACGCCGTCGAGGCCGCCTCGCGGCTGCCTTTCCGCGAGGGCTGCCAGGTGGAGGCGCGGCTGTTCGCCGAATGCCTCGCCTCCGATCAATCGAAGGCCCTCATCCACGCCTTCTTCGGCGAGCGCACCGTCTCGAAGGTGCCAGGTATCGGCAAGGACGTGGAGACCCTGCACATCCGGCGGGCGGCAATCGTCGGCGCCGGAACCATGGGCGGCGGCATTGCCATGGTCTATGCCAACGCTGGAATTCCCGTCCTTCTGAAAGAGGCCAACGAGGCGGCTCTTGACCGCGGCATGGCCACCATCGCGCGAAACTATGCCAATTCCGTAAAGCGCGGCCGCTTCACCGAGGAGTTCGTCGACCAGCGGTTGAAGCTGATCACTCCTCACGTCAACTACCGCGGATTCGAGGACGCCGACATCGTCGTCGAAGCGGTGTTCGAGAACATGGAGTTGAAGAAGCAAACCTTCGCCGAACTGGACAAGGTGGCGCGCCGCGATGCGATCCTCGCGTCCAATACCTCCACGCTCGATATCGACCAAATCGCCGCGGCCACTTCACGTCCGGAGATGGTCATCGGGCACCACTTCTTCAGCCCCGCCAACGTCATGCGCCTCCTCGAGATCGTGCGCGGCAAGGCAACCAGCGCGCAAGTGATCGCTACCTCCATGGAACTGGCGCGCCGTCTGAAAAAAGTCGGCGTCCTCGTTGGCAACTGCCGGGGTTTTGTCGGAAACCGCATGTTTGCCCCCTATTGCCGCGAGTCCGTGTTCCTCGTGGAAGAGGGCAACACTCCGGAGCAGGTCGATGGCGCCCTCTACTCCTTCGGCATGGCGATGGGTCCGCTCGCCGTGCAGGATCTCGCCGGGCTCGACATCGGCTGCCGCATCCGGAAGGAGTTCAGGCATCTGGAACAGCCCGGCCTCCGCTACGCCGAACTCGACTCCCTCTTATGCGAGGCGGGGCACTACGGGCAGAAGACCGGGCGCGGATTCTACCTCTATGATGCTGCGCGCAAGGCTTCCCCGAATCCGGAGGTGCTCACGCTCGCCCGGGAATACGCCGCCAAGGCCGGGATTGCCCGGCAGGCTGCCGCCAGCGAAGAGATTATCGAGCGTTGCGTCTATGCGCTGATCAACGAAGGGGCGCGCGTGCTCGAAGAAGGATTCGCGCTGCGCTCCGTGGACATCGACATCATATACATCAACGGCTACGGCTTCCCGGCATGGCGCGGAGGCCCCATGAAATACGCCGATCTCGCCGGCCTCGCGAATGTCTACGCCAGGGTGCGCCAGTTCCACGACCGCTTCGGTGAGCATTGGAAACCGGCCCCGCTGCTCGAGCATCTGGCCAGGCACAACTCCACATTCACCGCGCACGACAAATCGAAGGCGGCCGCGGCATGAAGAACCTCGTGCTCGCATTAGCCCTGCCCTGCTTGGCTGCCTTCGGGCAAGTGCCCGCCGAGGACGCGCGCTGGAAGGCCGTTGAAGGGACGCGCTTTGCCTACCCCATGCCCATCTATGCCTCCCGCGCCGAATGGGAGGCGCGCAAGGCGCACCTGAAAAAGCAGATTCTGGCCGCCGCGGGCCTCTTGCCCATGCCCAGGCGCGGCCCCGTCCACGCGGAGGTCTTCGGCCGCCTCGACCGCGACGGGTACTCCATCGAGAAGGTCGCGCTCGAGACCATGCCGGGCTACTACCTCGGGGGCAACCTCTACCGTCCGCGGGGAAAACAAGGGAAATTCCCCGGTATTCTGACGCCGCACGGCCACTGGAAACATGGGCGGCTCGAGAATACCGATCTCGGTTCCATCCCGGGACGGTCGATCAACCTGGCGCGCCAGGGCTACGTCGTCTTCGCCTACGACATGGTGGGCTACAACGACACCAGGCAGACGCCGCACGCCTTCGGAAGCCCCGAAGAACAGTTGTGGAATTTCGGGCCAATGGGTCTGCAATTGTGGAACTCCCTCCGTGCGGCGGATTTCCTCGCCTCCCTTCCGGATGTGGATACCCGGCGCCTCGCCGCCACCGGCGCTTCCGGGGGCGGCACGCAGACCTTTCTGCTCGCCGCCGTCGATGACCGCATCCGCGACGATGTTCCCGTAAACATGGTGTCCGGCATCATGCAGGGCGGCTCGCCCTGCGAAAACGCGCCGGGGTTGCGGCACGATACGTTCAACGTCGACTTCGCGGCCATGATGGCTCCGCGCCCGATGCTCCTCGTCTCCGCCACCGGCGATTGGACGAAGAACGTCCCCAAAATCGAATATCCCGCGATCAGGAAAGTGTACGAACTCTACGACGCGGCCAGCCAGGTGCAAGTGGTGCAATTCGATTCCCCTCACAACTACCACCGCGGAAGCCGCGAAGCGATGTACACCTTCTTCGGCAAGGTACTGCTGGCCAATGGAGATCCCGTGGAGGAGCAGCCGTTCACCGTCGAAACGGACGAGGACATGCTCGTGTGGAGCGGCAGGGCGATGCCCGCTAACGCGCTTCCCGGTGAGGATGCCGTCTTCGCTGCATGGCGCAAGCTGACCCAGGTGGCGCGGCCGGATCGCGAGACGATGCGGTTTGCGCTATCGGTGGAGAACCCCGCCCAGGTGTTGAGTGTCCAGGATGGGGAATCCATCGCGCTGAGCCGCCCCGGGCGCGAGGATCGCGTGCCCGGAATCTATCTCAAGGGAAAGGGCGTTCCCCTTCTCGTCGTGGATTCCGAAGGAGCCGCGGCGGCGCGCGCAACCGTGCCCGCCAACGGACGGCCGGCGCTCTACCTCGACGCCTGGAATACCGGCTCGGCTCGCGGAGAGCGCTACACCGACGCCGATCATTTCTATACCTTCCAGCGTACAGACAGCCAGAACCGTGTGCAGGACATTCTCACCGCGCTCGCGTGGCTGCGGACCACCACCAAGGGCCCGGTCGAACTGCTGGGCGTATCCGACGGCGTATTGTGGAGTGCCTTCGCGGCAGCCGTCTATGACGGACGAGTGCGCCTGGCGGATCGCCCTGAGGCTGCGGCGGCCGATGAAGACATGCTCCGCGGGTTCTTCGTGCCCGGTATCCAGCGCGTCGGCGGGCTGAAAGCGGCGCTCGAGTTGGCGCGCTGACGGAGCATCCCTCACTCTGCAAAAAGAAAAGGCCGCCGGAGCTATAAGCCCCGTGCGGCCCTTTTTTTCAAGGCCCTCCGGCGAACCTAGTCGCCGAAGCTGCCCACTTCCTTCTCGGCCTGTTTCGGTTTGGGAGCCTGCGCCGGTTTCGTTGGAGAAATGGTGCTCAGCGGCACAAACTCGACACTGTCGGGTTCCTTCAGCACGTGTTTGCGATACAGACGCATCATCTCCGCGTCCTTCGGATCCTGGTGCGTCAGCTTGGCGTCCCGGGCGCGGATCTTCTCTTCGCGCGCCGTCTTGGCGATGCCCAGCTTGTCGAGGTCCTTCTGCGTTTCCTTGGTAACGATGTCCTCACGCAGCGTCATCGAGTGCTCGGCGGTTTCCAGCTTCACCGCCTTGCCGCCCGCGAAGATTTCGTGCCGGCCGCGCTCGCCGTACCACTTGGTCAACGTCGCCGTCATGTGCATCTTCTCGATGATGTTCCGCCATCCGATGCCGGTGTTGTAAGCGCAGAAGCTGATCTCCCCTTCCTGCGTCGCGTAGGGGATGATGCACTGCTCGGTGCGCCGGAAGTCGTAGTTGAACAGATCCTGGAACCACATGCCCACGATGAAGAGGAAGTTCCAGCGGTCCTGGCGGCGCGCGTCGATGTCTTTCCTGCTGCGTCCGGCATCCACGCGGCCGTAGTTCTTGCCCGTGGCGCCGAAAGTCTTATCAAACTTCTTGAGCAGGTCCGTCATCTTGAAGTGCTTCGGGGACATGAACGGATCGTAGTTGCGCGCCACGGCCAGCGCCATCGCGAACATGGAGAGCTTCTTGTTCCGCGCCCCGTCATTGATCCGCGCGACGTCCTTGGCGAGGCGGTCCGCATTGAGGAACGCCGTAACCGGAGCGGCTTCCTTCGTTTCCTTATCCACCATGATGGCCGTGCCCACGCCGCAGTTCGGGTGGCAGCCGCAGCTCAACTGGCCCCAGTCCGCCTCGGGGCCTTTCACCAGGTCCGACCAGTCCGAGAACGTGCTGATGAAGCTGATCGGGAACCAGTCGCGAGTCGGCTCGCCGATGCCCAACTGATTCTTTACGTCATGGGCGAGGTGTGAAAGCGTGTAGCGCTGCGCCTTCCGCCGCTCGTCTGAGATAGCCTCATCACGGCCGGTGAACGACACCGGCTGGAAGCTGAGAAACGGAATCTTCTTCGGGTTGTCGAGAGCGAACTGAATAATGCGGCCCACCTGCTGATTATTGATGCCGTTGATGATCGTCGTAACCGGAACGATGTCCACCCCGTTGTTCCAGAGGTTCTCGATGGCTTGCAGCTTTACATCAAACAGGTTGCCCACCGCGCGGTGGGAATTCGCCGCGTTGCCGATACCGTCGAACTGAAGGTAGGCATACCGCAGGCCCGCTTCCGCCGCCTGGCGGCAGAACTCGGGACTCTTCGCGAATTCGATGCCGTTGGTAGCCGCCTGGACGCTCTGATAACCGACCTTGCGCGCGTAGCGGATCGCGTCCAGGAAGTACGGCGATAGCGTCGGCTCACCGCCCGAGAACTGCACCGACATCTGCCGGCGTGGCTTGATCGTAATCGCGTTGTCAAGCAACTGCTTGATGTCATCCCACGTCAGTTCATGCACGAAGCCAACCTGGTTGGCGTCCATGAAACAGGGATCGCACATCATGTTGCAGCGGTTCGTCAGGTCCACCGTGAGCACGGAACCCCGTCCGTGGCGAACCGTCGAGGAGCCGTGGTTGTGCAGCTTTTCATCGTTGTGTGCGCGGATGTCGCGTCCCGGGAATGACTCTTCCAGGTGCTTGTAGAACGCCGTGTCGATGGACATGATGTCCTCGAACTTGCCGTGGATGGGACACTCCTTCACCATCATGATCTTCCCATCGCGCTCGATGATCTGTGCCTTGATCTCTCCCACCTTTTCGTGGATCAGATCCTTCCAATCCTTCTTCCCGTCCAGAATCTCCTTGCGGGTCTCGGGAACGCACTTGGGGCAAAGAGAGTCGGTCTCACGGGGCCACCCCAGCGGCGGCTTCGTTTTTTCCCAGGACTTCAGCAGAGGTTTGTCAGACCACCTCGGGGTGAACGAAGGGTTCGGGCGGATCGCGTTGAGCCGGTCATAGATGGCCCAAGCTGCATTGGCGGTGTACGAAACCGCTTTTTCCACGTACTTGATCGGTTTGTGCATTCCTTTTAAGTCTCCTCATCCTCCGTGCGTGATCAGATGGATGTCGCTATGGTTAAACTAACCTTTAGGGCTTACTACACGAGTGCCACGTGGGCAGTATAGCGAAAGGAACCGCCAAGTCCCACGCCAATTAATCAAAATGCGTATTTTCAGCGTTGTGTGGCCAAATGAGGCATTGAACGGGACGGGGTCTTGGAGGGGGCTTGGCCGCTTAATTGTACATTTGAGCATAGTATCAAAGGAATCAGTGACTTGGCTTCCTCCCTCCAGGCCCAAAAACTGAAGTCTCTGGCCCGCCAAGCCGGCTTCGAACTCGCCGGAATTGCCGCCGCCGAACCGCTCGCCGACAACCAGCGCTACGACCATTGGGTCCGGCGCGGAATGGCCGGACGGATGTCCTACCTCACTGACCACCGCGCCGCCCTCCGCATGGATCCAAAGCACCTGCTCCCCTCGGCGCGTTCCGTTCTCTGCGTCGGCAAAGTTTACAACGGCCCCCAGCCATACTCCACGTCGCGTACGCCGCACGAGTTGGGGTGGATTTCCCGCTACGCCTGGGGAGACGACTACCACCGGATTGTTCGCCTGGGCCTGGAAAAAGTGGCGGAACAGATGGACGGCGTGGAGCACCGCATCTGCGTCGACACGGCCCCCCTGCTCGAGCGCAGCTTTGCGCGAATGGCCGGTCTCGGCTGGATCGGCAGGAACACCTGCCTGATCAATCAGAACCTCGGTTCCTGGCTGTTCCTCGGCGAAATGCTCCTTTCCGCCGAATTGGATCCCGACACCCCCGCGCCGGACCGCTGCGGAACCTGCCGGCGCTGCATCGATGCCTGCCCCACCGGGGCGCTCGTGCCTGGACCGCACGGTTGGCAACTCGATGCCCGGCTATGCATCTCTTATTTCACCATCGAACTTCATGGACCCATTGACGAGCAGCACCGCGCGCGCATGGGCTGGCACGTGTTCGGATGCGACATCTGCCAGGACGTCTGCCCCTGGAACCGCCGCGCCGCTCTCACTGCGGAGCCCGCGTTTTCCCCCCGCTTCGAATCCCCGCCCCTCGAGCAGTTGGCCGCGGTGACGGAAAAAGAGTTCCGGGAGATGTTTCGCGGCTCCGCAGTCGAGCGGGCGCGATACCGCGGATTCCTGCGCAACGTTGCCGTGGCCATGGGCAATAGCGGCCTCCCGTGTTTCCGCGCACCGTTACAGCGCCTGGCTCAGTCAAACGACGATGTCATCGCCGAACATGCCCGCTGGGCTCTGGGCCAACTACAATAGTGGCTAGTGATTGTTCTCCTCTGTTTGGTCGGCGCCGCAAGCCTGCAGGCCGCCGGTGATTCCATGGCGACGGGGTGGGATCACTTCTACAACCTCGAATTCGATCAGGCCATTGCCGCGTTCCAGAGCGCGGTCGCGAAGAATCCGAACGACCCCTATGCTTACAATGCCCTGTCACAGGGAATTCTTTACCGCGAAATGCTGCGCTCGGGATCGCTCGAAAGCGAACTGGTTACCGGCAACAATCCATTTCTCAAACGCGAGAAACTCAAACCCAATCCCGCGAACCGGAAACTCCTCGAGGATTCCATCGCCAAAGCTCTCGAATTGACCCAGGCTACACTCGACAAATCGCCCGATGACGTCAAGGCATTGTACGCCCAAGGAATTGCTTACGGACTGCGCGCCAACTACAACTTCCTCGTGCGCAAGGCCTGGATGGACGCTCTCCGCGACATTACGACATCCCGTAAACTGCAAAATCGGGTGACGAAACTCAAGCCGGATTACTACGACGCGCGTCTTGTGCAGGGCGTTCACGACTATGTGGTCGGCAGCCTCCCCTGGCACTACAAAATCCTCGGCTTCCTCATCGGATTCCGCGGCGACAAGGAAGAGGGGATCAAGACTCTGCAACTGGTGGCCGAGAAGGGCGAGCAGGACCGCAACGACGCGAAGGTCATCCTTGCCGCTATCTACCGGCGGGAACGGCGTCCCGCGGATGCCATCCCTTTGCTGAAGGAGTTGCTCCATGCCTATCCTCGGAATTACTTGTTCCTGCTCGAAATGGTGCAGATGTACGCCGATGAGGGAGACAAACAGAAGGCGCTCGAAACGCTGGCCGAACTCGAGAAGCGCAAGCGCGCCAATACGCCGGGATTCGCCGCCATGCCCGAGGAGAAGATCAATGTCTCGCGCGGAAATCTCCTGTTCTGGTATCGCGATTACGACTACGCCATCTCGGAATTGAAGAAGGCTGTCAGGAACGTGAACGACCTCGATCTGAACGCCTCCACCACCGCCTACCTCCGCCTCGGTCAGTGCTACGACATGAAGGGGGAGCGGGTCGAAGCGTTGAAAGCCTACCGCAGTTGTGTGGATCTGGAGCCCGATTCGGACGCCGCCGGGCAGGCCAGGAAGTATCTCTCGTCACCCTATAAGCGCGGGAAAGAGTGAGGCGCGTTGTGATACGCTTACCTCGCGTGCGACGCGCAGCCCTCGCTCTGACTTTCCTCGCGGCCCTTGCCTTTGCGCAACTGCGCAGCCTCTCGGGACGTTTGGAACTCGCCACCGAACCCGTCATGCCCGCCCGCGTGTATCTCTTCAAAGACGGGCGCCCGTTTCGTTTGAGTCCCGTCGATGCAATGCTTCCCCTGCGCGTGGATATGTTCTACAGGGAGCGGCTTTGGCGGCGCGTTCCGGACCCCTCGACTCTCGAAGTAACCTGCAACGACATCTCGCATTTCTTCCTGCTCAAAGGGCAGGCCGGATTTGACCTGCCCCCAGGCAGCTACCGCCTGGAGGCCTACCGCGGCTTGTTCTACAAGCCCGCCGTGCAGGAGTTTACTCTTCGCGCCGGAGAAACAAGCCGCATCACGCTGAGAATGGACGATTGGACGCATGGAGCCTCGCGCGAGTGGCTCTCGAGCGACGACCACATCCACCTCGTGCGCGATGCCCTGGATGACAAGGTGTTCCTTGAATGGATGGAAGCCGAGGATCTCTCCGTCGCCAATTTCCTTCAGTTGCAGCGCCAGATGGATGCCGCCTGGCAATACGGCTTTGGACCGAAGGCCGAGGCGAAACTGCCGGGAAGGTCCATCCGCTCCGGCCACGAATCGCGGTCGGAGTTCTTCGGACATGTCAATCTGCTCGGAGGCCGCGAGATGATCCGTCCCCTCAGTGTAGGATCGGCGTACGCAAACTCGCCCGAAACATTTCCCTATCCTTATGTATTATTCGGTCTGGGCCGGAAAGTGGGCGCTACCGTCGGCTACGCCCACTTTGACGGCTCCCAGAAGCATTCCACCCTGCTCATGGATCTCGCCCTGAAAAGCATCGACTTCGTGGAAGTGTTTCAGTTCGGCCGCCTCAAGACCGGGCAGTGGTATCAACTGCTCAACGCCGGCTTCCAGGTGACGGGCGTCGCCGGAAGCGACTTCCCCGTGGCGCTCAACAATTGGACCAGGGAAAAGGAGTGGTCCCGCTGGCTGCCTCTGCTCGGTCCCGAACGGATGATGGTGAAGGCCAAAGCAGGCGTCTCCGCCTACGAAGCATGGTCCCAGGGCGTCCGCCGCGGGGAAGGTATGGTAACCAACGGCCCTCTCATCGAACTGAAACTGGCTCCGGGCGGCAGGCGGGTGAGCGCCGAGGCCTCCTTCTACCTGCCCCTCGATCGATTGGAGATCGTAGCCAATGGCAAAGTGATCGCCTCCGGGGCAGGGAACAGCCTCGAGGCGGAAGTTCCCGCCAACGGCCCCGTCTGGCTGGCGGCGCGGACTGCTTCCGGATCCTTGCAGGCTCACACCAACCCCGTCTATCTGCGCTGGGACGGAACTCCGCCGGACCCCGAGGCGAGGCGGGAACTTGGGCGGCGTTGGAAAACGGAACTCGACTATTACCGCTCCGGCCCCCTCGTCTTCCCCTCGGA
Source organism: Bryobacterales bacterium (assembly GCA_020847975.1). Taxonomy (GTDB): domain Bacteria; phylum Acidobacteriota; class Terriglobia; order Bryobacterales; family Bryobacteraceae; genus CADEFT01. Next base: position 25,111 of record JADLBD010000109.1, on the reverse strand, counting down.
ATCGGAGAAACGGCAGTTCTTTGTCCGCGGAGAAGAAGCGCTGCGTATTTTTTCCGCGTCGCGGGAATAAAGGCCCGCTCGCGCGTCATACTGGATGTAGTGCGTTTTCTTCTCCTTCTATCGGCCGGCGTCCTCTGGGCGCAGAATCTGCCCACTGACCCCGGTGTGAAGGTGGGCGAAACCATGCCCGCTTTCTCGCTGCCCGATCAAAACGGCAAGACACAGACCTTGGAGTCACTGCGAGGCCCCAGGGGACTCATGCTCGTGTTTTTCCGTTCGGCGGACTGGTGACCGTACTGCAAGGCCCAACTCGTCGAGTTGGAGCGAAACTACGAGCAATTGCGCAAGCAGGGAATCGGGCTCGCGGCAGTGAGCTACGACAGCGTAGCCATCCTCAGGAATTTTGCCGCCCGGCGAAACATTACCTACCCGCTGCTGTCGGATGAGGGGTCGAACACCATCCGGGCATACGGGATCCTGAACACATCCATGAAGCAGGGAACCTTCGCTTACGGCGTGCCCTACCCGGTGACCCTGGTCGCCAACGCCGCCGGCGTCCTCCAAACGAAGTATTTCGAGGAGGACTACCGCGAGCGCCCGACACTGGCCGCAATTCTCGACCGCGCCTACGGACTATCGCCAACTGCCGCCCCCGGAGAGGCCAAGGCGAAGCACGTCAAGATCACCACCACCGCCAGCACCCCGGTGATTCGCGGCGGGCAGCGAATCCTGCTAGCCGTGGATGTCGGCATCCCACCCGGCTACCATCTGTACGCGCCGGGAGTCGAAGGTTACCACGGCGTGGACTGGAAGTTTCCCGAATCCCCGGGCTACAAGCCCCACCCCGTGACCTTCCCCACTCCGCGGATCCTGTACTTGAAAGCGATTGAAGAAAAAGTTCCGGTGTTTGAAGGTAAGTTGCACATTGTCCGCGACTTGACCGTCGGGCAGGATGCCGCCGTCCGGCCCCTTGCCAACTCCGAAAACCAGGTCACCTTCGAGGGGACTCTCCGCTATCAGGCATGCAGCGAGACGCTCTGCTATCCTCCCGAAACGGTGCCCCTGAAGTGGACCTTCCGACTCGAAGCGATGGACCGCGAGAGGGCGCCCGAAGCCATCCGCCACAAATAACACCCCGTGGCCGCAGCCGGAAAGAACCACCAGACCTCTATCGGTATCGACAACGAACGGCATGTCCTCCACCAAATTGTCCTCTCCTCCTTACCCACCCGGTTTGATCAGCGGAAATCGAACACCCCAATTCTTCTCCGCATGCGCTCGCTTTATTGGACCAGTCAGCCAAACCCCCGCAAACAATTCCTTAACGGTTTCATAAACGATAAATGTCCTGCCCCGCGATTCATAGTTGGCCCCGATGTTCCGAACGTGATCCGTTTCCGCTCCTTTGTCGTCCAGCCGCGACAGGAAGATACCCTGCCCCGCCTGCGCCCGGCTACTCTCGAATTCGTCTCTGGCAATTCCCGGCGTAGGCCATCCGCGATCACGAGCGCCGAAAAACCCCACTCACTGATCCGCCACCGTCGTGGACAGGATTCGGATGCTGAGGTCCGGGACGCGGTGTCGCTCTTGGGCTCCGCAACTGGCCCCAAGCATGCCCATGACAGCCAAAGAGGCGAAGAAAGGTCGCATAAAACACGACTCCATGGCAGGTAAAAATACGGGATTCCCATAAAGACAAAACTCTGTTATTGTAGGTTTGCAGCCTAAGCTGTACGCGGCAGTTGTCTGCCGTAGTTCGCCAGTAACTCAAGGTCGGAACTCCGTCCGGTATGGTGTGCGAGGGATTACCGTTGAGTAGCTGGGATTGGAGTTCGTGACCGTGAAGAATATCTTTGTAGGCAATTTGAGTTTCAACGCCAATGAACAGGATGTGCGTTCCATGTTTGAACCCTATGGCGTTGTGGATCGTGTCAGCGTGATAACCGACCGCGAGACGGGGCGTTCTCGAGGGTTCGCGTTTGTGGAAATGCCCGATGACCAGGAAGCCGATCGTGCCATCTCTTCCCTGAACGGGTCGCAGATTGGCGGCCGCACCCTGAACGTCAACGAGGCCCGGCCCAAGGGTGAGGGCGGCGGCGGTGGCGGCGGACGGGGTGCCGGCGGGTATGGTAACCGGGGTGGCCGGGGTGGTGGCGGCGGCGGCTACCGGGATCGCCGCGGCTACTAGGTCAGGCTGTTTCGGAGCGGTAACAACGAATTAACAATTGGGGCGGATCTTCTGGTTGCCAGGTCGTGTGACTTGGCCGCGAAATCGGAAGTCCGCCTCATTCGTCTTTAGCGGGCGTCTCTAGCGGCCGTCTTTAGCGCGGCGTGATCAATCCCCCAAGCTTGTCGCTTTCCCCACCCGCGTTTCGCGGGAATCTCGTCGAGTAGGCTTCCAGATACTTCAATCCCGCGCCCGTGTTGTAGATCACAACACGATCCTCTTTCTTGAGAACCCCGGAGCCGAGCAGTTTCCCCATCGCCGCCACGCAAGCCGCTCCCTCCGGAGCCGCGAATACCCCCTCCTGTGCCGCTAGCTGCACTCCGGCTTGCATCGACGCCTCGTCCGGAACGGCCAGAGCCACTCCCCCGCTTTCGCGGACAGCCCGCAGGATGAGGAAATCGCCAAGCGGCTTCGGGACGCGCAACCCGCTGGCTATTGTCGAGGCATTCTCGAAAAACTCCGATCGTTCCTCGCCCTTTTCAAACGCCCGTACCACCGGCATGCAGCCCTCGGCCTGTACAGCGATCATCTTGGGACGGCGCGAACTGATCCAGCCAAGCGCTTCCATCTCCTCGAACGCCTTCCACATGCCGATGATGCCCACGCCCCCTCCGGTGGGGTAAAGGATCGCCTCCGGCAACTCCCATCGGAACTGCTCGGCGATTTCATACCCCATGGTCTTTTTGCCTTCGATGCGGTACGGTTCCTTGAGCGTCGAGACGTCGAACCACCCTTCTTGCGGAGCCTTGGCTGCGACAATTCGGGCGCAATCGCTGATGAGCCCGTCCACAAGCGTGACCTGCGCCCCAAAGGACATGCATTCGATGTAGTTCGCCTGCGGCACATCCGAGGGCATGTAGATGTGCGCCTCCATCCCGGCGGCGGCGGCGTAAGCGGCCAGCGCGCTCGCTGCGTTGCCCGCCGAGGGGATCGCCACCTTTGTCACGCCGAGTTCCTTCGCCATCGAAATCGCGCACGAAAGCCCCCTAGCCTTGAACGAACCCGTGGGATTGACCCCGTCATCCTTCAAATACAGATTCGCCGCCCCAAGCGTCTCGCCAAGCCGCCGCAGGCGCAGCAGCGGCGTCATCCCCTCCCCCAACGACACGATGGAGGCCGGCTTTGATACCGGCAGCACGGGAGCGTAGCGCCACATGCTCGAAGGGCCGCTGGGGATCCATTCCCGGTTCCAGCTCTGGCGCGCCCTTTCGAGGTCATACCGCACCAGCAGCGGGAAGCCCGCCGAGGAGAGATTGTGAAGTTTGCCGGCAGGGTAGCGCTCGCCGGTCTTGCTGCATTCCAGATGAGAGGCGGTGGTCATGCGAAGCGACCATGATAACGCAGACCGGTGGCCAGGCCCCGGGCCTAGCGTAACTCGATAAGGCGGAAGTCCCCTGCCGCCGCCGTGCTGACGCTGCCGCCTCCGCTCTTCGATGGGCTCACTCTTCCCCCCGGCCCGATCAGGTGGTGGTTCATCGGAATGGTGGCGCCGCCCTCGGGGAAGAACAGCACCAGTTTGCTCGTAACAGTGCCTTCGTCGTCGCGCGAGAACCACGCCGCCGGTACTTGAAGATCATTGATGCGCCGTGCTTTCTTCGTCTGGAACCGCCCGCCGGACCCGGCCCAATTGTTTCCCTGCGGCGTGCCCACCGTCGGCCTGCCCCGGCCCGTAGTGTCGAGCCAGTATACGGCCAGAATGTTGTGTTTGATGTCCGCCACCAGGAAGAACAGGTCGTCTTCGCCCCCCACCGAAATCTTTCTGGAACTCATATGAATGAGAAAGAAATCGGTAGCCTCGGGAATCACCGGTTCTACCGGCTTCGGCGGGACCGGAACCTCGGGCTGTTTGTCGAACTCATTGAGCTTGGCGAGCGTGGGCCCGTCGGGGTCTACACGCCCGTCCGCCCCCTTCCATCCGAATTGCTTCAGTTGGAACTTCTGAATCGCCCCCTTGGTGAGCGGGCCGCACTTGCTGTCCTCCGCCAGAAGCGGAACCGGGCCCCCCTCGGAAACCGGTACCTTGTTCAGCAACTGCTGAACGGTGAGTGTGTCGTCGGGCAGGTTCTTACCGCCCATGCCTACAGAGAGAAAGATCGAGCGTGCCATTGCGGCTGAGTCCTGTACGCCTCCATGGTAACGGCCCGAGTGACGGAATGCTACGGCTATCGTTGTGCTCATCCCTTTCCGCGATTTCGCCGGCGCCGCGAAACGTAGTAGCCTCTATGGATCGGATCGCGTTCCACCAAACCACCGATCCGCGGAGACACTATGAAAAAACTCTTGTCCACACTCAGCATTGCGGCCATGTTTGTCCTGGCCCAACAGAATCAGCGGCAGCCCATGACCTTCTTCGTCACCAGCGTGGGCGGCGGCGATGGAGCCAACCTCGGCGGATTGGCGGGAGCCGATGCGCATTGTCGGAAACTCGCCGCCGCGGCGGGAGCAGGCGGGCGCACCTGGCGCGCCTATCTGAGCGCTTCTGCTGCCGGCACCGCCCCCGCCGTCAACGCCAGAGACCGCATTGGCCAGGGACCCTGGCATAACGCCAAAGGAGCCATGGTTGCCCGCGATCTCGCCCACCTCCACGGCGATACTCTGGACCTGGCGCGCACCGGCAATCTCGTTACCAGGAATAATGCGCTGACCGAGAACGGCGCGCTCGTGAACGGCGTCGGCGGCAAGCCGAACATGCATGACATCCTGACAGGAACTCAGCCCGACGGCCGCGCCTACACCGGCGGCGCCGACCATACCTGCGGGAACTGGACTTCCAACGGCGCCGGATCCGCCCAACTCGGACACAGCGACCGGAACGGCGGCGGCATCTCCTGGAACTCCACTCACCCCTCCCGTGGATGCAGCCAGGAGAACCTCGTGGCCACCGGCGGAGCCGGCCTGTTCTACTGTTTCGCCGTTACCGGCAACTGAGAGCGACCGCCCAGGCGAGCTGCACTCTTCAGTGCAGAAGTTACCGGAACACGAGAGTGCCGAAATGTTCCGGCACATGATTCGGATCGCGGTTCAGGACGCAGGTTTGCCTGCCAGCACAACGCGGTTACCGGCAACTGAGAAGGACCGCCCAGGCGAGATGCGCTCGTCAGTGCAGGAGTTACCGGAACACGAGAGTGCCGAAATGTTCCGGCACATGATTCGGATCTCTGTTCAGGACGCAAGTGGGCTGCCAGCACAAAAAATGGCGCTGCGAATCAGGCCCCTGCCCGTCGATGCGGTAGAGGTTCATCCGCCACCGGGTGCCGCGCTTGACGGGGGCTTCGCTGACGGATTTCAGCGGGATCTTCGCTGCCGCGTACCAGATCTTCCTGGATTCATCGATGCGCCCCATGGTCTGCCACCCGCTGCGCCAGTTGCGGTCGTAGTTCTTCTTGTCGAGATCGATGGCGAGGTCGATCCAGTCTCCGGTGGGCGCGATCTCGAATTCCCGATAGTGCCGGATGTTCTTCCAGTCGTCGCCGAGAAACATTTCGACGACATCGCGGTCCCAGAGCTTGACGCGAGGCTTGTCGTTCTGCGAAGGCAGCCAGAGGTTCAATACCTGGTAGGGGCAGATGAAGAGGAAGTAGAGGTCGGTGTCCGTGTAGAAGGAGCGGATCTCCGTTTTCGTTTCCGGATACTCCACCGATCGCGTGCAATCCTTGATGATCCAGGCGGAGGCGGTCTTCTTCCACAGCTTGGCCTGCGGATCGAGGGTGAGCGCTTCGCCCGTCCTGGCGTGCGGAATGGTGAAAGTGGCCGTGGGTGAGGCCGCCGTGCACACCTCCTGCGCGGCCAGCAGAGGCGTGAATAGGAGAGCGGAAAGAAACATTCGGTTCATGGCTGTTGTGGGAGATTGCGAAGTTGGGGAGCCAGTCGATAGGCTTTCTCGAATTCGAGGCGGGCGGCTTCGGGCTTGCCCGCCTGTTTGAGCGCAAGCGCGAGATTGAAGTGCGCCTCGGCGTATTGCGGTTTCAGGCGGAGCGCCTGCGCAAAGGCTGCTTGAGCGCCCGCCGCATCGTGAGCCTCGAGCAGCGCAAGGCCGAGATTGTTGTGGGCTTCCGCAAAGTCCGGCCTGCGGCGGATGATGTCGCGGTAGACGTTGGCCGCCCCCAATGGATCATTCTTGCGGCTCAAAAGCAGGCCGAGTTGGAGGCGGGCGTCGAGGTAATCCGGCTCGAGGCTGATGGCCTCGGTAAGTTCTTTCGATGCCTCATCGAGATTGCCTAGAGTGGCCTCGGCGAGACCCAGGTTATAGTGTGCCTCCGGCATGTCCGGATCGCAGACAACCGCCTTCTGGAACTCCTCGAGACCGCGTTTCTCGTCGCCGCTCCGCCAGTACAGCAGACCGAGCGAGGAGTGGGCCAGGGCGTAATCCGGCTTGAGTTCAAGGGCTTTCTGGAAGAATGCGAGCGCTTTGCCTCGATCGCCTCTTTTCTCCCACGCGACGCCGAGATATTGATAGGAAGTTGGCAGCGTGGGCGCGAGTTCAGCGGCCTTTTCGAGCTTTGCGATAGCGCCGTTCCACTCCTGCTTCTTGAGCAGATCCACGGCTTGCAAGGTCAGGCTCTTGGCCTCGGTGAGCTGTTCGCGGAACGAGTGCAGCCCTTTCAACTCGTTCAACTCGCGCGCCGAGGCTTCCTTTTGCCCCTTCGCGGAGAGGGCCAGGCCCAGGTTGTAGTGGGCCTTTTCAAAGCCCGGCTGCAATTCGACGGCGCGGCGGAAGGCGGCGATCGCGCCGTCAAGGTCGCCCCCGCTCTTGAGGGCCATGCCGAGGTTATAGTGCGCTTCCGCATCCGAAGGCTGCAATCGGGCGCCTTCACGGAACTCGGCGAGCGCGCCTTTCTCGTCGCCGAGCCGGCGCAGCGTAATCCCCAGGCGCGAGTGGGCGGGAGCAAAGGAAGGCTGAATGTGAATGACCGCGCGGAACTCGGCGGCAGCCTGGTCGAGCTGGCTTTGCTGCCCCAGCGCAAGGCCAAGATGAAAGTGGGCCTCGGCGAATCCGGGACGCTCCTTTATGCACCGCCGCAGTTCTTCAGCCGCGCCGGATGGGTTGTTCTCCTGCAAATAGACCAGAGCCAGCATGTCACGCGGCTCGACTTGGGAAGGTCGCAGACGAAGAGCAGCCTTCAACTCGGTTTCCGCTTCGGGAAATTCCCGGCGGGCGAAAAGCACTGCGCCAAGGAAGGCGTGAGCCGGGGCGTTATTCGCATCGAGTGCGATGGCGGAGCGCAGCTCTTTGAGAGCGGGCCCCGGGTTACGGAGAGTCCAGTATGTTGCGCCTAATCCGTAATGGGCCTCGGACCACGAAGGCTTGAGCCGCACGGCTTCCTGGAACTGCTCGAGGGCGCCCTGATTATCCCCTTTGTATTTCAGAACCAGGGCCAGGTTGTAATGTGTGTCCGCGTCGGCGGACTTGGCCGCCAAGGCTTGGCGATACGCCTCGGCGGCTTTGTCCCATTGTTTTTGCCGCGAATACTCGAGAGCCTGACGCCGCAGCGCTTCCACCGGGTCTTGCGCATGAGCGGCAATAGCCAGCATGAGAAAAACGCAGAAGCGCACGATGGCTAGTGTACCGCGAGCCGGCGCTCAGAAAAGGAACTTCACACTGAGTTGGCCGATGCGCGGGTCGCGCGCGCTGCGGACCTGTCCGAATCGGGAGTTGTTGAAGGTCCCGTTCGGATTATTGAACTGTACGTGATTAAAGACGTTGAAGAATTCCGCCCGGAACTGGAGGGCCATGCTTTCCCGCAGGCGGGTGTCTTTATGGACGGCGAAATCCCAGTTGTTTATTCCAGGTCCGTGGAAGAAGCGCCGGTTGGAGTTGCCCACCTGGCCGAGACCTTCGGAGGTGAAGGCGCTCTTGTTGAAATACTCGTTGGGTTTACCGTCGGGGCCGGCGCCGCGGGGGTCGCTGAAGACCAGGCCGCCGATGAAGTTGGGCTCATCGACACCGGATGTGCCGGTGAGGGAGCGGTCGCCGCTCTGGCCGATGGTGATCGGGAAGCCGCTGGCAAAGCGAGTGATGCCATTCAGACTCCAGCCCTGGGTCAGCCTCTTGGGTAAGGAATGGAAAGCCCGGTCAAAAGGCACCGCGTAGTTGTAGCTCACCACGAAGTTGTGGGTGATGTCGAAAGACGACAAGGCGCGGCTCAAGCCGTAGTTCATGAAATTTACCCATTGCCCATAGCCTGACGAGTTGTCGATCGCCTTCGAGTAGGTGTAGGCGGCGAGGAAGGTAAAGTCGGCCGCCTTCCTCTCGACGCTCGCCTGGAAGGAGTTGTAGTTCGAGTTGGCGAAGTTGGAGGTAAAGGAGTTGCTGCCGAAGTTCGGACCCAGCGGGCCGCGAGTGCCGTTGACGATGCTGCCGTCCGGCCTGGTGTAGACTCCCAGCTCGCCGTTCGGACCGCACTCCGGAGTACCAGACATTACGCCAGTGCCTCGGAGGCTGAGGCATAACGCAGGGTCCCCTGGGTTTGATTCGCGCTGGGCGATGAGGCGATGTCCTTGCGTACCGACGTAGCCCAGACTGAGCACCGTGGAGTTGCCTAGCGACCTCTGTATGGTGAAATTGTAGTGCTCGGCGTAAGGCACCCGGTTGTGGATGTCATAGCCGGGGGAGCCTTGGATGGGGAGGAAGACCGAGTAGTCGAGCGTCTTGTTACTGGGATCTCCCGGGGTCGGCAGGATGAACGGGAAGCGCTGGGTTTGCGAGGAGCCGTCCGCGCGGGTGCGGAAGGGCTCCTCGAAGAGCGGCGGAACGATGCTGGGCCAATACAGACCATAGGGGGCATCGCCCACTTCGTAGAAGAGGTTCAGGTCCTCGATCGAGCTGTAGAAGATGCCGAAGGAAGCGCGGATGCTGGTCTTGCCGGGTCCGCCAAAGACTTTCGCCAGGACGCCATCGGAGAAGCCGGGGGAGTAGGCGAGACCGAAGCGGGGGGCGAAGTTGTTGTAGCGGGTGGGGGCGAGGGTGGAGGGAATACCAGGATCACCAGGCACCACCCATCCTTTCGGCGCGGTGGGGAATTGCGTGGACTGGAGCCCGGGAACGATGGTCTCGATCTTGCCCTGTGTGTCATACCACGGCATATTCACCTCCCAGCGGAGGCCGTAATTCAGGGTAAGGTTCGGCTTGACGCGGAAGGAATCCTCGGCGAAGGCGCCTCCGTATCGGCTGCGTGAGTCAAGCAGTTGCAGGCTGCACTGGGTGTAGTCGACGGGAGCGCCGAGAAGGTAGTCGGCAAAATCGCTGCCCGTCTCCGAGCCGTCGAAGCTGAACGAGCCGTTCGGGGCGCAGACGTTGCGCTCATTGATTTGGTAGTAGCGAAATTCACCCCCGAACTTCATAGTATGGCGCCCGTGAATCTTGGAGAAGCTTTCGGCAAAGTGCCAGGTATTATTGGGCTGGGTGGTGGTGAGGGTAGGACTGCCGATGGAGAAGTTCTGAAAACCGATGCGAGGCACGGCTTCGAATCCGGGAGGCCCCGATGGGATGATGCCGAGGGTTCCCAGGCCGGTAACGAAGCCGAAATCGCCGATCTTTCCAAAGCCCGCCTGAGGCTGGTCTGTCGTGGTGGCGGTGCGGGTGAAATTGACGTGGAATTCGTTGACGGCGGTGGGGCCAAAGACTTTCGTGTTGCTGAGGACGCCTTGCTGCGCGCGCGTGGGCGTGACGGTGGGGAAGCCGGGAACGTTGGCGCCGAACGGATTGGTGATGGTGGAGTCGTCGAAGAAGTAGTAGCCGAACCAGTTGCCGAACTTCTGAGTGAGAATATCGACGCGCTGGCCCGCTTTGTCATCCGTGGTCTTGCGGTTGAAACCCGCCGTGCTCAGGAGGTTGGAGCCCGCGTTCGGTGCAGGAATGAATTTCATTGTCCCCTTGGCCGGGGCGGAGATGGCGCGGTCGGGAATGACGCCGCCGGGAAATACACAGACGAGGGTGCTGTTGCAGTTGCCAGGGCTGTAAGGCTCGCCATCAGTGACGGTGTACCCCAACCTCTTCGAGAGCACTTGCGCCCAGTAGGGGCCTTGCACGGTGGCAGGCTTCCCTTCGCTATCGACGAAAGCGTTCATCCCGGCGAAGTTGCCTTGACGCATCGCGGCTGTGGGGAGTTCCACCAGGCCGCTCGAGATGCCCCGGCTTTCGCGCGTTCCCTGATAGTCCGTAAACCAGAAAACCTTGTTCTTGATGGCGGGTCCGCCGACGGCGTAGCCGAACTGGTTGCGCTTCAGGACGCCGCGCTGGGGGTCAAAAAAACCGCGCGAATCGAGTTTGTCGTTGCGCAGAAACTCGAAGCCCGAGCCATGCAGTCCGTTGCTTCCGGACTTGGTGATGGCGTTCATGACAGCGCCGCTGAACTTGCCGTATTCGGCGTCGAAGCTGTTGGTGATCAGGCGGAATTCAGCCACCGAATCGAGGTTGGGGATGATGGCGGCGCCCATGTTCCTTCCTTCGCTGACATCGCCTCCGTTCACGAGAAAGGCGTTGGCGGTTTCCCGCTGGCCGTTGACCGCTATATTGCCGGCGGATAGCCCCCCGGAGACGGGCCGGTCCTGCTGGATGGAGCCCGAGGTCACCGGAGCGACGCCGGCCTGTAGCCCGAGCAGGTCAATGTAGCTGCGGCCATTGAGCGGCAGTTCGAGCACTTTCTTCTGGTCGATCACCTGGCCCAACTGCGTATTGGTGGTTTCCACCTGCACGGCCGTGGCGCTTACTTCCACCTGCTGCTCAATGCTTCCGATCTCCAGGCTGATGTCGATCCGGCGCTGTTGGTTCACATCCAGTGTGATGCCGGAAACGAGAAACTTGCGGAAGCCGGGCGCGGAGGCCTCAACCTTGTATTTCCCCACGGGCAGAGCCAGAAACCGGTACTGGCCAAGCGAATCGCTGGATGCCTCCTGAGACTGATTGGTGTCGAGGCTGGTGACGGTGATTTTGACGCCCGCGATCACCGCGGAGGTGGGATCGCGGACGGTTCCGAGGATGGACCCGGTTACATCGGCCCGGAGGGCCGTAATCCCGCAAGTGATTGCAAATACAGCGATGATTCGATTCAGGCAACCCATGAAGCTTCTCTCCTGCCCTGGTACGGCGCCGGACCCGGGAAGGCGTCCGGCGATGCTTGTGAAAAGAATGTCATGAAAAGCGGGCGTTGGCAAGAGGGTTGAGAGAATAAATCCTCCAGTTCTCTGGAAAATCCTGCTTATATTCAGATATTACGATCCTAAAATACGTCTAATTGTTTGGATCATACCGGCTTTCCGGCCTGCGGCGGCGGAGCCTTCCCCTGCCCGAATATTTTTTTACCTTCCCGTGAACTTTTCACCGGCCGCTGTCGTTAACTAGGACAGAGCGACAAACGCCATGAAACTCTTGCGAAGTCTTCTCCTTTCCCTGGCCGCCGCCGGCCTCTCCTTTGCGGCCGACCCGGCGCTGCTCCGTATGATCCCCCCCGACGCCGCCTTCGTGGCCGGAGTACGGGCGGACCAGATCAAGTCCTCGCGCTTCGGACAGTACATCCTCGACCAGATCAAGGCCGAAGACGAGAACATGAACAAGTTCATCTCGGCGACGGGTTTCGATCCGCGCCGGGACCTGACCGAACTGATTGTGGCCTCGAGTTCGCCCACGCCCCGGCGGCAGAATCACGGGAAGACTGTAGTGCTGGCCCGCGGCCGGTTCGATGTGAGCCGCATCCAGAGTTTCGCGCTCGCCTCCGGATCGTCCACCACCAGTTACAATGGCGTCCAAATCTTTACGGGGCGCGATGATTCGCACGGCTGGCTGGCCATCGCGGACTCCGTCACCGCGGTCGCCGGCGACCCGGATTACGTCAAGCTGGCCATCGACGCGCGCCAGACAGCGGGCCCCACACTCGATGCGAAAACCCTCAACACCATCACAGACCTCAGCACCCGCTTCGACGCATGGATGCTCACCGCGAGCCTCGCCGGGATTGCCGGCGACATCCGCACCCCCCAGTTGGGCGGAGCCATGAACGGGAATCTGGTGCAGTCCGTCGACAGCGTGAATGGGGGCGTCCGGTTCGGCGCCGATGTCGAGTTGATGGCCGAGGCCCAGATGCGGTCGGCCAAGGACGCTGCCGCAATGGAGAACGTGGTGCGGTTCCTGATGGGAATGATGCAGATGAACGCCCAGAATGACAAGCGCGCCGCGGAGTTGGCGCGCCTTCTCGAAAAAATGGATCTCAAGGCCACCGGAACGCAGTTCCGGATGTCGCTGACGATTCCCGAGGATATGCTCGAATCCTTTCTCAAGCCCGCCTCAGCCTCGAAGCGGCTCGTGTTCTAGCCACGGCGTGCCCCGAAAAGTGATACCTTCGGGGGACAGCCATGTCACTGACTCGTCGCATCCTTCTGAAGCTCCCGCTTGCGGCGGCCGCCGCCGCCCAGACCGGGCGGCGCTTTTTCATCGACTCCCATCAGCACTACGAGGATAAGCCGGACTACATCGACCGCCTGGTGAGGTATTACAAGCCGCGCAACGCGATGGCGTGCGTCAACGCCTTCCGAAAAAACATGGACGCCTTGAAGAAGGCCGCGGCCCAGCATCCGGATGTCATCATTCCTTACGGCCGCATCAACTTGGATGAGCCCAAGGCGCTACGCGAAATCGACGAGTTTGCCGCGGCTGGGTTCAAGGGGATCAAGATGCACTCGCCGCGCCATAACTGGGATGACCCGCAGTACTTCCCCCATTACGCGCGGATCGAGCATCACCGCCTGGTGGCGCTCTTCCACACCGGGATTGCCTCCCATATCGAAGAGCCGCAATTCACCGGAATGGAGCGGATGCGTCCGAGCTACCTGGACACGATCGCCCGCGCGTTTCCGAAGCTCTACATACAGGGCGCTCACTTGGGGAACCCCTGGTACGACGAAGCCGCCGAGGCGGCCCGCTGGTGCCCGCGCCTCTACTTCGACGTCACCGGATCCAGCCTGATGAAGAAGGCAAAGAACCTCTCCATCTTCCGTGAGTACCTGTGGTGGGAAGGGCCGTCCCTCCACAGTTCTCCGCATGCCGTTCCGGCCTTCGAGAAACTCGTCTTCGGGACCGACGAGCCGCCGGAAAACCTCGACGTCGTCATCGGGCGGCATGACGCATTGCTCAACGCTTGTGAGGTTCCCGAGACCATTCGCAGGAAGGTGTATGGGGAGACGCTGGCGCGCATTCTCGGCATCACACCCAGGCCCTAGCGGATGAAAAGAGTCCCACTGCGCTGGTGGATCGGAACAGCGCTGTTCCTGTCCACCACCATCAACTACATTGACCGCCAGACGCTAAGCGTTCTGGCGCCCCATATCAAGACGGAATTCGGGTGGAATAACGAGACATTCGCCCTCCTAATCATTGCCTTCCGGGTGGCGTATACCATCGGGCAGACAGCTTGCGGGCGGGTGCTCGATCTGCTGGGAGTGCGGCGGGGCCTCAGTCTCACCGTGGCGTTCTATTCCGCCGCCGCCATGCTGACGTCGCTGGCCACCGGAATCAAGAGCTTTTCCGCGTTTCGCTTTCTACTCGGCGCTGGCGAATCGGCAAACTGGCCCGGGGCGGCAAAGACTGTCTCCCAATACTTTCCGCCGCAGGAACGCGGGTGGGCGGTGGCCTTGTTCGACAGCGGATCGGCCGTGGGGGGAGCCGTTGCGCCATTCCTCGCATATTCCGCGTATCACTGGTTTGGCAACTGGCGTCCTGTATTCCTGCTTACGGGCGCACTGGGGTTTCTCTGGATCCTGCTGTTCCGCAGGCTGACCAGCGGCCCCCAGCCTACGCTTTCCGGCAATGGAGACGAGGGAAAGCCCCTCCCTTACCGCGCGCTGCTGCGCTGGCGGCCGACCTGGGGGATCATCGTGTCCAAGTCGCTCACCGATCCGGTCTGGTTTTTCATCACGGATTGGTTTGCAATCTACCTGGTCTCGCGGGGGTATGACCCCGAGCAGACGCTTATTGCCTTTTGGGTCCCGTTTCTTGCGGCCGACATCGGGAACTTCGCCGGGGGCGGGCTGTCCAGCTACCTGATCCATCGCGGTTGGCCCACCCTCCGGTCGCGGCGCTTCGTAGCGCTGCTGTCAGGCCTGGGAATGACCACCCTCGCGGGAGCCGCCTACGCTCCCAACCTCGCCTGGCTGATCTTCTTCTTTGGCTTCTCCACGCTCGCCTACGCGAGTTTTTCCACCATCATCCTGACCCTTCCCGCCGATCTGTACCCGCCGCCTTCCGTTGCTTCGGTCAGCGGGATGAGCGGCACGGGAGCAGGAGCGGGGACCATCGCGGCCACCTACCTCACGGGGCTCATCGCCGACCGGTACTCCTTCCAGCCGATCCTGCTGACCGCAAGCCTGGTTCCGCTGCTGGCGACGGTTGCGGTGCTCAGCCTCGTACCGGCAAAGTCACCGGCGGCGGATCGGACAGCCTGGTAGGCCCGCTACGAAACTTCAGCGGGAAGACAGGGCGGAGGCGACGGCCGCTCTCAGGGAGCCTTCACAGGTGGCAAAGTCGACCCAACTGTAGTGGTCGTCATACCCTTCGCCGACAGCGGCGTTCGTGGGGATGTAGCCCGGGGCGCATTCGCCATAGCCGAGCGTCAGAACCATCTTCTCCGGCGCGTCCCCCTGCGCCCAGAGTTGATATTGGACGAAAGCTTCCGCCGGAACGACAACGATGGCGGCGGGTCCGAGGTGTAGCGCGGGCACATCAATCGGCTGCTTTCGGGCCAACCGCCGCAGCCAACTGATCCCCAGGGCGGCATCAAGCCGTTCGCGGCGCGGGGTTGCGGACGCGGCCAGGGTCTCGCGCATCTCCGCAAGCGAATAGCCTTTGGATTTGCGCGGCTCGAAGACGAGTTTCGCTTTGCGGAAGCTTGCTTCGCGAAGCGGCGCGCGGCGCGTCGAATGGAATGCCGCGGCCATCGCCTTGCGGAGACGCCCGGCGAGAATGGGACGGTTGGCGGGGTTGCCGTCGTTGTAATGGCCCGCCATCGTATCGCCGCTCGCGCCGGAACAGTAGACGTGGAAGGCCTCGGGAAATTCCGATTGCATGGCACGCCGCGCGATACCCGGAAAGTCACCCGACACATCGCCTTGTCCGTAATAGCTCATCGGGTGCGTCGAGTAAGCGTAGAGGACGGCAACAGGCTTCGACCCGTTCCAGAAGCTGACGGCCTTGAGCGCAGGGTCGATCAGTCCTTCAGGCTGGTTGCGCACGTAGGCGTCGCGGGTGGCGCTGGTGCGGCCGAAGGAGATCTTGCCGTCGGGCCGCACGTACCGGCGGTTCGAAGCCACCTGCTCCACAGTCGCCTGTCCGGCGCCGATTTGAGTAACCGTTTGAAACGAAGAACGGCGGACTGCCTGAGCCACCTTATCGATCGAGGCGCGCTCAAAGACAGGGTCACAGAGCTTGTGAGGAGAGCGCGCCTGATCCAGCAGTTCCTGCGCTTCGCTGTCCGTATAGGGCGCATCGTGCGGATGCACGCAACTGAGCAGCACCCGCTCCGGCGTCGTGCCGGCGGCGGCGGCGAGTCGAGAGCGCCAGAGATCGTAGGAGCGGTTGCGCACTTCGCACCATTCGAGTGAAGCGATGACAACCGGCTTGCCGGGTCCGCCGCGCAGCACGATACCCCGCGCCTCGAGCGGATCGACGATGGACCGCGCCGTACCTGTGTAGATGGGTGATCCAACGGGAGGCGTGATATCGGCCTGAAAGGTGGCAAGTTGAAAGCCGGAAGCCATTGCCGGCGCGGCGGAGGCGGCAAGGAGAAACGAGCGGCGCAGCATGTCAACGATGGTATCAGCGATTAGAAGCAGGACGGTAGGATTGCGGAGACAGCGGAAAAGCTGTTATCTTGGTAGTCGTTCCGGACACAGAAACCTCCCGATGTCCGAAACCATCCTTGCGATTCGGGGCGTGGCTCAGCCTGGTAGAGCGCCTGGTTCGGGACCAGGAGGCCGGTGGTTCGAATCCACTCGCCCCGACCATCGTCTGACGACGGCTCCCTCTCTTCCGCAGTGATGCGATATTGGCCCAGTCAACCGTGGCGGTAGCCGGGCTTCTCGTCCGGTGCGAAGTTGCCAGAACCATCAAGGACATCGACGGCACAGCCTGGATGATACACATGCGAGGCGAACGCGCCGCCGCCCTCCGGTTTGTGATACAGAAGGATCATGCTGACATCCATTCCGCGCCGGGGATTCCTGGCGCTTCCCGCGGCCCTTGCGGCCGCCGCACCCATGCCCGCCGCTGAAAAGAAGTGGGAAGGGATCTTCGTCATCATGCAGACGCCCTTCCTCGAGAGCCTGGAAATCGACGAGGAGTCCCTGCGCCGGGAATCAGATTTTCTCGCGCGCGGCAGAGTGCATGGCATTGTGTGGCCGGCGGGCGCCGGCGAGACCACCTCCATCTCCTATAACGAACGGATGCGCTATTCCGAAGCCGTGGTCAAGGAGGCGAAGGGGCGCACCACGGTATTGATTGGAGTCCATGGCGTGAACAAATTTGAAGCCATGGATTATGCGCGGCATGCCGAGAAGATCGGCGCCGATGGTCTCCACGCGCTGGGACCGGCGGATGGGACCTCCGACCCTGAAATTCTTGCCGATTACTTCAGCGCCATTGCTTCGGTTTCGAAGCTCCCGCTTTCGGTTCAGGTTTCGACGCCGGGAATGACGACGGATTTCCTGCTGCGGCTGGCCGGCAAACTCCCCACGGTGCGGATATTGAAACTCGAGGGCGGGGACGTTCCGCACGATGTGACGCGAGTGGTGAAAGAACGGAAGCGGACGCTCATCCCTTCCACCGGCGGCGGGGCGATGAACCTGTGGAACGAGATGGAACGGGGATCGGGAGGGACGATGGCGGGCGCGGGGTTCGCCGACATCCAGGCGCAGGTCTGGGATTGGTTCCATGAGGGGAAGAAGAAGGAAGCGCACGACCTGTTTCTGAAGTTCCTGCAATCGGCGGTGCTCGAGCGCCGCACCACCTATGTCATTCAGAAGGAGGTGTTGCGCCGCAGGGGCATCTTCCGGACCGTAGTGATGCGCAGGACCAGGAAGTTCACCATGGATGCGGCCGATTTGAGGGAATTGGACGAGATCATGGAGGCGCTGCGGCCTCACTTCCGGGTGTGACGGGCGCTCAGTTGGGGCCGGCGTTGATGGCGATCTCCACGGAGACCTCGCGCACGGCTGGAGAGGGGGCCGACACGCGGCTCGGGCCAGCCGCGGGGAGGACGGCTTTCCCGGCGATGGGAGCGCTTGCGGCCACCGCGGGCGGCGGGGGCGAGGCGTTGTCTTTCTCGCTGACGCTGCGAGCCCGCTGCCGGAAGGCTTGGGGGGCCAGTTCCTTGGAATCGGAGGCCGTCTCGCTCTGGCGAAAGACGAGAACCAGCCTGGTGGCTCCCCTCGCGGCAGAGAAGCCGCCTGATTGGGGTACGACGGCGGTTTGGCCGCGGGAGAGCGGCAAACCGTTCAAGAGTGGCGCCTCGAGGCCGGCTTCGTTGCGGGTGTAGAGGTAAAGGGCGCCATCGCCGTTCGGGGTTACCTGGAGACGGAGCGAGTCGGTGGAGGCTACGGTTGGCGTAGTGACGGGCAGATAGCGGCCGTTGGGGCCTCGCCGCAGCAGGGTGTAGCTGACGGAAAGCGACTGCTCGGGGGCAGGAGGCGCGGGGGCCGGGACGGCGCCGCCGATCACCCCGCTGGCGAGGCCGCCGGGCGCCGCCGCGGGGGCGTTAGTGGGCAGTGACTGCTGGGCCTCGTCGCGGAGTGCAGCCTGTTCCCGCTTGGAAGAAAGCTGGTCGAGCGCAGAGCCGGCCTGCTGCCGGCGCTCCTCGGGGTTCTGTTGCGGGATGGGAGTCTGGGCAACGCCCGGTTTTGGGGCTGGAGGCGCTGCCATGTCCTTACGCTTCGACGGCGCCGTGGCCGGTTCGCGTTCCGCCGCCGGCGGCGGTGTGGTGGTTTCGGTGACCATCGGAAGCGGCGGTTCGGTCATTTCCACGGCCGCCTGATGACTGGACGGCCGGTTGAGCACGACGACGATGAGGACAGCGGCAGCGGCGAGCGCGCCGGCGGCAGCATACGCTGCCGGTGAGGTGAACCATTGCCGCAGGCGGCGCCACAGAGTGGGTTTCGGCTGCAATGCCTCGACCAGTTCGGCTTTGACGCCGGGTTGTTCGAGGAAGTCCTTGAGGGCCTGTTCGCCCATGAGGGCGTCGAAGAGATCCTGTTGGTGGAGGGCGGCCTCGAAGAGCTTCTCTTTTTCCTGGGGAGAAAGATTGCCGGAGGCGTAGCCGCCGATCATATTTCGGGCATTGTCCGCATCGCGGGGGTGGTGGTTGCCGGGGTTCATAGCCGCGCCTCCCAACTGCCCCCGAGGGCTTCGAGCAACTGCTTGCGGCAGCGGAAGTCCCAGGTGTAGATGGTATTGATGGAACTCACCTGGAAGAGGGCCTGGATTTCGGGGAAGCTTTTCCCCTCGAGTTTGTAGCGGATCAACCGGCGGCAGCGTTCGCCGAGCGTCTGGAGGGCTGTCTTGAGGCGGCTGAGGCGTTGATTGCGTTCGGCCTGTTCGGCCGGGTTGAGCCGGAAATCGGGCAAGGGCAGGTCATCGACGGGGAGCGGATTATGCTCACCGCGGCGGATTTCCGTGCGTACACCCGACATGATCCGGAACCTCGCAATCTTCAAGGATAGCGGCAAAAGCTCCGTGAGGTCAGTGACATGCGAATACTTCTCGAGCAGAAGTTGAAGGACCTCCTGGGCCACATCTTCGGCCGCCTCCCTTCGATAACGAGATGCCGCGAAGGCGACAATCCTTTCACGCAGCAATTCGAGTATCTGGTCCCGTTCCACGGCTAGGCGAGAAACCAATTCTAACAGGAGTATGTGGAAACCGTGCCATGCGACTCGCTACATTAGTATCCAATCATGGCAAAGGAAACGATAGGGCTCGAGATAAGGGCAATGGACGGTCCGGGGGTGCTCCACCGGCTGACGGGCGTCATTGCCGCCCATCAGGGGGACATCACCTCGGTGGCTATTCTGGCGAGCCGTTCCGGGGAGGCGCACACATACTTCGAGATTGCGATGCCGGCGGAGGCGGACCAACTGGTGCGGGACCTGGAAGCGGTGGAGATTGTGCGCCACGTAGAGCGCACGAACACGATGAACCGGATCTTCGGCAAGCGGATTATCATTATCGGCGGCGGGGCGCAGGTGGGGCAGGTGGCGATCGGGGCAATCTCGGAGGCGGACCGGCACAACATTCGAGGCGAGCATATCTCGGTGGATACCATCCCTTTGGTGGGGGAAAAGCCGCTGGCCGAGGCGGTGCGGGCGGTGGCGAGGCTTCCACGAGCAAAGGCGCTGGTGCTGGCGGGTTCGATCATGGGCGGAGAGATTGAGAGGGCGGTGCGTGAGGTACGCGGGCAGGGTTTGCTGGTGGTGAGCCTGAACATGGCGGGCAGCGTTCCCGAGGCGGCGGATCTGGTGGTGACGGATCCGGTTCAGGCGGGGGTAATGACGGTGATGGCGGTGGCGGACACGGCGAAGTTCACGGTGGACCGTTTGAAGCGCAGGGTTTTTTAGAGGGGGAGCGGAGACGAGAACCCGGGCGGGGGAGGTAGTGCAACCCGGAGTTTCGGTTACTGCAAACTACTGTTACTACAGATGTTACTGCAACTGGTTCAGGAAACCCGCAAGGGGTATTCACGGAGTAATTTGAGGCTGGCCGCATCGGAAAGTCGAACCCAGTACATACCACTCTTGAACTGCCGATCCACCTGCATCCGCAATTCACCTGGCGAATCGACCCTGGGCGCCTTCCATTGCCAGACAGGCGTACCCAAGTGATCCACAATGGTCACCTGATACTGCACAGCTTGCGGCAGATCCCGCAGATCCAGACGCAACCGGAGGGTTGTCGTTTTGGCCGCGACAATCTGACCTTCCTCACTTCCTCGTGTAGCCGATAGCAGGATTTCCTGCTCGAAGACCGTGTTCCGGCGGTTCATGGGGAGAAGGAAGAAGAGTCCGAGCACGGCTACGGAGACCACGGCCCAAACAGGCTTCGCCAGTATAGGCTGAAGGACCCGATGCCACCAAGGTTTGGGCCGCTGCCCGAAAAAAACTTCCCTTTCGCGGATTCGCATGGCAGCTATCCGGGTTGCTTTGACAAAGCTTTCCATCTCCTCCAACCGGAGACGGCACCTCTCACAAACCAACATATGGTCTTCGACGCAATCCAGTTCTTCTTCCTGGAGCCTGCCTAGCGCGTAGGCTTCCAGGATGTCGTCCAGCACATGTTCATTTGACTTCATCCTCAACAGGACCTTTCTTTTCCCAGATGGCTTCGGCGACCAACTAGGACTTGTCATTAATTAGTGCTATGCGGTCAAGGAACTTCTCATGAAAGCTGTTCGGATAGGCTTACGGATCAATTTTTTTTTACCCAGCTCCCCAAAGCGTGTTTTTGCCCTGGACTTCAGGAGCCGGAATTGCGTTTCGGTGAGGCGCATTTCCCGGCAGATCTGATCCTGCGGCTGCTCATCGAGGTAGAAACGGGTAAGGATCTCGCGATCGCGATGGGACATGCCGTCGAGGACCTTCTCCATCAGGTCGGCGTTCTGGCGCAGGATGGCGTTCTCCTCGGGGCCGGCGGAGGTGGAGGCAAGAGAGGCTCCTGTTTCGACATCGAGGCAGGTGCGGCGGCTTTGGACGGCGTTGTCGATATGGGCGGCGACCTGGCGCCGGACAACGGTACGGACGAAGCCCATGAGGCGGGTGGCGTCCCGCAAATCGCCGCGGCGCAGGGCCTGTACGACGATGAGGAAGGTGTCGTGGACCTTATCCTCGAGTTCCTGGGGGCCGAGTTGGCGGCAAAGGTAGAAGCGGACGCCGCGCGAGAAGATACGATAGAGGTCCTCCATGCCGGAAGTGTCGCCGGATTGAACGCGCTGGACGAGTTCGTGGAAGTCGATCTCGCTGGAAGCGGGAGAGGAATCCGGAGGGGAGTGATCCGGAGGATCCTGGGGGTTCTGTCGTGAAGTCACGTGCGTCGCAAGCATGCACACATCATCCTTTCCAGCCATCCCTGAAAATGGCGTGGTATCCGACCGGCGCCGGTTGGAGATATTCCAGAAGAGACTAAGTGGAGGTATCACCCAAAAAATCTCACCGGGGAGCCAACATTTTTAGGGAGCTCCGGTCTGGGCTTGGCATTCCGGCGGCAGCGGCGCGGTGGCGGGCGCCGTGCCCGGAGCGGCATCGACATGCGGGGTACTAAGCGTATTATAACTAGGCTTAGATTATGCGCAATATCCCCAAATGTCAAATCGCACCTATCACAAAATAGGCTGCCCACCGGGAAGGCCGGGTCCTATCCGGCGCTTCGTGAATGGACTGAACTTGAGCGAACTGAAGGGCTTGCGCTGCTCTTGCCGAGACCGCCTCACCCTTAGAACTTTCAAGAGACTGGTAATATGCCTCAAATAGTCCACCTGTGTCGTCCAGGACAGGCCAAAGGCTTGCTGTGACGGACCGGGTACCCGCCATGAGCCACGCCCGGGTGAGTCCGAGTAAGCCGCTTCCCGGGGCCAGGCGGCCGCTGCCGCTGCCGCAGCCGCTCAGGGTGACCAGGACAGGCGGTGGGGTGAGCATGGCGATGTCGGCGCCTGTGAGTACCTTTACCTCTCCATCCGCATCCAGGCCTAAGAGAATCACTGGAGAATCCGCGTGCGAGGGTGGCTGGTAGATATGAGTAGCCACATGAAGAACGAAGGTTTGCGGGTTCAGTTCGCGGGAGAGGGCCGCGTGGGTGATGTGCGGACCATCGAGGGAAACCCCGGGATGGACCGCCGACCAAGTGCGGAGACAGCGTTCAATCTCCTGGGCGCTTCCGGGCAAGCGCGGCAACTCGAGGGTGTCCAGGGGGGCACGTTGCCAGGGGAATCGGGGAAATGGCCGGGGTTTCCAGCGGGGGTCTGCCCTGTTGGCCACGGGGTCGCCGACGGCGAGAAAGCGCTTCGATCCGGCAGAGGCTCCGGATGCGAAGAAGAACGCGGTGGGGGCCAAACGGGTGACCGTCTGTTCGGCCAGGTAGATGGGCCTGCCGTTGGAATGGCCGCAAACGAGCGCCGCGAAGGGTAGTTGGAACAAGGTATCGTCGGGGACGATTGTCCACATCGGGGTGTCCCGCGGCGCTCCGGTGAACAGCAGACGGTACAGGCGCTCGCCCTTTCCGGCATGGTCAGGAAGGTCCTTTTCGACGTCGTTGCGGAAGGCTTTCACCTGTTCGGCGAGGAGGGAACGCGAGGGCAGTTCCGTCATCTGGAAGTGGTTTCTGGTGAGGACCCAACGCCAACTACGTTGCTCGCCGAGGTGGAAGGAGATGAGGGCTTCGCCGGCGGAGATCCTTTGGCGAAGATGTCTTTCGTCAGTCCGGGCCGGGTTGGGGGAGGCAAAGTCGAGACCGGCTGCCGACTCTAGTTCCGTCAATTCGGCGCGGAGGCGAATCAACTCCTGGGAAGGGGTACTGAGCGGGGAGCGCAGGAGGGCGATTTCCTCTCGCCGCAGTTGTCCGAGTTTGGTCCAATAAGACTCGGGCAGGCGTTCGCGCCAGGCCTCGTCCGCGCCCACACGGGTGATGAGGCTGGCGGCCCTGTTTTCCTGGGCCTCCTGAAATGCCGCGCGCGCGTAGCGTATGTCGCCGGTTTCCTCGTACAGTTTTCCGGCCACGTCGACGAATAAAGAATAGATGGTCTGAAGGTCACCATCGGCGGCGATTTGGATTTCGTCGCCGAACGGAAGGTTGAGGCGCAATTGGCGGGAAATGGTAACGGCCTTTTCGAGGTCGGCGAATGCGGCCAACTGGTTTCCCAAGAGGAGCTGCGCCTGGGCGCGTCCGAGGTAGAGGACATTGGGGCGCATCCGGGCCGGGAGGGCCGCGATGGCGAGGTTGCTGAAATGCAGTGCCCGCGCTCCGTCGTGCCGCGCGAGGGCAAGGACGGCGAGGTTATGGTAGGCCCAACCTAAAGTCGACGGGGCAAAGAGTGTTCTCAGCCGGAACGCCTCGACGAATTCCCTTTCCGCGCGATCGACCTGGCGGCTGCGCAGATAGCCATGACCGACCTGCTCACGCATGGTTGCCACGGCTTCCATGTCTCCCGAGCTTTCAGCTTCATCGAGAGCCTGGCGGAACTCCGCCAAACTGGCCGCTACGTCTCCTTTCCAGCGTAGAATGGCGCCCATGAGGCCTCGAAACTCGATCATTCGGGAGGGACCGCCTAATTGGGCATAGCGCATCATTTCGTCCGCTGCCTGGGCGGCAAGTCTGTAATTTCCGTTCGTGAAATAGACGGCTGTGATTCCGAATGTGGCGGACGCGGCCGAAGACCAGTCTCCGGCGGCGAGCGCGCGACGCTGGCCGCGCAGGGCGGCCTGGAGCGCCTTGTTGTATTCAAACCGCACAAAATGCGCCTGGCATTCGGCGTAGTCGAAGATGGCCGCGCCGCGAAGGTCACCCATGGCAGCCATCTCATCAGAAGACCGGTGAGCGGCCATTGCCATCTCGCGCCAGCGGCCGGTTTGAGCCAATTTGGTTATTTCATCTCTTCTTGGTTGATAGGCGGGCGGATGGATTGGATTTCTGGACGCCGGCGCTTTCGTGCTGCCGGCAGAGGCAAGCATGGCAAGCAAACAAATCTGCAGACGGATAGACAAGTGTTGACCCTCAGTTCAGGATCCGTCCGCGAGGCGGGGAGGTCCGTGGAGGGCGCTAGAAACAAAGCGCCCTCCAAAAGACCAATCTGAAGGAACCTGCAGGGTCCTGTCAAGCCGTTCAGGCCTTGTGTAAGAGTTGTCTATGCGATTGTGATGTTACCGATCCCCGCGAGGGTTTGCTCGCGGATCCGGCTTAGTAGAAGCCGGGCTTAGCAGAAGCTGGGAGGAATCGGTGGCCAAAGGGGAAAATCTTCGTTCACTTTGTCTACTCCTGTCTTTTGTTTACGGCGCGTTGTGCCGTTTCTGCTTCGACGATACGCCTCTAATTCTTTTCGACAGGCGGTATATTTTTTCAAATCGTTGAGAATAAAGATAATATTTTGTCGGTTTGTTTGTGACCGTCCAAAATGGCGTCTTGCAAAACGGGGGATTATCCGGTTCGGAAAGGGGGTGCCGGCGAAAACTTGCCAGGAGCGAAAGCGCTACGGTACGGGGAGGAGCAGCGGTGCATCCTGCGAATGGTGCTTCCCGGGGAGGAGAGACACTGGTAGCGCGAGCGCCGGGAGAGAGGCAGCGGAAAGGGGCAGTTTAGGGGCGTTTTTGCTCGCTGGTGAACATGGAGAAGAGGTCCTTGATCTGGGAGTTGAAGGATTTCGCCTCGTTTGCGGCCTGTTTGATGGTTTCATCGAGGTCTCGCTTGAGGAGGTCCTGGGTTCTCTTCGTGAAGGCGGCGGCGTTGGCCAGGGCGGGGGCGTCGGCCGGGAGGAGCTTGGAGAACTGCTCCTGATAGAGGCGGTTGTTTTGTAGGGATTTCAACTGGTTGAGGTGGCGGTGGTAGGCGCGCTCGGTTTCGGAGCGGTAGCGGTGGAGGAGGGTGGCGCGTTTTTCGATGCCGGGGTCCTCGGAGAGGAGGGGATCGCCTCCGGCCTTGGCGTAGAGTTGGGCTTCGGCGACGGTGAGGTTGCGGAGGCGCCAGGCGGCGTGGAGGAGCATGTTGAAGACGTCGAGTTCTTCCGGGGTTTTGGGCAGATGGCGGGCGGTGTAGTGGTGGAGGAGGGTGTCGTATTCCTGCTGTTCTTCGGGGGTGAGGAAGACGATGCGCGAGGCGGTGAGGCCGTGGGTGCGGGCGTTCTGGGAGGAGCGGGCTTTGCCTTCGGGGGT
>JADLBD010000108.1 GCA_020847975.1 Bryobacterales bacterium | reverse complement strand
GGTACCAGCGACAGGGCGCGCGAGGCGGCCTCGAGCGTGTCGAGAGCGACGCTGGCACAGCGGAACGCCTTGCGGATCGAACTTGGATCCGTGCCGTCCATCTTGAGAATCGGCCAGGGCTCGGTTTCGACCTGACCGGCGCTTTCGAGCTCCATGTTCAGAAATTCAGTGATCACATCGTGCTCACCGAACGCGAGTGCCGCCAGCGGAACAGGCACCTCGCTATCCGGGAACAGATCCTCTCGGTCCTGAGCGTCGAGTCTTGGACAGCGCACATGTCGCGAGATCCGGTTCAGGTGCTGGGCTGCCTGAATCAGCCTAGCCGCGTGCGCGCCGCGCGCCAGCGTCAGGATTTCGGCCGATTTGCCGCGCGGCATTTTCCCAACACACTCGGGCAGCTTTGGCTCAGCCAGCCGATCGCCCGGTTCATACGGAACGCCTTCGCGCTCGCATTCCTCTTTGCGCTCAGCTTCATCCTCTTCGCGCATCTCGTTCCACGATTCCCAGCGCCATCGGGCTTCCTGAACGTCGAAGACGCGAAACCAGCGGGAGAGCGAATCATTCAGCCAGTGATAGAAGAGTGTCGGCAGCAGTTCGTGCTCGGCTTTGAGCAGATCCAGCGCCGGGGAGAGATTGACCCAGCCAACGGTGTGCGCCACACGGAACGTAAGCATGATTCGCTGGGGGTTGACCTCCTCTGGCTCGCGCCAACTCGAAGCGGTCGTGCCCAAACAAAAACTGACGTCGAAAGCATAGTCGATCTGGGCCGCACGATCGCCGACAAAGCGTTCAATTGTCCGTTTGAGGAACGCGCCGATGTTGCGTGTCGCATCCCAGTCCTCGGGACCGGCCACTCCGGCCCGCAACAGGTTGGCGGCAAACTGAGCGCCATCCGTAAACAGGGCATTGCGTGAGAACTGCCAATGGCGCTCCTGAAACCGGGGTAAACACAGCCCCGGCCCCGGAGCGATTAGCCCGGGTGTACCAGGCCTGGCGGCACGGGCAGCGAGTCTTCGCGGCGAGTCTGCCGCGAGTAGCCCTTTCGGCCGAGCACCGCTGTGCCCAGCAATTCGGATATTCTGCGGGATTCCGGGCATCGCTTAAACTTCTCCTGAAGTTGTTGTCGATTCGGATCTTGAGCAAACGCCTCGAGCTCGGCCACAGCCTGCCTGCGCGTCATCCCTTAGTTCCCAAGGCCCGGATGAACTTGAACTTCAGAACGCCATCGACCACTTCCGGTCCTTCGATCGATGCAGTCGTGATTTCTGGATACGAGCTGCAATAGAAATCTCTAACTTGCTCGGGTGTGAGCCGCCCGTCCGGATCTGCAAGCCGCAAACCGCAATATGAAAATTCGCGGCCGGTGGGTTCGATCTGCATAGATTTTTTCTCCTGGTGGTGGTGGTGGTTGGTTGTTGTTGTTGGTTTGTAGGATTCCCAGAATTGATTACATTCCTGTCAAAGAACATGACACCGAATCTCAGAACTGACGACATGGACCGCGCTGGTGGCGCTTCCGACTCAGCCGCGCGGAGGGTCAATGCTCGCTTCGACATCTCAGCAACGGGCGTTTCTGGTCAGCTTGACGGCACCCACTTCCGGCCGTGCGAGCGTTACCATAACGCCTGATGAAGGCAATCTTCAATGAAGTGCGTCATGCCCTGCGTGCTCTAGCCAAGGTTCCGACGTACAGCCTGACATGCATCCTAGTCCTTGCGGTGGGGATCGGCGCCAACACGGCGATCTTTAGTATCGTTACGTCAGTCATTCTCAAGGCGTTGCCCTACCCCGAGCCATCCAGACTGGTGTTTGTACGGGAGCGCTTCCCCACTGCATCGGATCCGCTCTTTGCACACATGCGCGCCGCGCGCGCGAACTACCTGGAATGGAAGCGAGCTAACACCGTCTTCGAAAGCATGGCGGCGTTTCAGCAGCAGTCGCTCAACGAGACTGTGAACGGAGAAGTCCGCTCGACGGCGGTCGGGTTTGGGGCGGCCGACCTGTTCCCCATGCTGGGCGTGCGTGCCCGCCTGGGCCGCCTCTTTGAACCAGGCGAAGAGCGCGCCGGCGGTCTGGTCGCTGTGCTCAGCGACGAGTACTTTGAGCGCCGCTTCAATCGCGCTTCCGCTGCCCTGGGCGCCTCCCTCAGGCTAGGTGACTCCATATACACAGTGGTGGGGGTCTTGCCGCCGAGGTTTCACCTGCCTTCTACCGACGGAGGCGACGACCAACTGAAGCCGGAAGTGTGGGTCCCGCTCCCGCGCCTCTTCAAGACCGTCGGCGACGACAACCAGCGTCAGTTGCTGGTAGCCGCACGGCTGAAACCCGGTGTTACGCTCGCCCAGGCTCGGGCCGAGATGGCCGCCATCGCGGCGCGGCTCGCCACGGCGAACCCGCAGCTCGACGAGGGTTGGAGCGCCGCCATCTCCACTTTCGAAGCTGAGGACACATCTCCGAAGCTGCACCGCGCACTTCTCGTTCTATTGGCGGCGGTGGGCTTCCTCCTGCTGATCGCCTGCGCGAACCTCGCGAATCTCATGCTAGTGCGGGCACTGTCGCGTTCGCGCGAGATGGCCATCCGCCTGGCCTTGGGGGCGGGCCGCGTGCGCATCGTGGCGCATCTACTGACGGAATCCCTGCTAATTTCGGGCGCGGGGGCGGCGCTTGGGTTGGCATTCGCCTGGGCGGCGCTGAAGTTGATGCTTGCGCTCAAGCCGCCCGATATCCAGCGACCCGAGTTGATCACGATCGATGGAACGGTGCTTGCTTTCACGGCGGCGGCGGCTTTTATCACAGCCGTGCTGTGCGGTCTCGCGCCGGCCATCGGCGCCTCGCGGTCCGATGTCCAGGGTGCGTTGCGGGCTGGTGGAGGCTGGGGCGCCACGGCCGGGCACAAGCGGCCCACCCGGGTCCTCATCGCCGTGGAGGTGGCCCTGGCGCTGGTCCTGGTGACGGGCGCCAGCCTGATGATCCGCAGCTTTCGGAACCTGGTTGCAACCGGTATCGGCTTCCAGACGGCTCACCTGGAGGTTGCCGACGTCGAGCTGCCCGAAAAGAGCTACCCTGACGAGGCCAGCCGCTCGCGGTTTTTCCGGACCCTCCTCGAAGCAGTGTCGAACTTGCCCGGAGTGACAGGCGCCGCCCTGACCGACAACCTCCCTCTCCACCGGGTTTCGGCGGGTAACTTCTACGTTGCGGGCAGGCCGGAGCCGCCTTTGAACGCTCTCCCGATTGCCGACTTCGCCAATGCCAGCCCGAACTACCTGACGCTCCTAGGGCTGCCGGTTGTCGCGGGCCGCCCGCTCTCCGACGCTGATCGCGAGGCCACCGAGCGGGCTCTTGCGAGCCCTAAAGGCGGAGAAGGCTTCTGCGTCGTGAATCGGGCCTTTGCACGCCGCTTTTTCGGAGGCGTGAACGCGGTCGGCCAGCGGCTGCTCAGTGCCGACAAGAACCACGGCTGCCAGATCGTGGGAGTGGTGGCGGACTACCGCCCTCTCGGTGCCGAAAATGGTGCGAGGCCGCAGATCTTCTGGCCCAATCTGGCAAGCCGAAGCGCTTCGCTGATCGTGCGCACGACCGCCGCCCCGGAAGCCGCCGCGAGCACGATTCGCAGGACGGTATTCGGCCTGGACCGCGGTTTGACCCTGGAAACTGTCCGGCCGCTCGAGTACTGGGTGGACCAATGGCAATCGCAGCGGAAATTCAACACTCTTCTGCTTTCGGTGTTCGCGGGGCTGGCGCTCTTACTGGCAATTGCCGGCATCTATAGCGTCCTCGCGAATGTAGTGGCTTCCAGGGTGCGCGAGATCGGCATCCGCGTGGCGATGGGAGCGCGCCCGAAACAGATCGGCGGCCTGGTTCTCCGTCAGAGTCTGGCTCCGGTGGCAGCAGGGTTGGGAATCGGGCTCGGAGCCAGCGTCCTGCTGGGGAGATTCCTGGAATCTTTGTTGTTTCAGGTCAGTGCACGAGATCCCATGACGCTTGCCCTAGCGGCCCTGGTAATCCTGGTCGTTTCGCCAGTTGCGGCGTTCATGCCGCTGAGGCGCGCTTTGGCCGTCGACTGCTCGGTCATGTTGCGGGCGGAGTGAAGCGAATCAGGCCTGAATTCGCGGCAGCAATCCACGGGAGCGAGAAGCCGACTCGCGGAAGTGCTCAGTTACGAAGGATATAGGATCGTGGCACGAATACTCGGAGGACGATAAGAACGTGCCAGGAATTGTGACACGATCGCTCGTCAGTCGTGACACGACGTCGCTGTCGCCCTTTGTTATCACACGTCGCGTCTCAAGTATTCTGAGATCCTACGTTGTTGTTGTTCAAGAGCATGTGTTCGTTAGCCGCAGCCGACTGGTCATTCGGGGCCATGCCGCTCGGCGTCGGCCTCGGACGCAGTTGTCACCGCGACGTCAGCTTTCTGGTCTGATACTGCGTCCGTCTGGGGTGCCGCATCGAACAGGTTCAGCGGCGCAGCAGCACCAAGTCCGTCCTTCGATCCGAAGACCGGTTTCCCGTCCTTCATCGCCGGCCCTGGCTTCGGTTCCGTAGCACTGGAGGTCGTTTTCGATCCCGCGACCTTCCCGCGCTTTCTGTCGAGATCTTTCTTCTTCTCCTCTTCCACGGCCTTTACCGCAGCGCTGTGTGTCGCCTCGACCTCGGCGAGATTTGAACCGAGTTTGACGACGGAACTCGTGTATCTGCTTAATTGACCGGCGAAGTCCCGGTCCAGTTCGTCGGCAGTGCCAGTCACTGTAAGCGGCGTACACAGCGCGTTCTCCCCGGTAGCTTCTTTCAGCCGTTTCGGAATAACACACACCCGCACGGTCGCGTCATCGATCCGGGCAAGCGTCAACATCACGGTGCGCCCTTCGAGAATGGGCAGCAATTCACGAAACATCGTTCTCCTCCTCATCTGATTCCTGTGTGCAGCCAAACAGCATGCCCCAGCCTTCGGGCGAAGTACCAGAGATCAGGAATTCTCGATCCTCCTTTGCCAATTCGGGAAACGCCTCTCGGGCCTTCACACCGCGTTGGAAGTACGCCAGCACGCCCTCTCGCGAAACCACCACTGAGTGCTCGCGCCCTGTAACGACGCATGGGCCGCTGAGCCGAATCCGGCCGTCTTCCTGAACGCTTGCTGTCAGGTTCATGTACACTCCATAGCCTCCATGTTCACTGCAATTCACGCGAGGATCTCAAACAGCGGATACCCGCTATCGCGCACGATCCGTTCCGGCCGAAAGTGCGCTCGACTATATTCGTCCCAGGACATCCGCAGATCCGCCCGTCGTACCACCCACCGCTGGAATCCCACCAGTTCGGGAGTGCGAACGTACGGCATCGGGTAAGGCAAGCAGCCAAGCTCGCGCAGCTTCCGCCGGCGGTAATCGCGGTCCTGGTGCGTTTCTCCGGGCCAGAACCCGATGAGCATGTACACCAGGATTTCGTACGGTTTTACGCCGTGCCTGACGAGCGCGCTCAGCCCGGCGAATAACCGGGTTTCGTCCTTCCGGTTGTCCCATGCCGTGTAGATGCGGCGGCGCCGGAACTCGCCATCGTAGTACTGTAGCGAAGCAAGAGCCGACGCGGACTCCTCATCCAGCAATCTCGCGTTGATACCCTGGCTGAAACACACCCGGAATCGGCCCACCCCGGAACTTGTCAACGACTTTGAGACACGTGCCCGCATAAATTAGTGAGTTTCGCCTCCCTCCGGCGGGCCGGGTTTGGGAGGGTTGATCCAGACGGCATCCGGGAGCGGTGCGGGCCGCGGTGGT
>JADLBD010000107.1 GCA_020847975.1 Bryobacterales bacterium | reverse complement strand
AAACAGTCCTTCAATCGCTTCGTTCATATAGCTCCGAAAGTGTGATGATACACTACCTCTGAATACCCATGCGTTTCGTCACATTTCGCAATACACAAGGCGCGCCCGAACCGGGCGTCATTTTGAAGGATGAAGTGGTCAGCCTCGCCGGAGCCGGCTTTGCTTCCATAATCGAGGTTGCCGGCAGCGGAGCGGAAGGCCGTAAGAAAATCGATTCCTACCTCGCCGCACCCCCCCAAGGCTCGGTACATCCCCTGGCACAGGTGAAGTTGCTTGCTCCCATCCCGCGCCCGCCGAAAGTCATCTGCGTCGGATTGAACTACCGCGATCACGCCGAAGAGTCCAACATGGCCATCCCGGATCGCCCCACCATCTTCAACAAGTTCCCCCACACCGTCATCGCTCCCGGCGACCCCATCGTGCTGCCCAAGAATTCCTCCCAGCCCGACTACGAGGCGGAGTTCGCCTTCGTGATCGGAGAAGGGGGCCGCCACATTCCCGCGGAGAAATGGCGCGATCACGTCTTCGGCTATACCAATCTGAACGACGTCAGCGCCCGCGATTTCCAGCTCGCCACCACCCAATGGCTGATGGGCAAAACCTTTGATACCTTCGCCCCCATGGGCCCATACATCGTCAGCGCGGACGAGATTGCCGATCCCCACAACCTCGACATCAAAATCACCATCAACGGCGAAGTCCTTCAGCATTCGAATACCAGGCACCTCATATTCAACGTCCCGGCTCTGATTGCCTTTCTCTCGAGCGTGTTCACCTTGGAACCCGGCGACATCGTCTCCACGGGAACCCCGGCAGGCGTTGGGTTCGCCCGGAAACCGCCGCGCTGGCTCGTTCCCGGCGACGACGTCGTCGTCGAGGTCGAGGGATTGGGCAGGCTCCGCAATCCCGTTGTCGCGGAGGCATAAATAGAGCCCGCACGGTAGAAGAATCCGTACGGAAAGATCTTTCATTAAATCCTTATCATTTTTCACCGTTTTCCTTTAGAATAGAAGAGCGGAGGAGAAATGGAGCGAGCCGGATGTATCAGCAAGCTCGGATTCTTCTTATCAGTCCGTGTCCTGAAGACCACCTCGCTTTTGGTGCCGCCGTGCACTCAAAGCAATGGGAACTTAAGCATGCCACCTCTTGGGCAGAGGCGCGACGCCTCCTGCGTGACCTGAACTTTACTGCTGTCGTTATTGAAGCGAATCTTGGTGATTGTCACTGGCGTGATGTCTTCAGCCGCCTAGCTGAACTGGACCCGGCCGGACCTCCGCCAATCATCGTAACCTCCGCAAACGCTGACGATCGCCTGTGGTCCGAAGTCCTCAATCTCGGGGGCCACAACGTTCTGGCCAAACCATTTGAACAGCGTGAAGTTTCTTGGGTGCTGGAGACCATTCCCCGCACGAGCGTGGAGTTCGCTGCCGCCACCGCCTGATCTCAGTCAATTCATCCATCTCCGAAGGGGCCGGTCTTAACGCCGGCCCCTTCGTGCACTCTGCGGTGTCGAGAAATACGGATCCGGCTGCGGTATCGCTGCGCCATCTTTGCGTGGCGAAGATGCGGCGTAGTTCACTCCCTCAGCCACGTCCCGCATCACCACCTGTCCCCCGCCCATCCAACTCGAAAAATCCCCCTGCACCTCCACCTGATGCCCCTTCGCCGTCAGCGTCTCGCGAACAACGGGAGGGACCCGCCCCTCCACCATCACATCGCACCCGCTGAAGTTCAGCTTCGTGAACCGTGGCGCCTCTAGCGCCGCCTGAATGTTCATTCCAAAGTCCACCACGTTGCTCACAAACTGCGCGTGCGCCTGCGCCTGGTTCAGCCCGCCCATGATCCCGAAACCCATCCGGAGTTTCTCCTTCTCCAGGAAGGCGGGAATAATCGTGTGGAAAGGCCGCTTCTTCGGCGCAAGCGCGTTGGGATGCGATTCGTCGAATTCAAACAGTGCGCCCCGGTTCTGGAGATGGAAGCCATAGCCCTCCACCACCACCCCGGAACCGAAGCTCAGATACAGGCTCTGAATGAGTGACGCGATGTTCCCCTCCGAGTCCACCGCCGCCAGGTAGATCGTATCGCCGGCGGAGGGCAGAGGTTGGCCCGGGTCGAAGTCGCAGCGCGCCTTGTCCCGATCAATCAGCCTCGCCCGTTCACGAGCGTAATCGCGCGATAGCAGTCCGCCTACCGGCACCTGGAAAAACTTCGGATCCGCGAGGTATCGCTTCAAGTCCTGGTAAGCAAGCTTTTGCGCCTCAATCTGGTAGTGCAATGCCATGGCGCTCCCCGCCGATTCCCTGTCGAGCGGAAGTTCCTGGAAGATGTTGAGCATCTCCAAAGCCGTCATTCCCTGAGAGTTCGGCGGCAGCTCATAGACGGTCCAACCGCGGTAGATCGTGGAAATCGGCTCCACCCACTCAGCCTCGAATCCGTCCAGATCAGAAGCTGCGAGAAGTCCGCCGAGTTTCCGTGACGTATCGAGAATAGCGCGGGCAATCGGCCCCTTGCGGAAAGCATCCGCCCCCTGCTCGGCGACTACGTCCAAGGCCTTGGCCAGGTCCGGATTCCTCACCATCTCCCCCACCCGCGGCGCGGCGCCGTCACGCAGGAACGCGCTCCGCGAGTAGTCGCTCGCATTCAACTTCGTCACCGCATCCCGCCAATGCCCCTGAATGATCTCCGTCAGCGGAAACCCTTCTCTGGCGTAGTAGCGGGCCGGACGGAAAACCTCCTTCCAGGGCAACTTGCCGAAGCGCTGGTGCAGCTTGCGCCAGCCGTCCACGCATCCGGGCACCGTAACCGAATGAATCCCCTCCTGAGGCATCGAGTAATGGCCAAGCTCCTTCAGTTTGGCAATCGTCATCGCCGCGGCCGATGGGCCGCTCGCGTTGATGCCCGACAACTTGCCGGACTTGGCGTCGTAATAGAGCGCGAACAGGTCGCCGCCCATGCCGCAGCTCATCGGTTCCACCACCGTGAGCACCGCGTTGGCGGCAATGGCGGCATCCATTGCCGAGCCTCCGCGGGCAAGAATCTGCGCCCCGGCTTGGGAAGCAAGGGTCTGGCTGGTGGCAACTATCCCCTGGCGCGAGATGACCATGGACCGTGCGTGCGAGCGCTCTTGTGCTTTGCTTGACATAGTGAGAACAGTGCAGACAAAAAAGATAGAAAGAGCTTTTTTCATCAACCGAACTCCGGGACGAGAGTCTTCGAGTATAATGCCGCTCCGGTCACGTCCCGCAGGGTGACGGCTAAAGTCTTGCGTTTTCCATCGATCCGGACGTCGCCGAAGAACTGCATCCCCTCGAGGGGGCAAAGGTTCGACCGCCCGGCCGGCGGAGCCTTCTGAAACACCACTCGCGGACCAAAGGTGTCGTCCAACTTCCCCGGCCCGAACGTTCCGGCGTTCAGCGGACCGGAAACAAACTCCCAGAACGGGAGGAAGCCGGTAAACTGCGCCCGCTCCGGATGGTACTGGTGAGCCGCGGTATAGTGGACATCGGCGGTCAACCAGACCGTGTTGCGCACGTTGTGCCGCTTCATGTCCCCGAGCAGGGAGGCGATTTCCAACTCCCGCCCCAGCGGCGGGCCGTCGCCATTCGCCGATGCCTCGAACCGCGTCCGCCCCTGCGCGTCTTTCCCATCCGGCACCAGCATCCCAATCGGCATGTCCGCCGCCATCACCTTCCACACCGCCTTCGACGCCCGCAAATCGCGCTTCAACCACTCCATCTGAGCAGAGCCGAGGTAGGCGGTTTCCGCCGATGCGGCCTCCTGCCGGTTCCAGGTGTTTGGCCCGCGGAACGAACGCATATCGAGCACGAATACATCCAGCAAAGGTCCGTAGGCGATCTTACGGTAGATACGCCGCGCCGCCGGCGAAAGCGGAGCATACTCGAAAAACGCCTGCCGCGCCCGCTTCACCAGCGCCTGAACATCCTTTTCTCTATACCTCGAATCCTCCCGGATGTCCTTCGACGGAGACCAGTTGTTCATCACTTCGTGGTCATCCCATTGCCAGATCTGCGCCACCTGCGCGCTGAACCGGCGCACGTTTTCATCGAGCAGGTTGTACCGGTAGGCCCCGCGAAACTCGTCCAACGTTTCAGCCACTTTGCTTTTCTCCCCCGTCACCACGTTCTTCCATACCCGGCCGTCCGGCAGTGCAATTTCCGGTGGAACAGGGACATCGGCATAGATCGTATCTCCGCTATGGAGGAAGAAATGCGGCTCCAGTTTGCGCATCGTTTCAAAGATGGTGATCCCTCCAATGCCCGGATTGATGCCCCATCCCTGCCCAACCATATCGCCCGACCACAGGAATCGCACATCCGCATTGCCGCCCGGCGCGGTAAGAAAACTGCCCTGAAGAGGATGCGCCCCCTCCACCGACGCCTCATAGAAAATCCTCTGTCCCGCCGGCAGCCCTTTGAGCAGCACTCTGCCGGTGAAATCCGTTTGCGCGGAAACAGCGGGACCCGGTACTTCGCGCCACGCGCCGGCAGTATGCCACTTCACGGACATCCGTCCCGGCACGGCGCTTCGCATCCATACCGTAGCCTCGCCGTTAGCCACATCTCCACCCTGCACCGCGGTGGGTTCCAACCGGTCCGTCGCGCGAAGGAACATGGAGCCCGCGGGACAGGCGGCGAGGACTTTCCAGAGATCTCGGCGGCGCATCATGCGTCTATTGTCGCAGGACCGCTATCATAAGGGTATCCATGTGGTTGTCATTTTTCGCCCTGGGTCTGCTGTGTTCGCCTTCAGCCTTTGCAGCGGCGCTCGGGCCTCGGACGGAGCGCAGTTATCAGACCTATCTCGCGAACTTCGAATTGAACCTGGCAAAGCGCAACACGTTTCTGTTCATTGATTCCGGGCAGGGGCTTCGCGACCGCGTACGCAAAGGGGAGATTTTCGTTGAAGAGCGCAGACCTTCCAACGAGCCGCCCAACGCCCTCATCCATCACTATGAAGGCGCCGTTTTCATCCCCAATCTCAAGATCGATCGCGTATTGGCGTTCCTTCAGGACTACAACAACCACAAGAAATACTACGCCCCCGAGGTAATCGACTCCGGGATTCTCGAACACGACGGGAACCACTTCCGGGTTCGCATGCGGTTACTGAAAAAGAAAGTTCTCACCGTGGTGCTCGAAACCGAGCATGACGTGCACTATAAGCCCGCCGGTGAAAAAAAATGGGAGAGTTCCTCCCGCTCCACCAGGGTCTCCGAGGTGGAGAATCCCGGCACGGCCAGGGAGCGGCAGTTACCCCCCGGATCGGGGCATGGGTTCGTTTGGCACATGGACAGCTATTGGCGCCTCGAGGAGGCCGATGGCGGCGTCTATCTCGAATGCACTTCCATTTCGCTCTCCCGCGACATTCCCATGGGGATGACCCGGTTGCTGCGGCCAATTATCGAGGAACTGCCGGAGCAGTCCTTACGCCTCGTGCTGAAGAATACCCGCAAAGGCCTCGCCGATTAACCGCCGCACCCAGGCCCGCGCCGGCGGAGCCAGCCGGAAGCAAAATAACTCACCTCCGCAACAACCGATGACGGAGGGACTCTCTCGAACTCCGGATGCGCGGCAAGAAAGCCCTCAACGGCGGCATGCGGATTGTCGATACGCCACCTGTCTTCCCCCTCGGGAGCCCCGGCGAGTTCAGCCATGTTCGTGTCCGCCACCACCATCAGGGAATTTTCATCTATCAGCAGCGCATAGTGCTCCAGTTCGGCCCTGACGTGCTCGCAGGAATGGTCGCTGTCGAGAAAAACGAAGACGCGCTCCCCAGGCTCAATCAGCGCCTCGACCGGCGCCGTCGCGGAATCGCATTCCAGCAGCGTGATTCGTCCCGCCCCCTCTGCGGCCAATGCCTCGCGCAAACCCTCGCGCGGCGCAATCTCCACCGCGATCACTCGCCCATGATCGAGCAGGCGGCACAGCGAAGCAAAGAACAGCGTGAGGCCGCCATCATGGACACCCGTCTCCACAATGACATCCGGGCGCAGGCTGAAGATGACGGAAGCCAGCCGCATGACATCGTCCGGAAGCTGAAGCACCCGCCGTCCCATCCAGGAAACCTCCCGCCAATGCCCCAGGTTCCAGCCAAGCGCCATCCACTGGCGCGACAATAGAGCGAAGGCTTGCGGACTGTAGAGCTCGAATTCCTCGCTCTTCTCCTCTCCGGCAACTGTGAGTGTCCGCCGCGATGTATCGATGGTAAGCAGCATCCACGGCAATTTTGACATGGACCGCATGCGCGAACACGATGCCGCGGCCGCGACGCGATTTCCCGGTCCGGATTACTACCACGTCCTTGGCTGGATCCACGAAATCCTGCGTCCGGCTACCTATGTCGAGATCGGCGTGGGCTACGGGGAATCGCTGCGCCTCGCCATCTCCCCAACCGTCGCATTGGGAATCGACCCGTGCCCTCTGGCGGAGTTCACCGGCCCCGTTGTCGTCCGGGAAGCCAGTAGGGATTTCTTTGCCCGGCATGACTTACGGGAACTCCTGGGGGCGCCCCACTTCTCGCTGGCATTCCTGGACGGATCGCACCTCATCGAGGATGTGGCTGCCGACCTGTTGTCGCTCGAGCGTTATGCGTCGCCCGCGTCGCTGGTGCTGGTGCACGACACCATCCCGCTCGATGAAGAAACATCCTCACGCACACGCGCTACGGAGTTCTACACGGGAG
The DNA here is from genome assembly GCA_020847975.1 of Bryobacterales bacterium. Lineage (GTDB taxonomy): Bacteria > Acidobacteriota > Terriglobia > Bryobacterales > Bryobacteraceae > CADEFT01. The sequence continues at coordinate 13,405 of JADLBD010000107.1, read as the reverse complement.
ACGTGTGGAAGATCGCGCCGCTCCTCGCAAAGGCGAGGCCGGAACTGGAAATGGCGGCCGTTCGCACTGCCCCATCCGGCCTGACGATGATCCGCGGCCTTGGCGCCGGCGGACGCCTCGATCCGGCGCAATACCTGAATTGGGGATGGAACGAGTATCTCATCTCGAAGGACAGAGACTTCCGCTACCTCGACAACACCCGGGATGCCGTCTCCGCTTGGCTTCACGCCTTCCGCCAGCACACACCCGTCCAGTCGATGCGCTCGAGCGGAGCCTGAATCCGCCGCGCCGCGCGGAATTCATCCACCGCATCACGGCAGACCTCCATGCAATGGTAGTCGTCAACGATCACCCATCCACCCGGCGATACCTTGTCGTAAAGGGCGGCCAACACGTCGCGAGTCGATTCGTAAAGATCGGCATCGATGCGCAGCAGGGCAAGCGCTTGAATCGGAGCGTGCGGCAGAGAGTCCCGGAACCAGCCGGGGAGAAAGCGCACCTGATCGTCGAGCAGACCATAGCGCGCAAACAGTTCCTGAACCGCTTCCAGGCTCACGGCGAGAGCAGGGTAAACTGCGGCGCTCATGTCCGGATCCTGAGGCAGAGCAGGGCTCGGAAGCCCCTCAAAGGAATCCGCGGCCCACACAAGGCGATCCCGTATACCGTGCGCTTTGAGATAGCCGCGCAGAAAGATTGTCACCCCTCCGCGCCACACTCCGCATTCCATGAGATCGCCGGGAACCGAGTCCCGAATAATCGAGTCCAGACACTGTTCCACGTTCTCGAGCCGCGCGCGCCCCACCATGGTGTGCAGATAGGGCAGGTTCTCCACGCGGTCATCCGGAAACCGCCCGATGGCCAGTCCCTCACGCACACGGCGGCTCAGGTCCCCCCGCTGTGCTTCGATGTGAAGAAGCGTTTCCACCGCATAGCGATCCTGCCCCTCCAGGCAGCGGCGCAGATAGAGCAGCCGGACTTCGTTTTCCCAATACAACTCGCCGAGAAGACTCTTCTTCAGCAGGTCAAGGTAAAGGTCCGGTGTCATATCCCATCAGCGGAGATCGCGCTCGCTGATTGTGGCGCGATGATTCCAGACTCGCGCGCGGGCAATACTCCATTGCGTCGCGCGCCGGCTGAAGAACCGGACTACCGGCTCAGGAGCTTTGGCCAGTTCATCGAAGGCGGCATCGTCCGTGCCGCCGCCGGTGAAGTTGCGCAGTTGAAAAAGTAAACGGTTGCGGTGAAGAATCTGTTCCACTTCCTCGTGGGAGTAGAACCGGTTCACCGTGTCTCTCTGCCGGTGATGCACCGTCGAGCAGGGAGCGAACAGCACCCGATAGCCAAGTTTCCGCGCGCGCCAGCTCCATTCCACATCTTCCCAATAGAACGGCTGATAGATGCGGCTCGCCGCGCAGAAGCGTTGCAGCAGGCGTCGCTGGAACAGGCTCGCTCCGCCGCCCGCGTAGCTGCAAGGCGCTACTTCCTTGCTCTCCGGCAGGCGGTCATGAATGGTGGCGAGGCCGCCCTCGAGTTGGAGGAACGCGAAATTGGTTTCCTCGCGAAAGCGCGTGGGATCTTTGAGAAAAATCTGCGAGGCGATGGCAAACACGTCCGGCGCGCGCAGCGGCAGCAGTTCGGCCAGTGCCTCGCGCGAGAGGACGGCATCATTATTCAACAGATAGACCCAGTCGTGCCGCGCGCCGCGCAGCCCTTCCCTCACCGCCTCCACAAACGGGAGCGGTTTCGAAATGAATCGCCACTCCACCGCGGGGTGCGCCTTGCGTAGTTCGAGATAGTCTCCACCGGCGGCGCCGCTGGCAACAACAAGAATTTGAAGCGGCTCATCGATCCCGGATGCGCGTTCGACGCCGGCGAGACAGGCCGCGAGTTCTGAAAGATTATTGCGCTCGGGAATGAGCACCGTGATTCCCGGGCTCCAGACGCGCGGGCGTTCGGGAGGCTGCGGCGCGATCCTCTGAAGCACGGCCCCCGCGCGGTCCGCCTCGCGAATGAGCTTGCGCAACGGCTGAAGCTCCACCGCCGTGCGCTGCGCGCGCTCCCGGTCAATACAGTGCTTGGCGGCAAGCAGCACGGCGGCAAAGCCCAGGTCGCGATGATCCGTTCCAACTCCGCGATGGCTGGGCCGGAATTTGTGGCTCGTGCGAAACTCGATCTCCCAGGTACGGCCGTTCCGGGGCGCCGCGAAATCCACTCCGAAATTCATCACCTCCTCCCACGGGTTGCGGATGGCGCCCACCTCCTCACCATTGCAGCTAACGGTGAGCACGTTCGGCTCAGCGCCCAGACCCGGCGGCAGATAACCCGAAACATGCAGCGTGTCATCTCCCGCGCGCGGAGCCAGCACCGCGACGGCCCGCTGGGTGCTCCACACGTGGGCCTCCTGCTCCGGCGGATGCCAGCCTCGGGTGAGTTGTGCGCTCATCCCGCGGTGCGCCAGGATCTCCGGCTCGAGCGGAGCCGGGAGATAGGCGGTCTTCCAGATACAAGTCCGGCACGCCGGCTCCAGTCCGGATCCGTAGCGCCGCCGCAGATCCGTATAGGCGGCCCCGTGCCAGATCTCGTCCAGCGTTTGGTGATGCAGGTTGCCCAGCGGGACGCGATCCATCACTTCACAAGCCACCACATCGCCGTTCGAGAGAACGTGCGCGGTCTCCCACGGATTCTGCTCACAGGAATGGATACGGGCCCCGTCAGAGAGCGCGAACGGCCACGTCGCCGGCACCTGGCCAAGGCACGTTTCGCCGGCCGTATAGAAGGGATTGCAGATGGTGAAGCGCATGCCCGGATGCGCCGCCTTCACCTGCTCCACGGCGTCCAGCAGCCTCTGGCGGAACTGCTCCGTAGGGTGCGCCCAACCCGCAAGTTCCTGGGGAAATACGAGCGGAATCTCATCGCGGCGCATGACGGGAAACAGCAGAATATCGCCCATTCCGAGTGATTCGCCAAACTCTGTCACCGCGCCCAACTGCGCAAGGTTTCTCTCCATGGCGACGAACCCGATATCGAGCACCATCGGGCGTTCCCGCCGCGCGTTCCATTCCGCGAGCCGCCGTAACCGGGCCCGCAGTTGCCGTGCGGAACTGTAGCGGTAGATCTCGCTGTACTCTCGCTCCTCCATGGCATGCAGGGAGACCGTCAGGCGGTCCAGCGGGCTCAACGCCAGTGATTCCAGCAGAGTTTCCGGCACGGAGGAAAGCGCTGACACAAGTTCGACCCACGCGCCGGTCCCGTGCGCGAGTTCGATGGCGGGGATCAGGTCCGGGTAATACGTGGATTCGCCGGAGTAGTTCAGCACCAGCACCCGCGGATCGCGAAGCGAACTCAGCAGAGCCTGGTAGAGCGCGAACGGCAGATGCTCCCCCGCGCCGCGCCGCACTTTCCGCGAGCAGAAAATACAATCGAAGGGGCACTTCGAAGTGAGCTCGATCCAAAGCGTGCGCGGCGAAGGGGCTGGGGAGCAGAAGGGATTCGCATCACCCATACTCCCGATTTTACGCTTCCGCGATTTCCCTGGCTGTAGCGTTTTCCGAGGCCGGGCTTGGCCCCGGCGGCGTGATGAAGAAAAGCGGCGTGAGCAGGTAGGCAACGAATGCCGCATGCACGTTGAGCCAGGCAATGCCCGCTCCGCCGAGGTACACAGCCGGGCCAATGAAGGACTTGGCAATGATGTGAACGTCTTGCGTCCCCGCCATTTCGGGCTTCAACAAATGACGCAGAATGTAGGCGTGAAGCAGAATGAAGAACACCGTGTTCACCGCGAGGACGCACCCGAAAAAGCTCACCGCCAGCGGATTTTCCGGGTACTCGCCCATGAGCGCCGTCGGGAAGGGAATGAAGGACTGGAACATCAGGAACAGCGAGTTGAGCCACACCATCGCATAATTAGCGTGGCGCGCGAGGGCGAGGATATGGTGGTGGTTGAGCCAGAACTTGCAGACAATGACAAAGCTGATGAGCCAGCTTAGAAACTTCGGCGAAAGATCGAGCAGCCGCCGGCAGAGTTCGCTCACGCTCTGATGGCTGTGGAGTTCCGGGACTTTCAGTTCCAGCACCAGCAGGGTGACGATGATGGCGAACACCCCGTCGCTCAATGCCTCGATCCGGTTCAGCCTCAACTGCCCCCGCGAGAAGCGGCTCAAGAGTCCCATGGATATTTATGAATGTAACACCGCAACAAAGCAACTCGATTACCACCTTCGATAATTGAGTTGCAAACCCTAAACTCTGATACACTTTCCCCCATAGCGAGGTTAGCCATGCGTCGAAGACTACTGACCGCTGTACTGCTTTTCCTCACGCCTGCCTCTCACGCTTACGCGCAAGGCGGCGAATCCACTCAAATTCTGGGCCATGTCGGAGACGCTACCGGCGCCGTGATCCCCGGCGTCACCGTCACTGCCACGCATGTGGCCACCGGCCAAACCCGCAGCGTCGTCACCGGAGATTCCGGCACCTACGTCTTTCCGCTGATGACGCCCGGAGAATACACCGTTCGCGCGGAAGCGAAAGGCTTCAAAACCGATCTGCGAACCGGTCTGATCCTTCAACTCAACCAAAAGGCTCGAGTCGACTTCGAACTCCAGGTAGGCGCCGTTACCGAATCGGTGGAGGTCAGCGCCCGCGGGGTGATCCTTTCCACTGACGACGCCACGCTCGGCAACGTGGTGGAACAGAGGCGAGTGACGGAACTACCGTTGAACGGGCGCAACTTTGCCAACCTTGCGGGACTGATGCCCGGAGTCATCAAGGGCATCTCGTCCAACACCAATCAATACGGGCGCACGGACACGGCCATCGCTGTCAGCGCCAACGGCATTCGGGAGAATCAAGGCCAGGTGCTCTACGATGGAGTCAGCACCGCCTGGAACATCAACAATGCAACCTTCTTCAAAGCGTCCATCGAGGCTATTCAGGAATTCAAGGTTCAGGCCGGCACCTACTCCGCCGAGTACGGCCACAACGCCGGCGCGCAGGTGGAGATCCTCACCCGTCCGGGCACGAACGAACCCCATGGAGCGCTGTTCGAGTTCGTCCGGAATGACAACTTCGATGCCCGCAGCTACTTCCGCCCGCGCCCTCTCGAGAAGGACATCCTCCAGCGGAATCAGTTCGGATTCGTGCTCAGCGGACCCGTGTGGATTCCGAAGGTCTACGACGGCCGCGACAAGACTTTCTGGATGGTGAACTACGAAGGCCAGCGCGAAAAGCAGGAGGTCGCTTCCATTGCGTCCGTGATCCCGGAAGCTTTCCGCCGTGGCGATTTCTCCGCAATCACCACGCCGCTACGCGATCCGCTCGGCGGCACGTTCGCCGGAAACCAAATCCCGGCCAACCGGATGAGCCCTATCTCCCAGCGATATCTGCAAACGCAGATCCTGCCCAATCAGAGCGGGCTTTCCTCGAACCTCGCGGGCGTGGAACAGCAGATCAACAACATCAACCAGGTCTTCACTCGTGGCGACCACAACATTAAAAACAACGACAAGCTGTTTGCCCGCGTGGCGATCTTCAACTATGACTTCCCCACTGTTCCCATCGACGGTTTCTCCATCCTCAACAGCCGCATCACCGCCCGTAACGCGGTCCTCAGCGAAACGCACATCTTCAGCCCGGCCTTGATCAACGAAGCCAAGCTCGGCTTCAACCGAAACTGGATCCTGCGAAGCAATCCGCGCACGAACACGGACTTCGATCCGGAATCGGTCGGCCTCACCGGCATTCTTGCCGGGCTCCCGCCGAACCAGCGCCCCTTGAGCCCGCTCGAAACCGGCTATGTACCGATGAATGTCCAGGGCTACCTCACCATGGGTGATGGCGGCCTGATACCCGACTTCAACGTGAGCGAGACTTGGCAGATCGTCGATAGCCTGACGTGGACCCGCGGAGTGCACACCTTCAAAGCGGGCATTGATTTCCGCCGGCTCCGGATGGACCGCGCCGGCGCCAATGTGCCGCGCGGGCAGTTCACCTTCAACGGCGAGATCACGGGAAACGCCGTGGCGGATTTCATTACCGGCTACGCGGCCCAATCGCAATCGCCTGAGGGGATTCTGCCTGTCCAGTTCCGGCAACACACGTATGCCTGGTATGTCCAGGATGAGTGGAAGGCGGGCCGCAACTTGACCTTGAATCTCGGCCTTCGCTACGACTTCGTCGGAACTGTCGATGAGAAGAATGGCATCCAGCGGGCCTTGCGCCTCGATCGCCCGGGGGGATACTTGTACCCCGAAACCCCTGCTCCGGCGCAAGGCCGCGCACCGATCCCGCTGTACTCCGCCGAAAAGAACCGCTTCTGGCCACGCGTTGGTGTGGCTTATCGTCCCTCGGACAAGTGGGTGGTGCGCCTCGGCGGCGGCGTATACAACAACGCAAACCAGATTAACAACCTTACCGTCTTCTCCGATCCGGAACGTCGGGCCTCGAACAACTACTTTTGGAATCCGCGGGACTACATCACCTACAGCAACCCCTTCCCGTCTTCGGGAGTCGGTGCGATTCCGCCTGTCAACGTAGTCTACGTTCCTCCAGACCGTGTGAACGCCTATAACGTGCAATGGAGCGCGTCCGTGCAGCGTCAGCTTTCCGAATCCACTGTCGTGGAACTTGCCTATGTGGGCAGCCAGGCATCACACCTGGACAATAGCCGGAACCTCAACGACGCGCCGCCGGGATCGGTTCCGCTGCAACCGAACCGTGCCTATCCTCTTTGGGGCACGATCCGCTATCTCGCCAGCGACGCAAAATCGCACTACCAGTCGATGCAACTCCGGGGCGAGCGGCGATTCAGCCGGGGCTTCTCGTTCCTGACCTCCTATACCTGGGCTCACAACATTGACCAGGCCTACGGCACGAATGAATCGCTGCCGTTTACTCCGGGCGGCGCCCAGGACATGAACTGCTTTGCCTGCGAGCGCGCCAATTCGGGCTTTGACTATCGCCACCGCTTCACCACGAGTTATCTGTGGAATATTCCGGCTCCCAACAGGTGGCGCGGTCTGGCCGCATTGGCACTCAAGGACTGGAGTTTCAACGGCATCGTCACCTACCAATCCGGCTTTCCCTTCACCGTCACGCAGTCCGGAAACACACAAAACACGGGCGCGGGCACGCAGCGGCCGGACTACACACCCGGCATCAGCCCGTACCTCGATAATCCCGACCCCGCGCGCTGGTTCAACACCAGTGCATTCACCCGCGCCGTCAACAAGTTCGGAAACGTGGGGCGGAACACGCTCCGGCAACCCGCAATGAAAGGCTGGGACATCGGCGTGTTCAAGGCCTTCCCGATCGGAGAGAAGCGGCGCTTTCAACTCCGTTGGGAGGTCTTCAACCTCTGGAATACACCGCAATTTCGCGCCCCTGCCGCTCAGTTGGGAAGCCCGGACTTCGGCCGCATCACCTCCACCTGGCTGAACAACCGGCAGATGCAGTTTGCGCTCAAGTACTTGTTTTGAGGAAACGGACAGCTCCGGCGAGCAGCAAAGTGTTGTGGCTTCGGCGGGGGTACGTATGCTAATCTGATCCCTGAATGCCTGCCATCGCGGAGAGGTGGCTGAGTGGTCGAAAGCAGCGGTTTGCTAAACCGTCGTAGGGGACTAAAACCTCTACCGAGGGTTCGAATCCCTCCCTCTCCGCCAGTCTTAAGGAATCAGCAAGTTACAGTTAAGAGAAACGGCGGCGGTCGCCGCGCCTCCGTGTCCTCGCCGGAACCTTGTTCTTACGGCGTTCCCTGGAATTTCACCTTGACCTTGAGCGCGTTGAGGTGTGTCCACCCGTCCCAACCGGCCAAGCATCGGGTTACGTGGCCGGCGGAGGCCGCGCTGCATCCTGCGTAGCGTCATCCCGGACGCGGCCGGATCACCTACCCAACTAGCCCTTCCGCAGAACATCCTCAATAGCGTCCGGGTGTTTGGCAATCACTGCCAGCAGCACGCGGGTTGGCGCATCCGGGCGCGCGCGGCCCTGTTCCCAATTGCGCAATGTGGCCGGAGGGAAACCGAACTTCGTGGCGAATTGCGCTTGGCTCAGACCCATCTTGGTCCGGACCTCGCGCACGTCGACTTCGGGCACATGGACGAGTGTCACGCGAACCTTGTCGTTCTCGCCGCGAGTCCACGCGATCGCCTGCTCCAGACCTTTGATGATGCTCGCGCCGGCCGTCGACCGTTTCGTCGGGATGCGCCCCCCCGTCTTCTGTCCCGGTCGCTTTGTCTTTGTCTTCGTGTTCATCGATCCCTCCTACTGCTTCCCCGGATACCCCGCCACCAGGATCTGCACCAATCGCTTCATGGCGTTGCGCTCTGCCTGCGTGATATTCGCTTTCTCGTTCTTCGGATAGGCGGTCAGCAGGAACAGCGGCAACCGTTGGCTGTGGTAGTAGTAAACCACCCTCGCGCCGCCGCGCTTACCTCTTCCGGGCAGTCCCCAGCGAGCCTTTCTCACGCCGCCGGTTCCTGCAACGATCTTGCCAGCCTCCGGACTTGCTCCCAGGAACGCCACGAGTTCCTCCCGCTCCGCCTCCGACATTAGCGGCTTGACCGTGCGTAAGAATTCCTCGGTCTCCACCACCGTCATCGGCGTATCCGCCATGTCTATCTCACTATACGCAATTTGCGCAGGATGGTACAACCCGCACGGCGTGAACTGTTCTCGCAAAGGATCACCGCCGCCCGAGAAACTGAAGAACCCGCTCGACGTGTTGTTTCAGGACTACGACCGGAGCCCGCTGTTTCAGATGCGAATGAAAGATGCCGGCGAGAAAAGCGGCACGAACCGGATGAACAGGCCGGGGTTCGTGTGGAACATCTGGGCGAGTTTGTGAACCTGCTCCGCGCTGATGGGGCGCTGACCGTTCAGCGCTTCGTTCACGTGGCTTCGCTGGCCGAAAACCGGCAGCAGACCGACGGCGGTCTCCTAGGGGTGCACCAGATAGAAACGAAGAACCTCAGCCGGGCTCCTTTTGCCGGAAGTTCCTGGGGTAGGTCAACCACGCTTGCCTTGACCGGCCGGGCTCGCCGCAGAAGAATCCCAAGCCGGCACGAACTCACGCAATAATTCAGCGCCAGCCCCCGTGAATGCGAATCCGCCGGTTCCCACCAAGCCGCAGGAGCTAATCTAAGTGAATAGTTTCGGCAAAACGAAGCGCGAACAACAAATGCCATCCATATTCGATCCCCTCGTGGACATCATTCATTCCCGAACTCTGGGCTCCTGGAAAGACCGGAATGAGAAAGCCCTCGCCGCCCTCTTCGGCGCCCGGTACGCAAAGCGCGCCGAGAAGTCGGTTGCGCTCCGCGCCCCAGACATGAAAGGAAGTGACGCGGGAGTTCCTTACGCGGCCTACATCCATCCCTCAAACGCCGATGCCGGCGCCTATGGCGGCATGAGCTTTGTGATCTTCCCCGTCGAGGGCGAACCTTGTCTTGTTGCGATGGTCATCGGCACTCAGGGGCTCGCTCCGGACGAGTCCATTCTCGGTCGTCCCGGTCACGCCCGAAAGATGCAGGCTGTCACCGCCTGGCTGAACCACCGTTTCGGCGGAGGCAATCAGCTCGCCTGGGCCAAGCAGGATCCCACCCGTATCGACATCGACGTTCCTGATTCACTGCAACGAGCATGGTCGGCCTACGAGCGAGTCTTCAAACGCTATGGCCGAGTGCTTTATGCTCTGTACAAACCTTCAGAGGATCGATCCGGCGCCATTGCCGCGGTTACGGCCATGCTCGACCTGATGTTCGAGGAGCGTGGCCACCCTCCATTGAAGGACTTTCACGAGGATTCCTCTCGTGTGCGATCGGCATGGTTCTCTCATCTCATGCCGGAAACCGGCAGCACTCAGGTTGTCGAGCTGCTGAGGAACCGCCGATTCGTTGTCCTCCAGGGTCCGCCGGGTACCGGGAAAACCAGAATGGCGCGTCAGATCCTCTCCGCCGATTACGACGGCTTCGGCCGTTCCGTGCAATTCCATCCGAGCACGACGTATGAGAACTTCATCGGCGGCCTCGCCCCGCTCCAGCACGAAGCAATCGCCGATGGCGGGCTCGGCTTCCGATTTGCTCCCAAACCCGGATTCCTTCTCGAAGCCGCCGCTCGAGCCGCGGACTCGACAAAACCCTACCTCCTCCACATCGATGAAATCAATCGCGCAGACCTCGCGAAAATCCTCGGCGAAGCCATCTACCTCTTCGAGGCAGATCCGGAGTCAAGGCGGGAAATTGACCTTCCTTATGACTTCGGAGAACCGTTTCGCCAAAGCCTCCACCTGCCTGAGAACCTCCACGTCCTGGGGACGATGAACAGTGCGGATCGGAGCATCGCGATTGTCGATGTGGCCGTTCGCCGGCGCTTCGCCTTTCTGTCCTTGTGGCCGAGCCTCTCTGTGGTGGAGGAGCACGGCTGCCCGCTCACCCAACGTGCGTTCCAGGAACTCGTCTCCATTTTTGTGGAGCATGCGCCGGATGAGGCGCTGGCATTGCTCCCGGGACATTCTTACTTTCTGGGAAAGGATGAGCAGCGTGCGCGAATCAATCTGCGCACGAGTCTGGCGCCCCTCCTCGCCGAGTACCTCGCGCAAGGGTATGTGAGTGGATTCGCGGAGTCTATCCGGGGTTACCTCCAGTGGCTGGAAAGCCTCTAACCCCGAGGGCGCGAACGAGGACCCGCCGGTCCTCTGCCGGCCCGCCCCTCAACACCGTTCAACCGGCAACGGAGGTCTGTCTCGAACTCCAGGATTATGGCCGTCTCACCAAATCGGCAATCGAGTTCTTTAGGACAGGCAATTCCCCCAATCCACAAGCCCAGGCGGCCCGGCTCGCGGAGCAGTTCTTCCAGCAAAACCGCTCTCTTTTCCACCTGCTGCAAGTCGATGCCTGGCGGGACTATGACGGCGCTGATGTCCTGCTCAACCTCGAATCCCGCGGCGCGGTGGGCGCTGTCCCGCTGCGATCGCCCCTCACCGCTCGGCACGATTTTGGTCTGGTTGTGCAGCCAAGATTTCCCTGGAAAGGCATTGGTCCGATGTTGGCCGAAATGGGATGGCTGGTCAGCCCCTCGCCCTTGAAATTGCCCTTGCTGCGCAGATCCGAACGCAGGGTCCCGCTCTGGGTTCTGTCCTTCATGGTTCTGGCGAGACTCAAAGCTCTGTTGGACCGGCTCGATCGCCGTTTTGAGGTGACAACGGAAACACGGCCGGCTCCGAAGGGGAGAATCGAGTGGACTCAATATGCCACACGGCAAATGCCGCGCGGCGATTTCCTGTCGGTCCCTTGTACATTCCCGGACCTCCGTGACGATCGCCGCCTGAAAGGCGTGATCCGCTTCTCCATCGAAAAGCAACTTCGCTCCCTGGAAACTCAGTCTGAGCAAGGTGCGTTCATCCATCGCCTGATTGCGCTCGCCGAATCGCTGCTCCTCCGCGTTCACGGAATCAACGCGCGCAGGCCGGCGATGGGAGAGATGCAAGTATGGCTGCGCCGTCCTTTGCGGACTGACGTGTTCACGCAAGGTTTGCAGGCCATCGAATGGACGGTCGACGAGCGTGGGCTGGCAGGCCTGAGCGATCTCGAGGGTATCCCCTGGATGATGCCGATGGAGCAGTTCTTCGAAGCATGGGTGGAAACCGTTCTTCGCACTGTCGCCAGGAAAACCGGTGACGCTCTGAAGACCGGCCGCCGTCGGGAAACTGTTTCTCCGCTCAAATGTGTAATCTGCATCGAACCTTGTTCGGCGGATTGGCATTTGCCATTACCGCATTCGGCCAGGCGCAAAGAGTTGACATGACTATCTTCGCTGGCAACGCAGCCTATGCCTACGGATATTCATTGGATGCTCAGCCACAGTCGTCTCATTACTTCAATTACTTCAAAGACGTCCCCAAAAACCCTGGGAATAACACCGCCAACTCTCCGACGGCGTATCTCTACTTCAATACATGCATCACGCTCCCGCCCGGAACCACGGGGACACAACTCACAAGATGTTTGTGGGGCAATGGCTACATTCCGCCTGACATGATCTCGGTCCAAGGTCAGAGGATTCGCGTGACAATCCCCGACCTCAACAGCATCACCGGGTTCTACAAAGATGGGGCTTCGTGCGACCAGTACGGGTATTGCTCACCGGTTTATCTCTACCCCTGGCCGGTAGACCTTACCGCCATCGGCACCATCGAGGGCTATTCGCTTGAACAGATTGGGGTGACGAAAACCACGATGCCGCAAGCGGACGGATCAGTGGTAACCATGACCCGCAACGGACAAAGTGTGCAGACCCGGAACTTGTCAACGACTTTGAGACACGTGCCCGCATAAATTAGTGAGTTTCGCCTCCCTCCGGCGGGCCGGGCTTGGGCGGGTTGATCCAGACAGCATCTGGGAGCGGTGCGGGCCGCGGTGGTTTGCGGACGAAGCGTTCAGGGTGCTGCTGGAAGGCTGTGGTCAGGACGCGCTGGCGGCTGTCGAGGACGTCGGCGGCGAGCCCGTAGTGAACCATGTGCGGCGTCAGCATGGCGATGCCGCTATGGTGATGTTCGAGGTTGTACCAGCGGAAGAACCCTTGGACGTGGACGCGGGCGTCTTGCAGCGAGCCGAAGCGGTCCGGGAACTCGGGCCGATACTTCATGGTCTTGAACTGGCTTTCCGAGAACGGGTTGTCGTCGGAGACGTAGGGTCGGCTGTGCGACTTGGTCACGCCGAGGTCAGCGAGTTTCAGGGCCAGCGTTTTGCTGGTCATCGACGGACCGTTGTCGGCGTGGAGGTGGAGTTGGCCGGGTGAGACACCTTGTTTGGAGAGGCTCTCCTGGATCAGCGTCTTGGCCAGTGCCGCGCTTTCCCCAGGAGCCACCATCCAGCCGACGACGTAGCGGCTGAACAGGTCGAGGATCACGTAGAGATAGAAGAAGGTCCACTTGACCGGACCCCGGAGTTTGGTGATGTCCCAGCTCCAGACCTGATTCGGCCGAGTAGCCAGCAGTTCCGGCTTCTGGTAGGTCGGGTGCCGCAGTTGATCGCGCCGTTCGCGCAGTTCGCCGTGCTCTTCCAGCAGTCGGTACATGGTGCGCGGCGAGCAGACGTAGATGCCCTCGTCCAGCAAGCTGGCGTGGACCTGGTGCGGCGCCTGATCCACGAACCGCTCCGAATGCAAATGCATCAAAGCGGTTTGGCGCTCCGTGTCGGAGAGAGCCCGCGCTGGTTTGGAGCGCGGAGCGATGGTGTCGGCTTCCGGTCGTGGCGCTCGCGCCCGGTAGAAGGAGGCCCGGGGAAGATCCAGAGCGCGGCATGCCGCCGCGCAGCCCACCGAGGTCGAAAGTTGAGTGGCCGCCGTCACGAGTTGCTCTCTTCCCGGCCCGCCTCCGGCAGCGCGATCCCCAGCAGGGCCGAGACTTTTT
>JADLBD010000106.1 GCA_020847975.1 Bryobacterales bacterium | reverse complement strand
TAACATAGGCGATAGTCTCTGGTGCCGATAAGGTGTGCTTGATCTGATTCTGGATGTTCACGCGCCAGTATGAGCGATTCCGATGAATTTGTCCAGTAAAAACTTACGGGTAAAGGGCAGGGCTAGCCGGTTGATGCGGCTACTCATCGATATGAACCTGACGCCTCGTTGGGTTCCCTATCTGATTTCAGCAGGTCACGAATGCGCCCATTGGTCTGATCTCGGCCCTGGTGATACGCCGGACGACGTGATTTTCGAGGTTGCCTGTCTGCATGGGTTCGTAGTCATCACGAATGATCTGGATTTCCCTCGAATCCTGGCACACACGAGGGAGGCGAAGCCAAGCGTAGTTCTGCTCAGAGGGGAACCTCTGATACCGGAACTTCGCGGCCAACCGCTCCTGAACGCCATCGCGTCATCCCAAGCCGACCTGGAATCCGGCCTGTCTTGACCATCGATTGGTCGGACAAAGTCCGGGCTCGGCTCCTTCCGCTGAGATAGACCGGCGTTGCTGTGACTCGGACCGGAAGGAGCCGGTAGCCGAGGCTTGTAATCCGTCCACCGTACCCAGCCATCCCTCCAAGCCCCCCATTGACATCCAAGCGCAACCCTTCGCCGGTTTTCGTGTTCCCAGCATCATGAGGCCCGTTGCACGAAGGTTGTTTCCCCTGTTGGTATTGGGCGCCGCCGCCTTGTTTTCTTTGCCCCCAAGGGCAGAGTTCCGGAAGGCGATTCCGGAAACCGAAAAGATCCACCATGCGCTGGCGCGGCTGACGTTCGGGGAGCGGCCGGGTGATTTCGAGGAGGTGAAGAAGGCCGGCCTCAAGCGCTGGCTCGAACAGCAACTGCGCCCGGAGAGCATCGCGGAAAATCCGCTGCTTGCGGAGAAGTTGAAGCCTTTTGATTCCCTCACCATGACCGATGCGGAGCTGATCGCGAAATATCCGCCGCCTCAGGTGTTGAAGAAGGATCAGGGAGCGAAGCGGCCGCGCGTGCAGCTTCCGGAGGATCCAGCGGTGCGGCGAGCGCTGCGTCAGGCGCGGCAGATGGCGGGCGCTTCACCGCAGGAACGCGGCCAAGCCGTACTGGCTGCGGCGCCCACCGCCTTGCGGCGGCAGATCCTGGCCAGCCGGCGCCCCGTGGCGGTGATCGCCAATGACCTGACCGAGGCGAAGATCTATCGCGCCATTTACAGCAACCGGCAGTTGGAGGAAGTGCTGGCCGACTTCTGGTTCAACCACTTCAACGTGTTTCTCGACAAGGGCATGGATCGTTTCCTCGTCGCCAACTATGAGAAGGAGGCGATCCGCCCGCACGTGCTGGGCAAATTCAAGGACTTGCTGCTGGCAACGGCGCAATCGCCGGCGATGCTGTTCTATCTGGACAACTGGCAATCCGTGGATCCGAAGGCAATGGAGCAGATCGCGCGGCGGTTTCCGAATGCGGCCAGGCGTGCGCGGGGGTTGAATGAGAACTACGGGCGGGAGTTGCTGGAACTGCACACGCTCGGGGTGGATGGCGGCTACACGCAGCAGGACGTCATCGAAGTGGCGCGTTGTTTTACGGGGTGGACCATTCGCAATCCGCGCGGCGGCGGCGGGTTTTTCTTCAACGCGCGGGTACACGACCGCGGCGAGAAGACCGTGCTGGGGGTCAAAATCCCGGCAGGCGGCGGAATCGAAGACGGGCTGAAGGTGTTGGACATTGTCTCGCGGCATCCTTCGACGGCGCACTTCGTTTCCTACAAACTGGCGCAGCGCTTCGTGGCCGACGATCCGCCGGAAGAACTGGTGCGGCGCATGGCTTCGACATTCCTGCGCACGGATGGAGACATCCGCGAAGTGTTGCGGATGATGCTCGCAAGCCGCGAATTCTGGTCGCGCGGGGCATACCTGGCGAAGACGAAATCGCCGCTCGAAATGGTGGTGAGCGCGGTACGGGCGCTTGATGCGAATGTGGACAACGCGTTCGTCCTGGCTCAGGTGATCGGGCAGATGGGCGAGCCTCTCTACCGCAAGCAGGAGCCGACAGGCTATTCGAATTCGGGGGAGGAATGGCTGAATTCGGCCTCCCTGGTGGCGCGAATGAATTTTGCGATGAACCTGGCCGGGAACAAGCTGTACGGGATCCAGGCGAACCCGGAACAACTCTCGTTTGCGCCGGGCGCGGAGACGAGAGCCGCCATCGCCAAACAGATGGAGAAAGACGGCGGCGCCAGGAGGCTCTATGCGGGCCTGGTGCTGGGCTCGCCGGATTTCCAGAAGCGGTAAGGAAAGAGGCTATTCGGATGCTAAATCGAAGATATTTCCTGCGAGGGTCGACGCTGGCGATGATGGGCGTGGGCGCGGCGCCTCAGTGGCTGGCGCGGGCGGCTACCGGGGCGCGGAAGAAGGTGCTGGTGGCTATCTTCCAGCGGGGAGCGATGGATGGGTTGAGCGCGGTGGTCCCCTATGGAGAAAAGGAATACTACGCGCTGCGGCCGGGCCTGGCTGTTGCGGCGAAGGACTGCGTGGATCTGGACGGGTTCTTCGGATTTCATCCTTCCCTCGCGCCACTGGCGGAAGCCTTCCGGGCGAAGCAGCTTGCGGTGATCGAGGCAGTGGGATCTCCGGATCCGACGCGCTCTCACTTCGATGCGCAGGATTACATGGAGTCGGGAACTCCTGGCCGTAAGGCGACCGCGGATGGCTGGCTCAACCGGGCGCTGACTCCTGCTTCGCAATTGTCGCCGGTGCGGGCGGTGAGCCTGGGTCCGAACCTGCCGCGCGCGCTGCGCGGGAAGAACGCGGCCGTGGCGGTGAACTCGCTGCGCGAATTTCAGGTGAAGGATTCGCTGGGCGCGAGCGCGTTCGAAAGCCTGTACGCGCACGCGGGCGACAGCGAGTTGCGATCGACGGGAAAGGAAACGTTCGAGGCCATCCGGATGGTGCAGTCCGTACAGCGGCAGCCTTACACACCGTCGGGCGGAGCAGTGTATCCGAACGGGCGCCTGGGCCAGAGCCTGCTCCAGATTGCGCGGCTCATCAAGGCCGGCGTGGGGCTGGAGGTGGCCTTCGCCGATGTGGGCGGCTGGGATACGCACGTCAACCAGGCGAACACGCTGACCAACCTCTTTGGTGAATTCGCCAAGAGCGTCGAGGCATTCCGGCGCGACATGGGCGACGGCATGGCGGACGTGCTGCTGCTGACCATGTCGGAGTTCGGCCGCACGGCGCGCGAGAACGGCAATCGCGGCACGGACCACGGACATGCGAACATCATGCTCGCGCTGGGGGCCGGTGTGCGCGGCGGCAAGGTGCATGGGAAGTGGCCCGGGCTGGCGCGGGAACAGCTCTACGAGGGACGCGATCTGGCTCTGACCACCGACTTCCGCGATGTGCTGGGCGAAGCGGTGTCGGTGCACTTGGGCAACCGGAATCCGGACGCTGTCTTCCCGGGCTACACGCCCAGGCCGCTGGGAGTGTTGGAGCGGGGTTAGTTGCCGTCGTGTGGCTCAGCCACCGCAAGCATGCGCCAGGCGGTGGAGGCGTAGACCTCGGCGACGCGCAGGATGTTGCGGACGGGCACGAACTCATGCGGACCGTGAGAGACGCCAAGCAGGCCCGGACCGTAGGCGAAGGCGGGAATTCCGAGCGCGGCGTAGTAACGGGTTTCAAGAAGGCCGGGGCACGATTCGAACCGTGGCAAGCCCCCGATGCTCTCCGCAAGCGCCAGCGACAGCGGACCATCGGACGGAGTGTGGGAGGCGCGGCCCTGCTGTATGACGCGCACCTCGATGCCGGTTCCTCGCGCGCGGGCCTCGTCGAAGATTTCCTCGAGACGCGCCCGCTCCGCTTCGAGATCCTCGTCCGGGTTCAGGCGGCGGTCAATGGTGAAGCGGCACTCGCCGGGTACGAGGTTGAAATTGGAGCCGCTCGAACAGACGCCGCCGAGCATGAGGATGGAGCGGCGCGCGCGGAGTTCCTCTTTGAGCCTCAGGAGGCGGGCGGCGAGCGGGATCATGCGCTCGAAGGCGTTGATGCCCTGGTGTTCGATGCTGACGTGCGCGGGCTTGCCTTTGACGGTGACTTCGAGGGTGAGCGCTCCGCGGCAGCCGTTCCACACCACGCCGCTGGTGGGCTCCGGAGTGAGCATGCCGAGGGCGCGGGGATCGATGCGGTTTTCGGCGATGAGCCTGGCGGTGCCGCGGTCTCCGGCTGTCTCCTCGTCCGGCACGAACACGAGTGCGATGCGGCCGTCGATGGGCGCGCCGCAATCCTCGAGTGCTTTGACGGCATAGAGCATGGCGGCAAGTCCGCTCTTCATGTCGGAGGAGCCGCGGCCGAAGAAATTCGCGCCCTCGATATAGGGGTTGAACTGCTCCGGGCGAGAGGCGGGCACGACGTCGTAGTGACCGTGGAAGTAAAGGAGCGGTCTGCCGTCACCCCACTCGCCGATCACGCATTCGCCAACACGTTTGGAACGGAAGCGCAGCCGCGTCAGCTCCTCCTCGATCCGCCCGGCGCAGTGTTCGTAATATCGTCCCGGCGGGTTCTCCGAAGGGATGCGCACCAGGTCCTTGGTGAAGCCGAGCATTTCGGGCAGAAGCTGCTCGAGGCGCTGTTTCAATCGCTCGTGCATTGGTAAACGTCCCTGCGCAGGATTTCCATCAGCCGTTCGGGATAGGCGGGCGTGTGGAAGCCGAAGCGTTCGTAGAGGCCGTGGGCATCGCGCGTGGAGAGTTGCCAGCGGCGGAAGCCCTGGAGGCTCGGGTGGGACATGGCGCACTCGATGAGCCATTTCGAAAGGCCGCGTCCGCGGTGAGATTCAAGGACGAAGACATCAGCGAGGTAGCCGTACGTCGTGTAATCCGTCACCACACGCAGGAAGCCCACCTGGCGTCCGGCATCGTAGAGGCCGAAAGGGAGAGAGGACCTGATGCAGCGGTCCACCGTGTCGATGGGGATGCCGGGAGCCCAGTACGAAGTAGTGAGGAATTCGTGGATGGTCTTGAGATGAAGTAGGCGCGGGTTGGTGCTGACGAGGAGATCGCCGCGGCGCCAGGCGGCGGGGATCGGCTTCAAGTCCGGCGGACGCCAGCCATAGCGGGCCGCTTCGTTCTGGACCACGTCATAGCTGTAGAACTCGCGGTGCAGATCGCTGCGCCGGCCGTAGAGGGCAACCAGGGCGCGCGCCCCTTCGGCGCCCTGGAAAGCGTGCTCCTGTAGGAACGCGTCGCAGACTTCGAGCCATAGGCGGGTGAGGCTTTCATGGTAGCCGCGGGCGTGAGTGGTCTTGACACCGTGGCTGTCGTTGAGACGGTTGATGCCCGCACGGATATCTTCGAGAGCCTGCCGCTTGGGCCGCGTGGAGAGATAGCCGGCGGCGGCAGTAATGTGCGCGGAGTGGGTCCACTCCCCGGCGGGTATGGCGCAGGCTTCGAACCGGCGCAGAAATTCGGCGAAAGCTTCGTTCGTGGACAACTCGGCGGCTGTGGCGTCGATAATCATACGGCTCAGCTCCGTTCGAAGACGTACGGCCGCCCGTGCACCAACTCCTGATACGCCACATCCGGCGCCCGCAGGTGGAGCGTGGCGCGGAATTGCTTCGGGTCGATCGAGTTATCGGGGAACATATCGTAGTGGCTGGGAATGGCGAGCTTCGGCTTGATCCGCGAACACACCTCGGCCGCCTCCCAGTGCGACAGGTTGTTGAAGCCTCCGTTGATCACCGTGATCACAACCTCCGGTTTGTGCTTCTCGTTCGCGAAAAGTAATTCGCTGAAGTCCGTGTCGCCGGTGATGTAGATCTTCGGGCCCGAGCCGAATTCGTAGAGATAGCCCATGTGGTTGAGGTCCGTGTCATCGGTGGGCAAGGCAAAGGTTCCCGTGATGCGGACATCGCTGATTTCGAGGATGTTTTGCGGCCAGGTGGGCGTGATGCGGCCTTCCTCGATGTTCTCGGCGCGGAAAACGCCGCAGGAAGGATGCGGCCCGATGAACCGCATGGTGTCCTTGTTGCGCAAGCCGCGGATGGTGAGCGGATCGGTGTGGTCCTGATGATTGTGCGTGCAGGTGAAGATGTCCACGTCCAGCTCTTCCGGCGCGATGAGCACGGGCACTTTGCGCGCCATGTTCATTCCCGGCGCAATGCCGTTGCAGCTATCGGTGAGGTACATGTCGACGCTGGTGAGTGTGCCTTCATGGGTCTTGAAGATGTAGCCGCTCTGGCCGAGCCACCAGAGGGCGACGCTGTTTTTCGCTACCGGATAGGCTCGAATATCTGTCATGAGGGACATGGAAAACCTCCTAAACTGACCTCCTAAACAATGGCCGCGGGCGGCGCGGGTTCGTCGGGTGAGCCGGCGTTGGTCAAGGGGAGCCGGATCAGCAGCACGGCAAGCCCCAGCAGGACGGCAAAGCCGATGGCATACGACTCGTTATGGAAATTCGGGATAGACCCCGGCGGAAGGAACTGCATGCCGGACCACACCAGGCCGGTGAGCGCCTCTCCGGCGATCAGGCCGGAGGCGGTGAGGATGCCGGCGTTTTCCACTCGCGCCAGTTGCGCTTCGTTGTAACCGCGGCGTCGCGCCACGCTCTCGGCGAGCCAGCGGATCAAGCCGCCCACGAAGATGGCGAACGTGGTTCCGAAAGGCAGGTACATGCCGACCGCGAAAAGCATCGGGCTCTTTACCTGAAGCATGATCATGACAATGCCAAGGAACATGCCCACGGCGACCAGCGGCCATGCCATGTCGCCGCCCACGATGCCCTGGGCCATCATCGCCATGAGTCCGGCTTGCGGGGCGGGCAGAGCGGCTCCGCCGAATCCCTGGCCGCCCTGGAGCAGATCGCCCTCATTGAGGAGCCAGAGAGGGAAGTACATGATGAGGCAGGCAACGACCACGGCGATGAGTTCCACAATCTGAATGGTGCGCGGGGTGCCGCCGAGGATGTAGCCGACCTTGAAATCCTGGAGCAGTTCGCCGGCCACCGCGGAAGAGACGCAGACCACCGCAGCCACGCCGAGAACGACGACGACGCCTTTCGGTCCGCTGAACCCGAGCGCCACCATGAGCAGCGCGGCGATGAGCAGCGTGGAGAGCGTGAGGCCGGAGATGGGGTTGTTGGAAGATCCGATGACGCCGACCAGGCTTCCGGAGACCGTGGCGAAAAAGAATCCGATGACGATCATGACGGCCGCGGCCACCACAGCGGCGACGATGCTTTCCGAAAAATAGTAGTACAGGGCGATCATTAACAGGAACATCACGCCGATGAGCGAGAGGACTACCTTCGAACTCATGTACCGCTCCATGCGGCTGACGGATTCGAGCGGCGGTTGACCGTGTTTGAGTTCAGCAAACGCGCGGCCGAGGCCGGAAGTAAGGCTCTTGCGCATCCGGAACAGCGTATAGGCCGCGCCCACCAGCATTCCTCCCACGGCCATGGGGCGGACAATGAAGCGCCACAGCGACCCGGCCATGGCGTCCCAGTTGGTGACGCCGTTCGCCGTGAAGCCGGGGGCTAGAGAAGGGCCAAGGAAGTACACCAGCAGCGGCACGAGCAATGCCCAGGCGAGCACGCCGCCGGAAAACTGGAGCGCGGCGAGTTTCGGGCCGATGATGTAGCCCACGCCGAGCAGCGCCGGACTCACTTCGGGAGCCGCGAAGGAGGCGAAGCCGCCGGTATTCGCCGCCGGGGCGCCCTCTCCGATGCCGAGCCTGACGCGGGTGACTCCGGGTGTTCCCAAAGCGATGCCACCCACCTGGTGGTCGAGCGCGAAGAGTTGGAACTTGCCGAGCAGATAGACCACGCCGCCAATGCCAATGTTGTAGAAGAGAAATTTCACCGCCTCGGCCCCGCGGCGGCCCGCCTTGTGGATTTCCGAGGCGGCGACGGATTCGGGGAAAGGAAGTTCGGGATCTTCCACCATCACCCGCCGCACCAGCGAGACGAAAAGAACGCCAACAATGCTGCCCACCAGCATGAGCGAGGTGGATTTCCAGTAGGCGTCCTCAAACCCGAACGACGGCCAGGCGCGCGAAATGACGAAGGCGGGGATGGTGAAGATGGCGCCGGCGGCTACCGATTCGCCGATCGAGCCGGCGGTGCGGCAGATGTTCTCTTCGAGAACGGAGCCTTTGAAGAGGCGCAGGGCAGCCATGCCGATGACTGCGGCGGGATACGTCGCGGCGATGGTGATGCCGGCGCGCAGGCCAAGATAAGCATTGGCCGCGCCGAGAACGACAGTGAGACAAATGCCGATGATCACGGCGCGCGCCGTGAACTCGGTCATCTGCATGGATTCGGGTACGAACGGCTGGTGTTTTTTCGCGTTCATATGCAATGGTCTACCGCATCATAGGCTGAAGCCCTGGCAAATCGCAAGATTCTTCAGGAGGTTACAATGAAGGCATGAAGCTGCGTGCGGCGGGGACGGGCGAGCGCCGCTGTGAATCCTTGAGCGGAATTCCGCTGGAACCTTACTATACGGCCGGGGATGTGGCGGGACTGCCAGTATTGCCCGCGCCCGGCGAGTTTCCCTATACGCGCGGCATTCACGAGACGATGTACCGGGGCAGGCTGTGGACCATGCGCCAGTTCTCGGGCTTCGCCACGCCGGAGGAAACCAACGAACGCTACAGGTATCTGCTTGCGCAAGGGCAGACCGGGCTTTCGGTTGCGTTCGACCTGCCGACGCTGATGGGCGTGGATGGCGATCATCCGAACGCAGCCGGCGAGGTGGGAAAGTGCGGCGTCGCCATCAGCTCGCTGGCAGACATGGAAACCCTGTTCCGGGGTATTCCACTCGGCGACGTCACGGTTTCGATGACCATCAACTCGCCGGCTCCGGTGCTGTTTGCCATGTACCTTGCCGTGGCGGAGCAGCAGGGCGCGGACCGCGCGAAGCTTTCCGGAACGCTTCAGAACGACATTTTGAAGGAGTACATCGCCCAGAAGGAGTTTCTCTATCCGCCGCGTCCGTCGATGCGGCTGGTGACGGACGTGATCGAATTCTGCGCGCGCGAGGTCCCGAAGTTCAACCCGATTTCCATCAGCGGCTATCACATTCGCGAGGCGGGTTCGACGGCAGTGCAGGAACTGGCCTTCACGCTGCGGGATGGCATCGAGTATGTGGATTGGGCGCTCGAGCGCGGGCTGAAGGTGGACGAGTTCGCCCCGCGGCTGAGCTTCTTCTTCAACGCGCATAACGATTTCTTCGAGGAGATCGCCAAATACCGCGCGGCGCGGCGCATGTGGGCATACATCATGCGCGACCGCTACGGCGCCAGGGACGAGCGGAGTTGGAAGATGCGGTTCCACACGCAGACGGCGGGTTGTTCGCTGACGTGGCAACAGCCGTACAACAACGTGATCCGCACGACGATTCAGGCGCTCGCCGGGGTGCTGGGCGGCACGCAGAGCCTGCACACGAATTCGCTTGATGAGGCTTATGCGTTGCCCAGCGAGCACGCCGTCACGCTGGCGCTGCGCACGCAACAGGTAATCGCCCACGAAAGCGGTATTCCGGAGGTGGCGGATCCGCTGGGCGGCAGCTACTACCTGGAGTGGCTGACGAACGAAGTCGAGCGGCAGGCAAACGATTACATCCGCCGCATCGACGGGATGGGAGGGATGATCCCCGCGATCGAGCAGAGCTTCCCGCAGAAGGAGATCGCGGATGCGAGCTTCCGGTACCAGCGCCAGGTGGAGAAAGGGGAGGCGGTGATTGTGGGAGTGAACCGCTTCCAGAGCGAAGAGGACGAGCAGATTGAACTGCTCCAGATTGACGATTCGGCCGCGCGCCGGCAGGAAGAAAAGCTGGCCGCTTTGCGGCGCAAACGGGACTCCGCCAAGGCGAATGCGTGCCTCGACCGGCTGCGCAAGGCGGCGGCAGGTGAAGAGAACACCATGCCTCACATCCTCGAAGCGGTGAAGGCCTACGTGACCGTGGGCGAAATCTGCCAGGCGTTTCGGGATGTGTTCGGTTCCTGGACCGAGACCAGCGTACTTTAGCGGAGCGTTCTATAATTTGGGTATCAACAAATGACCAGTCCGATCCGAGTTCTTGTAGCCAAACCAGGTCTCGACGGTCATGACCGGGGCGCCAAGGTGATTGCGCGGGCTCTGCGGGATGCCGGTATGGAAGTGATCTATACCGGGTTGCGGCAGACGCCCGAGATGATCGCCAACGCGGCCCTACAGGAGGATGTGCAGGTAATCGGCCTCAGCATCCTCTCCGGAGCTCACAACGCGATTGTTCCCCGGCTGATGGAGTTGCTCCGCGAGAAGGACATGACCGGATTGGTGGTTGTAGTTGGGGGCATCATTCCCGATGAGGATGCCAGACAGTTAAAAGAGAAGTACGGAGTGGCGGAGGTGTTTCAGCCGGGTGCATCGCTGGAAGAGATCGTCAAGTTTATCCGATCCGCGATCCAGCAGCCTGCTTGAAGCAATTTGCCTCTCCGGGGGCAGGTAGCGTCGCGCCGCCCATCCGGGCGTAGCGTATCGTCTACCAGGCGCGCAAGCCGCAGGCATGCGCGTCCGAAGGAATCGAAAGAAGAAGATCGCACAGGTTGAGAGAACAGATGCAAGAAAAACTCAACATCGCCGTATTCGTCGACTACGACAATATCGAGATCGGTGTGAAATCGACCTTGCGCCGGGACTTTGATGTCTCACTCGCACTGGACGCATTGAAGGAGCGCGGCGACATCGTTGCCAAGTTCGCCTATGCCAACTGGAGCCGGCAGGACTTTGCCACGCGCCAGATGGCGGAGAACGCCGTGCAAATGGTCCAGCGCAACCCGTCGCCGCGCGGCGACAAGAACGGCGCAGATATTAACCTTGCCCTTGACGCACTGGAGATGGCATTCACCCACCCGCACGTGAACGCCTTCGCCATCGTCAGCGGCGACAGTGACTTTATACCTCTGGTGAACAAGCTGAAGGAGTTCGGAAAACGAATCTTCATTGTCGGCGGAAAGGCGTTCACCAGCACCATCCTCCAGCAGAACTGCCACGAATTCGTCAGCTATGAAGCGCTGCTCGACTCGCGCGGCGATAAGGTGACCGTTGTGGCGCCCGAGCGGCGGGAAGAGCGCAAGGAAGAGCGCAAGGAAGAGCGGCGCGAGGAACGCAGGGAAGAGAGAAGGGAAGAAAGAAGGGAAGAGCGGCCGTACGAGCGGCCTCAGGAGAAGTCCGGAGACCGTGGTCCGGACCGCGGCCCGGACCGCGGCCCGGACCGGCATGAGCGGCGCGACGAAAAGCGGGAGAAGTGGCAGCGGAACCGTCCGGCTCCGCTCGAACTTACACATGCCATGCCGCTGGTCGAGCGCGCGCTCCAGGTCCTCGAACGGCGCGAGGTGAAGCCGCAGCTTGGGCTGCTGAAGTCCACCATGCTGCAACTGGACCCGGCGTTTTCCGAGAAGGCTTATGGCTGCAACAGCTTTTCGGAATTCGTCGACAAGTTGAAGAAGGCGGGCCTGGTGGAAGCCAAAGGCCACGGCGGGCACTACACCATTGAGCGCAAGGGACCGTCGGGTCCGGTGGTGAAGCCGGAAGAGGCCCTGCCCGTGTTGCGTGAGGTGCTGGAAATCCATCGTCTGGAGATGGAGGATGGCCGTCCCTCGGACGAACTCGCCGCGTGGTTGGCGGAGGAGTTTCCGCAGTTCGACATCCACACCTACGGGTTCCAGGAATTCTTCGAGTTCCTCACCTTCGCGCAGGACAGCTTCGTGGTGCGGTTGGAACGGCACGAAAAGGGCGCCACGGTGTACCTGGGCGCCGAGTTCTACCCTCCCGCATTGCCGCCGGAGCCGGAACTGCCGGAACCGGAGGAAGAGGAAGATGGACCCCAACCCTACGTGGAAGGGCAGCCGACGATGATGGAGCCGAATCCTCCGCCGCCGAAGCCGGCTCCCGTGCGCAAACGTGCTCCGCGTAAGGCCGCCAATGGTCCGAAGCCCGCGCGCAAGACCACAACGCGCCGCAAAAAGACCGACGGGTAGGCCACCGGGCAAACCGCAAGGTAGGATGGATAGACAATGATTGAACGCATCTATCCATCCGACAGTCCAAAGCCGCGCGGGCCGTATTCGCCCGCGGTCCGCGCCGGCGACTTCATCTTCGTCGCCGGCCAGGGGCCCATTGATTCCGTGACAAACGAGTTCTCCTTTGGAACCATTGAGCACGAGACGCGCGTCACGCTGACCAACATTCAGCGCATCCTGACAGCCGCCGGGGCAAGCATGGCCGACGTGGTGAAGTGCTCGGTGTTTCTCAAGGACGGGCGTGATTTCAACGCGATGAATTCGGTGTATGCCGAATTCTTCGGCGAGGCGAAACCGGCGCGCACCACCGTCGAGACGAAGTTCGCCAACGACACGATGAAAGTCGAAATCGACTGCATCGCCTACAAGCCGAAAGCATAGCCATGCGGACCACAAGGCGGCAGTTGCCCGGCGGGCTGTCCGCCGCGGCTGCCGCCCGCCCGCTTGCCGCGCAAAGCCGCCCGAACGTGTTGCTCATCATGAAAGACGCCGAACCTGGATGCGCTGGCGCGGCAGAGCGTCGAGTTCACGAGGTTCTATGTCTCTCCCGTCTGCGCGCCCACCCGCGCGAGCCTGCTTACCGGGCGTTATCATCTGCGCTCCGGCGTGCACGGCGTAACAAGCGGGCGCGAGACGATGCGGACGAGCGAGATCACCCTTGCCGAGGCGCTGCGCCCGGCGGGCTACCGCACCGCCATCATCGGCAAGTGGCATCTGGGCGAAGTTTACCCGTTCGTCCCCCATGCCCAGGGGTTCGACGATTTCATCGGGTTCCGCACCGGCCACTGGACGGAATACTGAGCAACGGTGATGGAACTCGACTCGGTGCTGTTGACGCGCCTGTCCACTCGCTGAAGTTCAAAGTGCGGCACAACGGGGAAATGGCATCATAAAAGGACAATGAGTCAAGCATTACCGGCCGTACCGCTGACCCTGGAGGGGGCAGCCGTTTTGCACCAGATGATGCGCGTGAAGTGGAGCGCCTGGCGTGCGCTTCCACAGAAGGAGAAGCAGGAGATTGTGGGCGAGGCCGCCGGCGCGCTGGCGGACGGGAAGTCGAGCGCTGCCTACGCCATGCTGGGGCACAAGTGTGACCTGATGCTCATTCACTTCCGCAAGGATTTCGAGGAGCTCGCGGCGGCGCAAATGGCCGTGTCACGGCTGCGGCTTTCAGAATACCTGGAGCCGGTGAATTCGTACGTGTCCGTGGTGGAGTTGGGATTGTATGAATCCACAGGCAAGACGTATGCCTCGCTCGCCGAGAGGGGCGTGACGCCGCACAGCGAAGAGTGGAATGCCGGGGTCGAAGAGGTGCTGCGGCGGCAGCGCGAGGCGATGGCCTCGCGATTGTTTCCCGACATCCCGGCGGCGCGCTATGTGTGCTTCTACCCGATGGACCGCAAGCGCGGCGAACACAAAAACTGGTACATGGAACCGATGGCGGATCGCGCCCGCATGATGCACGAGCACGGCATGGTGGGGCGTCGCTACGGCGGGCAGGTACGGCAGATCATCACCGGCTCGATCGGGTTCGACGATTGGGAATGGGGCGTGGACCTGTTCGCCGACGATTCGCTGGTGTTCAAAAAGCTGATCTACGAGATGCGGTTTGATGAAGTGAGCGCGGTGTACGCTGCGTTTGGGGCGTTTTTCGTGGGGCTGCGGTTTGCGGCCAAGGATTTTGCGGGGTTTCTGGGCGGGGAAGTGCCGGTTTTTTCCCGGCCTGACCTGTAGTCGTTATTCCACCACCACAAGTGGCAGATAATCTACTACTATAGTTCCGGTTTGCGGCGCCGTCCGTGCCAGATATGCAAAATCGAAACCGTCTGGCTGCTTTCCTCGATACGGTAGTAGATGGTGAATGGCGTGTGGAAAATCTTGCGGATGCCGCGTCTTCCGCGGACTGGGGAGCCCATATGGGGGAAAACGCCAAGGGTCTCAATGTGGTTCAGCAGTTCAGTGGCGAAGCTCTCCGCGAGCGAGGGAAAATGCTCGACGCAATACTCGAAGATTTCCTCGAGATCTACGAGCGCTGGCTGCGAGAGGCGGACTTGGAAAGCCAATGCGGGATCAGGGTTCGCACTTCCTCGAGTGGCACAGTCTGCCCCTCGTCAGCGGCCTGTACGCCACGGTCAATGGCAGCGAGAACCTCCTCATCTTCATCGGCAGTGAGGGGAACCGGCTGGTTCAGGTCGAGAACTATGTCTCCCATGACTTTACGATAGCTGAAGTTGTGACTTAGCGCATAGCAGGCCGCCTCGGCGGGGGCGGGCAGCATTCGGGTGTGCACAGGCCTGGGATCACACCTCCGCCCTCCATGCGTTCCAGAATGAGTTCGCGAACCATGCGGACGAAGTAAGGATGGGTCCCGGCAGTGCCGGCGCGGACCATCGTCAGACCGAGTTCCTCTGAGAGTTTACGCGCTTCTTCATCGAGGTCGTAGAGAACTTCCATGTGGTCCGAAACGAACCCAATTGGAACCACCACCACAGCCTTGCCGCCTTCGGCATGGTATTGGCGGAGCGCATCGAGGATGTCAGGCTCGAGCCACGGTTGCGTGGGCGAGCCGCTGCGGCTCTGGTAGACCAGCCGGTACTGCTCGCGCTTCAGCAGACGTGCGATGGCCGCCGAAGCTTCCTCGAGTTGTTGCACGTAGCGGCAGGTGCTCGCCATGGACATCGGAATGCTGTGCGCGGAGAACAGCAGCATCGCATCCGGCCGAAGGTTCAAAGACAGGCGCTGCAATGCGTCGAAAGCCTGCTGGCGCATGACTTCGAGAAACGCCGGATGTTCGGAGAAGACACGGATCTTGACCACCTCGGGCGCGCCCTCCCCCACGGCGGCGCGCGCGGCGGCGATGTTCTCTTTGTACTGCCGGCACCCGGAATAGGAACTGAAGGCGGAGGTAACGAAAGCAAGCGCCCGGCGGACGCCGTCCTGCTTCATCTGTCGCAAGGTATCGGCGAGCATGGGATGCCAGTTGCGATTGCCCCAATAGAGCCGCGTCGGCATACCGTGCGTCGTGAGTTCTTTTTCGAGCGCGGCGAGTAGCGCCCGGTAGTGGCCGTTTATCGGACTGGCGCCTCCGAAATGATGGTAATGCTCCGCCACTTCCAGCAGACGCTCGCGGGGTACGCCACGGCCTCGGGTGACGTTTTCAAGGAAGGGCATGACGTCTTCGGGCTTCTCCGGGCCTCCGAAGCCGACCAGAAGCAGGGCGTCGTAGGTATTCATAAGCTGTCCCTCAAAGCCTCCAGAGGCTTCTGTTGCAAAATGCGATGGCTGGCCAGCCAGCCGGCGATGTTGGCAAGCAGTGCGGTAAGCAGAATCGCCGCGAGGTGGGGCCACGGATCGAAGCGGTAGTCCACCTGAAAGAGGCGCTTCAACACGAGTAGCGAAAAGCCCGTCGCAAGAAAGCTTCCCAAAATGCCGGCGACAGCGCCCAGCAGGAGAAACTCGACGGAGAAGATGCCCGCGATGCGGCGGCGCGTGGCGCCGAGCGTCTTGAGGATCACCACCTCCCGGATGCGGCGGAATCGTGTTCCGGCAACGCTCGAGGCAAGAATGATCGCGCCGGAGAGAATTGCGAAGAAGGAGATAAACCGCACCACGAGCGCGATCTGATCCACCACGTCCTGAATGATGGCGAGCACATCCGCCCCATTGATTACCGTAACCGTTGGAAAGCGGCGGAACACATCTCGCTGGAGTTGCGCGACCAAAGCAGGCTGCATGCGGATGGCGGCAAAATGAAGCGCGGGGATGCCGTCGAGTGCGCCCGGGATGAAAAGGAATTCCAGGTTGGAGCCGATGCGAACAGCTTCGCTGCGATAGACGCAGGCCACTTGGGCAGTGAAGGTGCGTCCGCCGGCGATCCAGTCGATGCGAGTTCCCGGCTTGACAGAAAGGGCTTTCGCCGCCACCTCGCCGGCGCAGAGTTGAATGCCGGTGGATTGCGCGGTGTCTTTTGGTCCCCAGAACTTGCCCTCGGTAACTACGGTCTGCGGGTTGAGCGAATCACTCCAGGTAACGGAACGGCTCTGGCGGAAGCGGCGGGAGAAGCCCTTCAATGGCAAGTCCTGAACGGGCGTACCGTCGACACGAAGCATGCGCGCCGAAACAATAGGGATTACTTCGGCCGGACCTTGAATGCCCTTCTGATGGTGAAGCATGTCCGCAATGCCATCGCGTTCGAGCGAGGTGATGTTGATGAGGAAAACATTCGGCATTCCCGGCGGGGCGCTGTTGGCGATCTGGATGAGCATCGACTTCTGCACCAGGTAGACCGTGAGCGTGAACATGACCCCCAGGCCGAGGGCGACCAGCAGGGCCGAGGCCTGGTTGCCGGGCCGGTAGATATTGGCCAGTCCATGCCGGATGGTCGCGGGCAGCGCCTGCTGGCTCGAGCGCGCGGCGCGGCGGAGCAGGGCGAGGATGCCGCTGGCGATAGCGGCAAGAATGACGATGCTCACCAGGAATCCGCCGACGAAGTAGAGGCCGACGCGCAGGGATTCGCTAAGCCACCAGACAATGGCAAGGATGCCTGCGACAATCACAGCGCCGGCAATGGCGGCTGTCCGGCCGCTTTTCAGGCGATCGCGCCAGTGAGGGCGCGCGTCTTCCATCTCGCGCCGCAGGATGATGCTGGGACGGATGGTGCGGATGCTCAGCAGCGGCGGCAGGGTGAAGAGCAGCGTAGTGAGGACCCCCGTGGCCAAACCCTGTAGCGCGGAACCGGGATCCCAATGAAAGCCGGGATCGATTTGAAAATAGCGCGCGATCAGTTGCGGGAAGACACGCTGCACCGCAAGCCCGACGACAATACCGGCCGTCCCGCCGAGAAGCCCGAGCATCAGGGTCTGGAGCGTGTAGATGGTCATGATCTGCCCCGAGCGCGCTCCGATGGATTTCATCACGGCGATGGTGTCCATCTTCTGCTGGAGGTGGGAATGCATGGCCATCGCCACGCCGAGCGCTCCGACAATGAGGGCGATGAGGCTGACGAGGCTCAGGAAGGTGGTAGCGCGGTCGAGGCCGCGGGTAATCAGCGGATGTGTTTCGCGGTAATCAATGATCTGCGCATCCGGGAAGGCTTCTTTCAACTCCGCGCGGGCCTGCGCGACGGGGACGGAGTTGGGTTCAAAGCGAAAGAGAACGCGCTGGGCGGCGCGGCTGCCGAGCGTGATGAGGCCAGTGCGGTCAAGCCCGGCGCGGCTCATGAGGATACGCGGGCCTACATTGAGGCTGCCGGCCATGCGGTCGGGTTCCGCGGTGACCACGGCTGCGATGCGGAAGTTCGCCTCGCCAAGTTTGACGGTGTCTCCTGTCCTGATGTCGAGCCGGACCAGGAGATCGTCGGAAACGGCGACGGCATCCGGTTGCAGCGCCTGCCGCAGAGTGACCGGCGGATTCAGTTTCAGTGTGCCGTAGAACGGGTAGACGGCCGGATCCACGGCCTTGATGGACACGAGCACCGGCGTGCTCTGGGAAGAAACCGAAAGCATGGAAACCGTCTCGGTGATGTCGGTCTGGTCCACTCCGGATTTTGCGAGTCTGTCGAGGACGGACTGCTGCGCGGGGGTAGGGAGAGCGAAGGTACGCACGGTCATGTCCGCCGCCATCAATTGGCGCGCGTCCCGCATCAGCATGCCGCGAAATGACTGGCTAAAGCCGCGGACTCCGGTGAGCGCGCCGACGCCGAGCGAAACGGCGAGGATCACAAAGAGGAAGCGCGTGGAGGAGGCGCGAGCCTCGCGCCAGGCAATCTTGCGGGCGGTGGAAAGAGAGAAACGATCAGGCACGAAGCTCGTCTCCGACGATGACTCCGTCTTTGAGCCGGAGGATTCGGTCGGCATGGGCGGCCAGCGTCGCGTCATGGGTCACCAGAACCAGTGTCGTGCCCTCCCTGCGGTTCATGGAAAGCAGAAGTTCCAGCACGTGCTCGCCGTTGGCTGAGTCGAGGTTGCCGGTTGGTTCATCCGCCATGAGGATTGGCGGGCGCACCATGAAGGCACGCGCCAGGGCGACGCGCTGCTGCTCACCTCCGGAAAGCTGGATTGGGTAATGATCGCGGCGCTCTGTCAGTCCGACATTCTCGAGAAGTTCCAGGGCGCGCCCGAGGCCGTTAGCTTCACCCGCCAGTTCATGCGGCAGGAGAACGTTTTCGAGAGCGGTGAGCGTCGGGATGAGCTGGTAGGACTGAAAAACGAAGCCGATCTTGCGCCCGCGGATCACGGCAAGGCTGTCCTCGGCAAGCCCCGCAATCTCCTGTCCATCGAGCACGATGCTGCCCGCCGTTGGCGTGTCAAGGCCGGCAAGCAGGCCAAGGAGAGTACTCTTGCCACTGCCCGAAGGCCCCATGATAGCGATGAACTGGCCCCGCGGCACCGCAAAGGTGATGCCGCGGAGAATCTCCACGGTGTTTGCTCCGTTCGTGATCGACTTGGTAAGACCGGATACCAGAATGGCTGGCCGCGGAGCGGGTTGGTTCGACATTCACCTCTACAACTTCTTATTATGGCATTGCGTGCGCACTTACCTTCTTTTGACGCTGGTTGCTTTGGCCGGGTGCGGTAAGGAAACGCCGCCGGTGGAGCAGCGAAAGGCTCCGCCACCGGCGGCAAAGGCAGCAGCTCCGGCGGATGACCGGCCCGTGATTGTGGCCTTCGGCGACAGCCTCACTGCGGGCTTTGGCGTCGATGCGGGGCTGAGTTTTCCTGACTTCCTCCAGAAGGAGTTGGACGCGGAAGGCTACCGCTACCGCGTGGTGAACGAAGGAGTAAGCGGGGATACCTCGAGCGGCGGTGTGGAGCGCATCGGTACCGTGCTGGCCGATAAGCCGCGAATCGTGATTCTGGAATTGGGGGCCAACGATGGGTTGCGAGGCATCCCGGTAGCGAAGACGCGTGAAAACCTGGACCTGATCATTGGGGAGCTGCAAGAAGCAGGGGTGAAGGTGCTTCTAGCTGGGATTACCCTGCCCCGCAACTACGGGCCGGACTATATCAAGGAGTTTGACCGCATCTATCCCGAACTGGCACGGAAGCATCGTGTGCCGCTGCTGCCGTTTCTGCTCGATGGAGTGGCACTGCATCCGGACTTGATGCAGAAGGACGGATTACATCCACTGGCGCCGGGCAACCGGATTGTCGCGGGAAATGTGATGAAGGCGCTGCGGCCGCTCCTCGAAAAGCGGTAGGGTGGAGGGTATGCGCGTCGCGATGCTTCTGCTTTTGATACCGGTGACGCTGTCTTCCGGCGAGCCGGAAATGCCTGGTCCGAAGTACACCGCAAGCGGACGGCTGGCGCGGACGGAGGGGTGGCGGGAATGGATGTTCGTCGGGGCTAATCTGGGCATGGGCTACACGGAGGGCCAGGAAAAGCCGCGGATGAACTATCACAACATCTATGTCCAGAGGGACGCCCACAGGTATTTCCGGAAGAACCGGAAGTTCCCGGATAAGACGATGATGGTGATGGAAGTCTTTGAGAAGGGAACCAAGGAATCCATCAACCGGCTGGGTTCGTTCGAAGCGGCGCCCATCGGGATTGAGGTCGCGCTCAAGGACGAAAAGAGGTTCCCCGAGAAATGGGCCTACTTCAACTTCATAGGCGAGGGCGGAAAGCCCATGGCGGATTCGGCCCCGTTTCGCAAAGAGGCTTGCTGGAGCTGCCATAACCAGCACGGAGCCGCTGATAACGTATTCGTGCAGTTCTACCCTGTGCTGCGCGAGGCGCTACCATAGAAGCGATGCGCTGGCTGTTGTCAGTTTTGATTCTTCCCGCGATCTTTGCCGCGAACGCCGATCTTGTCCGGGTGAAGTCTGTGTACATGCTGCCGATGTCGAATGGCATGGATCAGTACCTGGCGAATCATTTATCGGCGGCGGATCTCTATGTCGTGGTCACCGACCCCAAAGCAGCCGACGCGGTCTTTACGGATTCGCTGGGCCCTGCCTTTGAGAGTAAGATGGCGGAACTGTATCCCCCGGAAAAAGCCGCTGAGAAGGAAAAGGACGAGGATTCCGGCGAGGGAGCCATCAAGGAGAGCGGCGCGCCGGCGAATCCCATGTCCACCTTCCGCAGAGGGCGCGGGATGGTGTTCCTGGTGGACCGTACCACAAAGAAAGTGGTCTGGTCCGTCTATGAGCCCCCGAAGAACACCTCTTCGGACTCCTTGGACCGGGCCGCGCGGAAGATTACCGACCGGTTGAAGAAGGAATTGGTCGCTAAGGCTCCGGCGAAGTAGAGGCGGCTTCCCGCTTCCGGCGTAGAGCGGACCGGTAGCTGTCCAGCAACTTCTCGGTCATGCGGGTGATGTCACGTTCCATGATGACGTAGCTGTGGGCGCGGCGCACCATCTCGCGCGCCTCTCCCGGACGGTCGAAAAGCTCGAGAATACGGCTTGCGAATTCGCCAGGATCGTCCGCCAGGCGGCAAATCTCCCCGTCAACAGCGGTGAGACCCTCTGCGCCCAGGAAAGTGGATACGACGGGAATCCCTGTGCAAAATGCTTCCAGAAGCTTCACGCGGACTCCGGAGCCGCTCAGAATCGGGCAGACAAAGACGGCGTAGCGGGCGAAGGGTTCATGAAGGTTCTCGACGAACCCACGGATCTCGATGTTGTTGTCGTTGACGGGCAGCGAGTGGCGGGGCGGGGGATCGGAACCGATAATCACCAGCTTTGCCTGCGGGCAGCGTTCGACCACGCGAGGCAGCACGAGTTTGGCGAACCAATCGAGGGCTTCCTGGTTGGGGATGTGGCGGAAGCTGCCCAGGAAGAGCATGGTGGACGGCTCACGCTCGCCTGTGTGCATCGTGTACTGGCTGGTATCGATGCCCGCGCGGAGCGTGTCATCGATGCGGTCCTTCAGAGCAGGCAGAAAGCTGAGGAGATAGTCTTTGTTCTCTTTGCTGCAGACCTGGACCAGGTCCATTCCCGGGAGTGTGCGCAGTTCGTAACGGAGAGCGCGCAGGTACTCGAAGGCAGCGCTGGCTTTCCGTGAGGCGGATCCGGATTTTGCCAGTCCACGGCCGATGGATTGGAAGTAGACGTCGTGCTCAAACAGCGCAGTAACAATATTGCGGAACTGTCCCGCATACTGCCCCATGTTGGTGTACTCGATTTGGAGGACGTCAACTTTGTTCAGGTAGACAGTTCGGTGAATCATCCATTCGAGATCGGCGTTGGCGAACTCCGTGACTGCATGAGGCTGGATGGCGCCGAACGTGAATGCCTTCGCGTCCGGCCGCACGAGGAAATTCGCGGAGGCGCAGCGCGAGGCAAGCGGATCATGTTGTGGGATTTGCCACTCCTCGTCGAGCACCGCAATCAGGTGCAGAAGGCAGCGCGAGGCAAGCGCGTTCGTCGTGCCGTACATGAAGACGCCGCCGCCATGGATCGGGGGATAGATTGCATAAGGAGACAGGAAGAGAACAGAGAGTTGCTTGGGGTTCAGCGGGTGAGTTCCGAAGCGGTCGTGGAAGTAAGCGCCAAGGGGACGCCGGAAAGCTTCGGTATCTGTGGTGACGGCGAGGCTGCGGGCCCGCCAGCGGCTGGAAACCGCCCCCGGGAGCTGTCGAAAGGCTCGCCAGATTGCCGGACAACTGGTTCGTTCAGGCGACGGCCCGGCCATGTAGGTAAGAAACGCGTCGGCGCAGGTTCGTGCGAAGTGGTGGAGCAGCCTGCGGCTTTCGTGGATGTTCTTCCAGAGGAAGAGAAGAAAATTCTTCTGGACGATGGTGTTGATGTAGTCCGGCTTGTGTGTCCGCCCTATAGTCCCGCGATGCTCATGCCAGACTACACTCCGAGGCTGATAGTAAACTTTCCATCCGCGCTTCCAGGCCTGTATCCCCAGGTCCGTATCCTCGAGATAAAAGGGGTGGAAGAGCGGGTCGAATCCGCCGAGTTCGAGGAATTTCCTGCGGTCATAGGCGCTGGAGCCGCCTCCGGCGTAGAAGCAAGGATAGATGTCGCTTACTGCATCATCCAGCCGGTGACGGACCCCGATCCGTCCATTATTCCACCAGGCCTGCGTGAGGCCGGTCTCTTGCCGCGCCTTGGCGGGATCAGTGAAGAAGATCTGGCACGAGACCGCGAAGACTTTGCCGTCGTTGAAGCCCTCCAGCAAGGGCTGGAGAAAGTCCGGTGCGACGCGCATGTCGCTATTGAGCAGCACGACGATGTCGTTGCGCGCGGCACGGAAGCCGGCATTGGAGCCACCGCCGAAGCCGAGATTGGTGGGTTGGGCCAGGACGGTAACCGTTGGAAAGTGTTCGCGCAGATAAGCCACGCTTCCGTCCGTGGATCCATTGTCCACAACGAGTATTTCGTTCCCGGGGTTTCCCGCAAGCGCCGTAACAACACTGGGTAAGTACTTCTCCAGCAGGTCGCGGCCATTCCAGTTTGGGATCACAACCGTAGCTGCTGTGTTACGGGGCAGCGTGTCGCCAGGCTTCCTCCTTCGCCCGAACAGCAGAAAGAAGACATCGGCAAGCAGCAGCCACAACAGCGAGGCCACAAGCAGGATGGGGGAAAGCAGCAGAAGGGGCAGACCCTTCAACAGGCGGACAACCGTTCGCATATCAGGACTTGGTCAACTCCGGGCCAAGCCCCAGCGTCCTGCCGAGGCGGTGCCAGCGGGAGGCGGAGACGGCGCTCACCTTCGCCTCCAGCCGGTCGAGTTGGGCCTGGAGAGCTAGCGCCCAGTTCGTCCTTTCCTCCAGTTGGGCTTCCGTCTGGTGAAGGATCTCTACGCACTCCGCGAGTTCCTTGAGTTTTCCGTTGAGTTCGGCGGTGAGACGCTCCTCGGTATCAAGAGCCCATTTGGTTTTCGAGGCGATGTCCTGATGGAGTTCCTCTACCTTTGCTTCGTAGGCCTTCTGTTCGACGGTAAGTTCGTCCTGCAATTGGACGATGCGTTCGGAGGCGGCTTTGAGCCGGCCATTCAACTCCTCGGCCCAGCGGTTGCGTTGCTTGAGTTCTTCTGTTTGGGCCTCGTGTTCGTGCACGAGTTGCTGGTGATCGGCGAGCGCCTTCTCCAGCCATTGGGTCTTGGCGGCAAGCTCGTGTTCCAGGAGCTGGATATGGTGTTCCCGCTCGCGGAGGACGTTGGATGTGGAGGGAAGGTAGACAAATGTAGGAGATCCGGTCTGCGGCTTCAGCGCGCAGACAGCGAGGAAAAAATGCGCCTCTGTAGGTATGGCATGTGATTCAGCCATACGGACTTCCGTGGATCCGGCCATCTCCGCTGGCTGGAAGACGATACTACTAATGTGGTTTTGGAGAAAGAGGGAAACATGGGGGAAGTATTCACCCAGCATAGAGCGGAACTCTTCAAACTCGAACTCGTGGACATGGAAGGGGTTGGGGCCTGATAGCCGGCGGGTCTCCTGGTAATAGAGCCTGTTGGGGGTGGAGACGATGAACTGCCCCCCTGGCGCGAGAAGACGGCGCGCTTCGGAAAGGAGGGCGCGAGCGCTCTCGAGATGTTCGATCACCTCAAAAGCCACGATGAGGTCATAGCTCTGATCGGGGTGCGGGATGGCGTCCGCCGAGGCGCATTGGAAGGTGAGGTTGGGCAGAGAGTAGTGTTCTTTGGCGTAGGTGACAGCGTCGGAGGAAACATCAATTCCGGTGACGGCGCGAGCAACCGCGGCCAACTCCGCCGATCCGTAGCCGGCGCCACAAGCAAGGTCGAGAACCCGTTTCTGCCGGGCAAGACGCGAGGCAAAACCGTATCGTGCAAGGTGTTCGTTCCAAAGATCCGGATCGACCTGGCCGGGCACCACTCGCTCGCCGGTGAATTCAGCCAAGGGAAGGCTCCGGGGTACGGGCAGGTCTTTGAAGGGTCGCGTTTACTTCCACACGGCAGGACAGGTGGAGATAGCCATAGATCTGGCCTTCGGAATGACCCATCTGCAAAGTAATTGCATTGTCGATCCAGTCACAGTTCGAATAGTGATGCAGCGTACCGTCCGCGACCGCGGGGGAGAAGGAGAAGAAGCCGGGGTAGAGTTCCGGCAGATCGAGGTGAAAGTCTATCGTGAAGATATCGCCAGGGGCCATTGGTGGGAGTTGATGCCCTTCCCTGGCGGTATTCGTGCCCGCGAAGTCGATACCTAAATGGTTTCGAAGCATGAAGCCAACAATGGGAAGATCGATCTCCTCGTTTGCGCGGATGCTGATTCGAACCACAATGCGGGAGGCGGGCTCGAGCAGGTGAAGAGGACGGCCGAACTCATCGAGAACCGTGATTCCGATCACTTCCGCACGTCCGTCGCCATAACGATGGTCTATGTTGGGGATGGTATCGACAATTTCAGGTGCTTTGCTAGCAGCAAGCGCCACTCCTCGCGCTGGCTTCTTCTGTTGAATGTAGGCGGAATCCTTCTCCACCATTGCGCCCAGATACTTGGCGACCACGGCGTCGGTTAGTCCGATTTCCCGTATGGAGCCCTTGTCGAGCCACATGGTCCGGTCCCCGATTGCTTTCACGTCCCCGATCGCGTGCGACACAAACACGATGGTTACCCCTTTCTGCCGGAGGTCGTGAACTTTGCGCATGCAGCGCTGCCGGAAATAAATGTCCCCCACGGCGAGCGCCTCGTCCACCAGGAGGATCTCCGGATCCACGTGGATCGCGACCGAGAACGCGAGCCGAACCACCATCCCACTGGAATAGGTTTTCACTGGTTGATGGATGAACTCCCCGATCTCGGCGAAGGCGGCTATGTCGTGGTAGCGGCGGTCGATTTCGTATGAGGGGAGGCCCAGGATCGCTGCGTTTAGGTAGACGTTATCGCGGCCGCTGAATTCGGGGTTGAAGCCGGATCCGAGCTCCAGCAGGGCTGCGACGCGCCCCTGTATCCTCGCGGTTCCGCTGGTGGGGGCGAGGATCCCGGCGATGATTTGCAGCAGTGTACTCTTTCCGGATCCATTCTCCCCGATGACACAGAAGGTCTCTCCTCGATTGATTTGGAAGGTCACGTCATGCAGTGCCCAAAAGTCGCGGTGGTAGCGCATCCGGTTGAAGGTGAGCAATTCCTTGAGGCGGTCTCCGGGGGAGTCGTAGATGGGATAGCTCTTGGAGACCCCCTCGAAGGAGACTACGGGATCGGTCACATTGACGAATCTACTGGAGGGGGGCAGACGGTGTCAAATGGCTTCACCATCCAGAGGCGGGAAAAAGGATATGGTTGTCCGATATTGACTTTCCCCTGCACGTTCAGTAGGCTGGTAGGTGGCCTATCGTCGTGCCGGTGTAGCTCAGGTGGTTAGAGCGACGGTCTCATAATCCGTAGGTCGTAGGTTCAACTCCTACCGCCGGCACCAGCCTCTGCTATTCCTTCCCTTCTGTAATCAGCGTATAGAGCCGGTGTAGCTCATCCTGGCTGAAATACTCGATTTCGATCTTTCCCCTCTTCTCCGATTTTTCGACGATCCGTACGCGAGTGCCTAAGGCGCGCTCGAGTTCTTCAGCGGCAGCCCGGACATTCGGGTCCTGCTTCTGCTCCTCCGCGGGCTTGTCCTCCCGGCTTTCCGTCATCTTCTGGACCGTCCGCTCCACCTGTCGTACGGACATACCCTGCGAGGCGGCTTTCTCGGCAAGCTGGCGCTGCATGTCGGGAGATTGCAGACCGAGCAGGGCCCTCGCATGGCCCATGGAAAGCCGGTGCTCGGCTACGAGCAGTTGAACGTCCGCGGGCAGTTTGAGCAGGCGGAGGGTATTGGTGACGCTGGTTCGGTCCTTCCCGGTTCTCCGGGCAATGTCCTCGTGGCTGAGTTGATGCTCCCTGTGGAGTCGGTCAAAAGCCTGCGCGACCTCGATGGGATTCAGGTCCTCGCGTTGGATGTTCTCGATGAGGCTAACCTCGAGCAGGTGGTCGTTGGAGGTGGTCTGAACCACCACGGGTACCTCAGGATATCCCGCAAGGCGTGCGGCCCGCCAGCGCCGCTCTCCAGCGATCAACTCGTAGCGATCCCCCTTTTGCCGCACGATCAGCGGCTGGATAATTCCATTCGCTTCGATGGACTGCGCCAACTCCCGGAGCCGGTCGGGCTGGAATACGGTGCGCGGCTGGAGAGGATTCGGGTCGATGCGGTCAATCGGCAACAGGACGGGACCGGCGGGTGTTGAAGGTCTCTCCGGTGGTGGCGCGGCGGCTACCGGGACCGGCGTAGATGGCTTAGTAGGCAGCAGCGCGGCCAGTCCTTTACCCAGCACTTTGCGTGGATTGTCCTGCGGCTTGTTCATTCGTGAGGATTTCCTTGGCAAGTTTGATATAGCACTCGGCTCCTTTGGAGCGCGGGTCATAGAGCAGGATCGGCTTACCGTGGCTGGGAGCTTCGGCTAGGCGTATGTTCCTGGGGATAATGGTCCGGAAGACCTGCGGTCCAAAGAACTCGTTGAGATCGTCGGCCACCTGGCGGGTGAGGTTCGTCCGTTCGTCGTACATTGTGAGAAGAATCCCCTGGAGGTGGAGTTCGTGCCCAAAAGAGTCCCGCACGCGGTCGATGGTGTCCATAAGCTGCGAGATCCCTTCGAGGGCGAAGAACTCGCACTGAATGGGGATCAATACGGAATCCGCGGCGACGAGAGCGTTCAGCGTGAGAAGGTCAAGGGCTGGAGGGCAGTCGATCAGGATGAAGTCGTACTGGGCGCGCGGTTGATCGAGTTTGCTCCGCAACCGGCTTTCGCGGTCGGGCAGTTCCACCAGTTCAATGTTGGCTGCCACGAGGTTTCTATCCGCGGGGACGATAGTAAGGCCGTCGCAGAGGGTAGCCCGCAGAATCTCCGAAATTGGCGTGTCGGCGATGAGAGCGTGATAGGTGGTGAGTTGATCAGGTTCTTTGGGGATACCCAAGCCGGTCGTTGCGTTTCCTTGTGGGTCAATGTCGATCAGGAGAACGCGGAGATCATTGGCGGCGAGCGACGCGGCCAGGTTGATGGCGGTTGTAGTCTTTCCGACGCCGCCCTTTTGGTTTGTGATGGCGATTACTTTTGCCATGGTGGAGAGGTGTTCGGGAAACCTTATGCTAGCACGCTCGGGTTTGGAGTGGCTGGAGGTTTCACGTGGAACGTTGATTTGTGAGCTTGTTTGGAAGCACTTGCTCTCACGAGCACGCCGAATTGCCACCGGACCCTGTTCGGCCAGACGCGACACGAGCCAGTCGGACCAGCGCACAAGATAGCACGCCCGAAGTTTCCCAAGCACTTCAGGCACAGCGGCAGTTTCTGAATCGGGACCGCCCTCTCCCAGTTTCGCCGGTACTCCACACTCTAAATTGGGCGGAAACTTCCCCTTCGCGGTCCCTTCTGTTGCACTTGACCGCTCCGGACTTGTGTGGATTGCCAAACATATTACGTTTCACGTGGAACACCCGCTGGGCCCCTACCACGCCCGTGCCCTTCCTTCCTCCACCTTCGTCACTTCCGGCAAAAGCCGCCGCATTGAGAGACGCCCACAACAGCGGCGCACCACACAGCCGAAGCATAACCTGCAACCCAAAGGGAGTTACGGTCCTACATACCAATAGACTTCAGCCCTCGAATCGACATGGCTTCACTAGACTACATCACGTTCCACGTGGAACACTCATCCGTCTCTCTCCAGTGCCCACCGAAGGGCGCGGCACCTCGCGGATGGATGCATGCGCACCAGTGGCGTGCAACACGCCAACCGACGCTACTCACTCCACCACCCTCGCTTTGACCACAACCAATTCCTCATTCCAAGGCAGACTCCGAATATCGTCCACTACCCACCCATCAGCCTCTGCCTGCAATCCCTCCGCATCCGCGACGGACATCAAGAGCGCCGCGTTCGCCGCCACCCCCAGGCCAAGCACATCCGCCCACCGAACGGCCCGCGATACCACCCAATCAAATGACCCCTGAGGCAACATCTCAGACCGCACCGAGGCCACATTAACATTTGGAAGTCCTCTCGTAGCCTCCCGCAAGAACACGGCCTTCCGCTGATGGGATTCCACCAGCGTGACACTGGTCTCAGGCCGCACCAATCCGACCGGAATCCCGGGAAAACCACCACCCGAGCCGATATCTGCCACTTTGAGAGGTCCCGAGGGCAACTGAAACGCGAGAAAAATAGACTCGCAATAGTGCCGTCGTACAGCCTCAGCCACCTCCGTGATGCGCGTAAGGTTCAGAACCTTGTTCCACCTCAGGAGAGCTTGATAGTGCGACTCCAGGAGCGCTGCCTGCTCCCTGCTCACAGGACACTCCGCACCGAGTTCTTCCAGCAGCAACGCGGTGAAATCGCTCATACGGCCCGTTTATGCAGGTCGATGTACACCGCCAGGACAGCAATCGCCGCTGGTGTCACCCCTGGGATACGGCCAGCCTGCCCTAACGTCTCCGGACGTACCCGCCTTAATTTCTCTGAAACCTCTCGACTGATCCCCGGGATCGCCCCGAACTCCATCGTGTCCGGAATCCGCCGATCCTCGGAATCTCGAAGGCGCTCCATCTGACGGTGCTGTTGTTGAATGTAGCCGGCATACTTCAATTCTGTCTCAATCGTCGTCAGCAAACCCGGGGCAGGTTCCTCCCCGAGGAACTCTCGGATCACACCCAGGATTACTTGAATACTCGCCGCAGGACGCCGGAGCCAAACGGCATATGTAGGCCGGTCATCCACCGCAAGCGCAAGCTCCGCAGTATTCACGCGATGCTCGCAAAGAAAGGAAAGGACACGAGATTTCTGTGTCTGCTTCTTCTCATACAGCATCCAACGCTCCGATGATACAATCCCACAGCGCCGAACGATTGGTGTCAGCCGCTCATCGGCGTTGTCAATGCGCAGGTGCAATCGAAACTCCGCGCGCGAGGTGAACATCCGGTATGGCTCCTCCGCCCCCTTCGTTACCAGGTCGTCCACCAGGATGCCTGTATACCCCTCCGACCGGCCAACCAACAACGGCTCCATCCCTCCCAGCCAACAGCCGGCATTCAATCCCGCAACTAGTCCTTGACATGCAGCCTCCTCATATCCGGACGTGCCATTGATCTGCCCTGCGAGAAACAGCCCCGGGATGCGCCTCACCATAAGCGCGTGGTTCAATTCTCGCGGGTCGATCGCATCATATTCAATCGCGTAGCCAGGTCGAATCATTTCCGCATTCTGTAAACCTGGAACACTCGCCACCATGGCGCATTGCACATCAGTCGGCATGCTTGTCGACATACCGTTGACATACACCTCGTAAGTGTCAAGGCCTTCGGGCTCAAGAAAGATCTGGTGCCTCAATTTCTCCGGGAACTTCACAATCTTGTCCTCAATCGAAGGGCAGTATCGCGGCCCCACGCCCTCAATCTGACCGCTGTACAACGGCGATCGGTGAATAGCCTCGCGCAGGATGCGATGTGTCTCTTCCGTCGTATACGCAACGTAGCATGGTACCTGCTGCCGATCGATCCCTCTCGTCAGAAAGCTGAATGGTGTCGGTTCCGAGTCCCCATGCTGCGCTTCGAAACGATCCCACTCAATCGTCCTCCCGTCAAGACGAGGAGGAGTCCCCGTCTTCAACCTGGCCCACTCCAGCCCGAGCGAGCGCAACTGCTCTCCCAATAGCTGCGACGGCGCCTCCCCATTGCGACCGCAACTGTACTGCTTCTCCCCTACATGAGCAATCCCATTCAAGAATGTACCAGCAGTTACTATTACAGCGTACGATGCAATACTTCTACCATCTCTCAGATGCACCCCGTAGATCGAATCCTGTTCAATCCAAAGTCCTGCCACCTCCGCCTGAAGAATGCGCAGGTTCTCCTCGCGCTCCAGCACCTCTCGCATTCTTACCCTGTACTGTTTCTTGTCGCACTGCGCCCGTGGCGACCAAACCGCCGGCCCTCGGCTTGTATTCAGCAGCCGGAACTGGATTCCCACAGCGTCCGCGACTTCTCCCATCACACCGCCCATCGCGTCCACTTCCCGCACAAGGTGGCCCTTGGCGATACCCCCAATCGCCGGGTTGCAGGACATCTGGGCGATGAGATCCAGATTCATCGTGATCATGGACGTGCGCAGACCCATACGCGCGCACGCCCGCGCCGCTTCACAGCCGGCGTGGCCGGCGCCCACGACGATGACGTCATATTTTACGGCGCGTCCCAGATTTGGCATCATGCGTAGTTACCTTCAATTTTAACCAACCAGGAGCAGCAACTTGAAAATATTGGTCATCGGAGGCGGAGGCAGGGAACACGCCATCGCGTGGCGCCTCGCACTGGAACCCGGCGTGGAAGTCTGGGCATCTCCCGGGAATCCTGGCACGGCTCGTGTCGCCACCTGCCTGGCTCCGCCGAGTTCTGGCGTCGATGGTTACCTTCAGGTGGCGGCATCGGTCCAGCCTGACCTTACCGTCGTTGGACCGGAGGCGCCCCTCGTCGCTGGCCTCGCCGACGCCCTCCAAAGCAAGGGATTTCGTGTCCTCGGTCCGACGCGGAAGGCCGCCCAACTGGAGGCAAGCAAGATCTTCGCCAAGCAGGTCATGGTCGAGGCCGCCATTCCAACAGCAGCATATCGCGTGACGCAAAATCTCGACCAGGCCATGCAGTGCCTCCGCGAGTTCAGTTATCCCCTTGTTCTCAAGGCGGATGGCCTTGCGGCCGGGAAGGGAGTGGTGATCGCGCACGATCAACCGGAGGCCCAGAGTGCCCTCCGCACGCTCCACTCAACCCTCGGCCCCCGCATCGTCATCGAGGAGTTCCTCCACGGGGAGGAGGCCAGCTTCATCGTCCTTTCCGACGGCAAGCAAGTCATCCCCTTGGAGGCGTCGCAAGACCACAAAGCCATTCGCGACAACGACGAAGGGCCCAACACCGGCGGCATGGGCGCCTATTGCGACGGCCGAATCCTGACACCCGTACAAACAGCCGCCGTCATGGACCGCGTGGTTCGCCCTGCGATTGACTACATGAGCGCCAACGGAGCACCATTCACCGGTTTTCTTTACGCCGGCCTGATGATGACACCGCAAGGGCCGAAGGTTCTCGAGTTCAATGTGCGTCTTGGAGACCCCGAAACGCAAAGCCTGTTGCACCGCATCCAAGGAGGTTTCTCCAACGCGCTCTATGCAGCCGCCTCACGAGAACTTGCCGGCGTGGAGCTTGACTGGAAAACCGATCCATCGGTCTGCGTTGTCATGGCTTCCGCTGGATACCCGGAGCAGCCACGCATTGGCGATCCCATTTCCGGAGTTGACGAAGCCGAAACCTCCGGAGCCGTAGTCTTCCAAGCGGGAACCCGCGTGGGTCCAGCCGGTCTCGAAACAGCCGGCGGTCGTGTGCTGGGGGTCACCGCTTCCGGCGGCGACCTGCGGCAGGCCATCGACAACGCCTATCGCGGCGTTGCTTCCATC
Source organism: Bryobacterales bacterium (assembly GCA_020847975.1). Classification (GTDB taxonomy): domain Bacteria; phylum Acidobacteriota; class Terriglobia; order Bryobacterales; family Bryobacteraceae; genus CADEFT01. The sequence goes on along the minus strand of JADLBD010000106.1, from coordinate 19,511 downwards.
CACTTCGACGGCATGCAATTCCGCAAAGACATCGGCAGGAAAGGGCTGAAGCGCTGGTAGAATAAGGAGGCGTGGGGACGTAGCTCAGATGGATAGAGCGGTCGCCTCCTAAGCGACAGGTCGGCAGTTCGAATCTGCCCGTCCCTACCACTCTCTGCGCTCGGAATCGCTATAATGGTCCGATTCGATCCGTCGGAGTTACCAGCAGTGTCCGAACAGACATCGAAGCACGAGGTCACACAACTCCTATCCGACCTTCAAAACGGGCGCACCGGCGCCGCCAACGATCTTCTGCCCCTCGTCTACAATGAACTCCGGCGGATTGCCGGTGCCTATATGCGCCGCGAGCGCTCGAATCACACCCTTCAGGCCACAGCCTTGGTCCATGAAGCCTATTTGCAGCTTGTAGACCAGACCCGGGTGGATTGGAAGAACCGCGCCCATTTCTTCGGCGTTGCCGCCCAATTGATGCGCCGCATCCTCGTGGAACACGCCCGGGCGCACCATGCCCAGAAGCGCGGCGGAGACGCCAGTAAACTCTCCCTGGAAGAAGCTATCAATTATTTTCCCCAGAAAGAGATGACTTTGGTCGCGCTCGATGACGCCTTGAAACAGCTTGAAGAGCTCGACCCTCGTCAAAGCCGTATCGTCGAACTCCGCTTCTTCGGCGGCCTCACCACGGAGGAAGTCGCCGAGGTCATTGGCATATCCACGGCGACGGTAGAGCGGGAATGGCGCTCCGCCCGCGCGTGGCTACACTCTCAGTTGGCGGAAATCAAATAATTCTTGTCCTTCCTGATTCCTTTTTGCCCGCATTCCCGCGTTCCCTATTGAAGGCAGTTGAGCCCGGAGCAAGCAAGCGAAAACGGTACCGCGCGTAAGCGGAAAAACAACCAATAAAGAATCGCAGCGCTCAGGCGAGACAACCTCGCACGTAAGAGACACCGGTCTGGCAGGGGAGTAAGGGGTGCGGCCTAACTCCCCGGCTGGACCGGCTTTTTCTTTGCCCTGAAACCCGTCCTGCTGCGCGCGGCCATTCTGGCGCATACTGAGAAGTAAAGAGTCGCCTGGATGACGCCTGAACGCTATCAAAAGGTCAAGACGCTTTTTGAGAAGGCGCTGGAGCTACCATCCCTCCACCGTCCCGCCTTCCTTGCCCAGATGTGTATCGGCGACGATGAGCTGCGTAGCCAGGTGGAAAGCATGCTGCAATCGGACACCGAGGAGACCACGTTTCTCGACAAATCTCCAGTTGACCCCGTGTCCAAGCTGTTTGAGCTGCGCGAGCCGGCGCCGCCGACGCGGCTGGGGCCCTACGAAGTGATTCGTGAATTAGGCCATGGCGGAATGGGGGCCGTGTACCTCGCTGCCCGCGCCGACGATCAGTATCGCAAGCAGGTGGCCATCAAGGTCGTCCTGCGGGACAGGGAAAATGCGAACGTCTTGGAACGCTTTCGCAGGGAACGCCAGATCCTCGCGAATCTGGACCATCCCAACATCGCCCTCCTCCTCGATGGCGGCGCCACGCCGGATGGCCTTCCCTACCTGGTAATGGAGTATGTGGAAGGGCAGCCGATTGACGAGTACTGCGACACCCACAAGCTCAGTGTCTCTCAACGTCTCAAACTGTTCATGACAGTCTGCGATGCGGTCCAGCATGCGCACCAGAATCTGGTGATCCACCGCGACCTCAAACCAAGCAATATCCTGGTCAAAAAGGACGGAGCTGTAAAGCTGCTGGACTTCGGCATCGCCAAGCTGGTGAGCTCTCAGCCGCAGACGCAATCCCTCGACAAGACGGCCACTGCCCTCCGCCTTCTCACTCCGGAGTTCGCCAGCCCGGAACAGGTAAAAGGCGAACCTGTCACAACCGCTACCGACGTGTACCAGCTCGGCGTCGTTCTCTACCAACTGCTTACCGGACATCATCCCTTCGCCTACAAGAGCCGGGCTGCTATCTTACAGATGCTCCTTTCCGACGAGCCCCAGCGCCCCAGCCTCGCCACCACCAGAGTGGTGGAAGACGACCTCTCCGACGGGTCGAAAATCATCGTGCGCACCCCGGAAAGCATCAGCGCCACGCGCGAAGGGACTCCGCAAAAGCTTCGGCAGCGGCTCGATGGCGACCTTGATGCCATTCTCCTCATGGCTCTTGCCAAAGACCCCGCGAAACGATACAGCTCCGTGGAGCAGTTTTCGGCTGACATCCAGCGGCATTTGTACGATCTGCCCGTCCACGCCCGCACCCACACGCTCCGCTACATTGCGTCCAAGACCTTCCGCAGGTACAAAACGGGAGTCATTGCCGCGGGCCTGGTCGTTCTTACCCTGGTCGGCGGCATAGCCATGTCGGCGCGGGAGGCGCATATTGCCCGGCTCGAGAGAGCCAAGGCCGAGCGCCGCTTCGCCCAGGTACGGCATGTAGCGAACTCTTTTCTCTTCGAGGTGCAGGATGCCCTGGCGCCCCTGGCCGGCACCACCCCTGCCCGCCAGCTCGTCGTGAAGAAGGCGATGGAGTATCTCGACAACCTGTCCAAGGAAGCCTCCGACGACCCATCTTTGGAGAGAGAGCTGGCCACGGCTTATCAACGCGTAGGTGATTTGCAGGGAAACCCCAACGTCGCCAACCTCGGCGACACTGTAGGAGCTCTCAAGAACTATCGCAAGGCACTCGAGATCCGTGAGGAGTTGTTGAAGACATTCCCCAAGGATCCTGACCTGCGCCGCGACCTCGCCGCCAGTGAGGAAGCCATCGGAGACTTGCTCCTTACCGGGGGAAACCTCGAAGGCGCCCTCCGCAGCTACCAAAAGTCACAAACCATTCGTGAAGACCTGGTGAAGGAGAATCCCGCCAGCCGGCCGCTGCGCAGCCTGCTGGTGAAGAGCTATCAGAACGTAGTGGGCCTTCTCGCCGCCACGGGGGAAACCAGAAAGGCGGTTGACCTGAGCCGCAGCGCGCTGAAGATGTGCGAAGACATGCTTCGCGAAGAGCCTGACAATCCTGAAGCACGACGCAACCTCGCCGTGGCCTACGACCGCTTCGGATTTGTCCTCAACCACGCCGGAGACAGCGCGGCCGCCGTGGACAATTACCGGAAGGCGTTAGCGATTCTGGAGAAATTGTCCAACGACCACCCGGAGAGCGCCCAGGCAAGGCGGGAGATCTCGCTCATCTATGAGGACATGGGAGGAGCACTGGCCGGACGCGGCGAAATCGGGCAGGCCGCGGAGAATTATCGCAAGGCATTGGAAATACGCAAGGAACTGGCTGCCGCCGATCCGCGGAACGCCCAGGCGGCCCGCGACCTGGGACAGGTCGAAATGAGGATGGGGGATATGCTCGACCGCACGAATCAGCGTCCGGCCGCCCTCGAGAGCTACCGGCGGGCGATGGAGGTGTTTCAGAGCCTGGCCGCAAAAGATCCTGCCAATGTTCTCGCACGCCGCGACATGGCGCTTGTATTCGAGCGGCTGGGCAACCTCCAGGCTGCCGCCGGGAACCCCTCCGCTGCCTTGGACCACTATAAACGCCTCGAGCAGGTAGCCAGAGATTGGGCAACCAGGGACGCCTCAAACCCCCTCGCCACACACACCCTGGGTGTTGCCTATCTCAAGGTCAGCGACATGCTGTCCCGCTCCGGGGACCGCACCGGCGCTCTCCAGAACAGTGATGCGGCGCTGAGCATCTTTCGTACGCTCCTCGACCGCGACCAGAATAACGTGGAGAACCAGCGCGGCCTGGCGTGGGCCTGGATTCGCAAAGGCGAAGCCACCGCCATGCTGGCCCAGGCCGATCGGGGGCCGATGCAAGAAAGAATCCAACGGTGGAAGGATGCCAGCCAGTGCTACCAGCAAAGTCTCACCATGTTTGACCGGATGGCGAAGAACGGAGGATTGCGCCCAGCCGATTCGAGCCTCAAACAGAGTGTCCAGGGAGCCCTTCAGCAGACCGAGCAGGAAGCAAAGAAGCTGCGGGAAGGCGGACCCCGGTTGGAACACGCTGATCTGTAACGCTGCCTCAGCGCAAGGCGTGACAGAGCAACCGCAGCGCCAACCCCGACATTTCTTCTCCTCCCAGCAGCGCGACAGGTTTCCCCTGAACACGCAATTCCAGGCTCAAACCAGCCGCAGCCAGTGTCTCGTGGAGGGCCTCCACAATCTCGGCCCGGCGTTTCCCATCGCCCCAAGGCTTCCACAGCGACAGCGCTTCCCCGAGACTGGGAAAGTCGATCACGATCTGCCTCCCCTCCCCGCTGACTGTGACTGTATCCGTCATCGCTGTCCAAGAACGCCATTCTCCATATCGGCATTTTCCTGGCAGTCAATTACATCTGTCGCCGGGAAAGACCCCACATCGCGTACATCCTCAGTGAGGGTCAGTGAACAGGGCCTCACACTCCTTCAGAAGAACGCCGGAAACCACTATGGGTGGCGGGCCCCAGCAAGTCATGGAGGGGTCGATCAGAATCGGGTGGCGGGAAGTCAGGCCTCCTGCCGCCGCGTACGGCCGGCCAATGACTACGCGTGAAATGCGCAACTGTCGAATTGCGAATGAACAAAGATAGCAGGGCTCGGTCGTCGTATAAAGCGTCGCCCCCGCCAGCTCCATCGCCCCGGTTTTGCGGCATGCGGCGCGCAGCGCTTCGATCTCGGCATGGGCCGCAATGTCCAACAGCCGCCGCGTGCTTTCCGTGCCGCTTCCGAGAACGTTTTCCTCACGCGCCACCAGTGAGCCTACGGGATGGTCTCCCGATTCGCGCGCACGGCGAGCGAGCTCGATGCAGTGCCGCATAAAGCGATTGTCAAGTTCCGTCATCATTACCAGTATGGAGGGTTCCGGTCTCCACGGCCCGCTTCAGTACGGTTGACCTCACATATAAATATAGTAGTCGGCTTGATACTTTACAGCGTGTTAGCATGAGATCAGAACTGGAATACATGCCTGAATCCATCAGCCTTCCCAAAATCGGCGATCCCGCGCCGGACTTTACCGCGGTGACGACGCAGTCGAACTCCATGAAGTTCAGCGAATGGCAGGGAGAGGATTGGGTGGTCCTGTTCTCTCACCCGGCGGATTTCACACCCGTCTGCACCACCGAATTGACAGGCTTCGCCAGGCGCTATGAGGAGTTCCGCGCAAACAGGACAAAGCTGATCGGATTGAGTGTGGACAGCATTCACTCCCATCTGGCATGGCTTCAGAACATGAAGGAGAAGATTGGCGTCGAGATCCCCTATCCGCTCATCGCTGATATCGATACGAAGGTCTCCCAACTCTACGGCATGATCCATCCGGGAGCCAGCGCCACAGCCACCGTTCGCGCGGTGTTCGTCATCGACCCGGTTCGCGTCGTCCGCGCCATTGTATACTACCCGCTGAACGCGGGCCGCAACATCGAAGAGATTCTGCGCATTGTCAAAGCCCTGCAAACCGCCGACAGCCAGTCCTGCGCCACTCCCGCCAACTGGTTGCCAGGCGACAAAGTCGTGGTTCCCCCGCCCAAAACCGTTGCCGATGTTGCCGAGCGCCTGAGCCACCAGGACTACGACATCAAGGATTTCTATCTTTCGCTCAAAGAACTGCCAAAATAAAGGTGTAGTGAAAGTAGTCCTCATCTCCACGTTCGATTTGGGGCATCAACCTTTTGGACTGGCTTCTCCAGCCGCTTGGTTGAGGGAGCAGGGACATGGGGTCACCTGTGTGGATCTGGCGGTCAATCCGCTCCCTTCCCTCGTCATTCGCGAAGCGGACGCAGTGGCGTTCTTCGTGCCCATGCACACCGCCACGCGCCTGGCCGCGGATGCCATCCCGAAGGTGCGTTCCCTAAATACGAACGCGCGGCTGATAGCTTATGGACTCTATGCCCCATCAAACGCGCAGTACCTGCACGAACTGGGGATAGACTGTGTCATTGGCGGAGAATTTGAAAAGGCGCTCGCGGAGGCAATTTCCGGCCCTGCAAAGGATACTGTGTCCTTGGAACGCCTCGCCTTCCGCGTCCCGGACCGCGCGAGCCTTCCCGTGCTCGGCCGGTATGCAAAGCTCCGCTGGAATGGGTCGACACGTACAGTGGGCTACACCGAGGCCAGCCGCGGATGTAAACACCTTTGCCGCCACTGCCCGGTGGTTCCTGTCTACAACGGAGCCTTCCGCGTGGTCCCGCTGGAGATCGTTCTCGAGGACGTTCGCCGCCAGGTGCGGGCCGGCGCCGGACATATCACTTTCGGCGACCCCGATTTCTTCAACGGGCCCACTCACGCCATGCGCCTCGTGCGGACGCTGCACCAGGAGTTTCCTGCTCTTACTTATGACGCCACCATCAAGGTGGAGCATCTGCTTCGCCATCGCGAACACCTCGAGGAACTCCGCGCCACCGGCTGTCTGTTTGTGACGAGCGCGGTGGAATCCCTGGATGACCCGGTTCTGGCCCGTCTCGACAAGGGACACACCCGCGCCGATTTCCTCGAGGTGGTGCGTCTGCTCCGGGAAGCGGGCTTGCTTCTCGCTCCGACGTTTATCCCCTTTACGCCTTGGACCACCCGGGAACAATACCAGGATCTCTTACACACTCTGGCCTCCGAGCAACTCGTCGAAAATACGCCCTCCATCCAGCTTGCGCTCCGGTTGCTGATCCCACCCGGCTCACTGCTCCTTGAATTACCGGAAATGAACCGCTACGTGACAGGGTTCGACAAGCCGGCTCTGCTCCACCGCTGGAAGCATCCGGACCCGGCCATGGACGCTCTTGCCTCCGATGTACTCTCGCTTGTCGCGAACGAGCAGAAACGAGGCCGCAGCCGCCGCGAAATCTTTGCGAGCATCTGGAAGCTTGTTCATGGAGCCGCTCCCAAGGAGGAGTTCGACCTGCTGCCCCGTGCAGTGATCCCCTACCTGGATGAGCCCTGGTATTGTTGAGCGGAGCCCACAGAAGAGCAGGTTGCTCTTATCTAGCCTATGTTTGAAGGAAAACACCTCCTGCTCGTTGCAACGAAGGCCGGGTACCAAACCCGCATGTTCGCCGAGGCTGCGGGCGCGCTGGGGGTTCGCTGTACGCTGGCCACTGACCGGTGCAATCGTCTCGATGACCCCTGGGGCGATCGCGCGGTGGCGGTGCGTTTTCAGGACCCCATCGGCTCCCTCCCCACACTCCGCGCCGCGGGCCCGTTTGATGCGGTGACGGCAGTGGGAGATCGCCCCACGCTGCTTGCCGCCCTCTGTGCGGACCACGCCGGACTCCAGTTCCATCCGCCGCATGCCGTCGAGGCGGCGCGCAGCAAATACCTCTCGAAGGAAAGGTTCCGCGCCGCAGATTTGCCGCTGCCTTGGTATGGCCGCTACCGCCTGGAGGAAGATCCTTCCGCGGTGGTGCCGTATCCCTGTGTTTTGAAACCGCTCGTACTTTCCGGGAGCCGCGGAGTGATCCGCGCCGACTCTCCGCCGGAATTCCGCGCCGCGCTCGATCGCATCCGCAGGCTCCTCAGCGAAGGCGAAATCCGCCGCATGAAGAACGAGCAGAACAAATTTGTGCAGGTGGAACGATTCATCCCTGGTATGGAATTTGCCATCGAGGGGTTGGTCACCGGCGGCGAAGTGAAGGTGCTTGCCATATTCGACAAACCGGATCCGCTCGATGGCCCATATTTCGAGGAGACCATCTATGTCACCCCGTCACGGCAACCGAAGACCGTCCAGGACGACATTGTCAGAACCGTCCAGCGCGCGGCCGAGGCGCTCGGCCTGCGGCACGGGCCGCTTCATGCCGAGGTTCGCGTGAACCCCGAGGGAGTTTGGATTCTGGAAGTCGCCGGCCGGCCGATCGGCGGCTACTGCGGCCGGACACTGCGCTTTGATGGCGGGATGACGCTCGAGGAACTGATTCTGCGCCACGCGCTGGGCGAGGACGTAAGCAGCGTCGAACGCGAACCGGCATCCGCCGGGGTCATGATGATTCCGGTTCCCAAAGCGGGAATCTTCCGGGCCGTGTCGGGGCTCGACGAGGCTCGCGCCTTCCCCGGCATCGAGGACATCATCATTTCCGCCAAACCGGGCCAGCAACTGAAGTCTTACCCGGAGGCAAACAGCTACCCCGGATTCCTGTTTGCCCGCGGAGATGACCCGCTACTGGTGGAAACCGCATTGAGAAATGCCCACCGCGCGCTGCGGTTCGAAATTATGACGGAACTCGCCTGAGAGTCTCAGCCCTTGGTCTGGGGCGCGACGTAGCCGGGCGGCAGGGCCGCTCCCTCACCGAAGAAGTACTGCTCCATCTGCTTCAGGAGAAACTCCTGAGCCTCCGCGGTGCCCAGGTTCAGCCGGTACTCGTTCATGAGTATCTTCATGTGCTCAATCCACATCTTCCATGCGTCCTTGGAGACATGCTCATAGATCCGCTGCCCAAGCGGGTGGTTTTCAAACGGAACCTCGCTCAGACCTACCATTTCCCGCTGGAACTTGACGCAAAACACCTTTCGCTCGTTTGGATCCCGGGGTTCCTGGGGTGCTACAAAGCCGCTACCACAGCCCATACTGTACTCTCCTGTAGGAAATCTCCTAAACGATTAGGATAGCGCAGCGGCTACCCGCTAGAAATCCTGCTCTACGCTGGAGTGCCTCCCGGCCATAGCCTCGCGCTTGGCGCGAAGACCGGAGAGGTAAGTGGAGAGAGTAACGGGTGAGGGCGCCCCGCGCTCCATCTGACGTTGCACGAACTTCTGATACCGCCGCAGTGTCTCTTTCCTGTTGCCATCCTTGAGATTGCAGTTCTCGATGTCCAACAGAATCTCGATCTCCCAGGGACGGAAACAGTTCCGGTTGATCGTTCCCCGCAGCAGTTCGTTGATGAGCTTGTTGAACTGGGCCAGCACCAGCTCACTGTCTTCATAGGGGCCCAACATACTTACCCTTCCCCTATCGGCAGTTCAGTAAAGAATCTTAAGACCATGGACAGATTGTTATTTGCCGCGAAACACGATATGGCCATCCACCACTGTCAACACCACCTTCACTCTATCGATTCGTGAAGCCGGAATCTCCAGGATGTCTTCCGAAAGTACCGCAAAATCCGCCGCCTTGCCTACCTCCACCGATCCTTTCTCCCTTTCCTCGAAGCTCGCATACGCCGAGCCCATCGTGTATTGCAAACGTCACTCCCACCGCCACGATTTGGCACACTCGCATCCCATTCATTATGCGCTCCAGAGCTATGCCGGAATCCAGGACGCCTGCCAGGGAAAGGTATTGAGGAATGGAGCGGGAGACGGGATTCGAACCCGCGACATCAACCTTGGCAAGGTTGCACTCTACCAGCTGAGTTACTCCCGCTCGAGCTGGGGAATCTTCATTTTCGTACACCCGGTGCCTGCTGTCAATTGAATCCAAAGGACTAAGGTTTTCCCCGCCGAGGGTGCTACAGTTGTCGAATGGAAACTGTGGTGTAACCTGTTGAAAATAAGATATTTATATTTGTAAAAAACTGTTGATTCCAACCCCGTGGTTCTATGCTAGACTGTGTTCCGCGGATCTGATGATGCCTGACGGAGCAACACCCCCCTTGGCCCCGAGCTTCAACAGATCTTTCCCTTACTGAGTACGGTCACCTCGGATTTCCACAGCGTGTGGAAAATGTGTGGGAAACTCTTGGCCGGAGTGTGTGGAGCAAAGAAGTATGAACTATTGGGAGCAGATCAAACAACAACTTGCCTCGGAGTTGAGCTCGGAAGCCTTCCAGAACTGGGTAAGCAAAACCGCGCTCGATCGCCTGGAGGGACAGACTCTCCACGTCAAGGTGCCGAACGAATTCGCCAAGGATTGGCTGGAGGTGGAATATCACGACAAAGTGTGTTCCGCCATCGAGGCCTCCAGTCTCCCCGTGGCGGAAGTCGTTTACCACGTTGTTCAAGGCTACGTTCCCTCCCAATCTCCATCCAGGGATTCTCACGCCGCCGCCGAACATCCATCAGCCCCGGCTCACGGTTGTCAACTCAACCCGAAGTTCAATTTCGATTCCTTTGTGGTCGGCTCCTGCAACCAGTTCGCCCACGCCGCTGCCAAAGCCGTAGCCGGCCGGCCCTCCGGCAGTTACAACCCGCTATTCATCTATGGCGGCGTAGGCATGGGCAAGACTCATCTCATGCACGCCATTGGCTTGCAACTCCACACCCAGTATGCCGGAATGCGCATCGTCTATACCTCGAGCGAGCGCTTCATGAATGAGATGATCAACTGCATCAAGAGCGAACGCATGTCGGTCTTCCATCAGTACTACCGCACTGCCGACGTGCTTCTGGTGGACGACATCCAGATCCTTGGCGGCAAAGAACGAACTCAGGACGAATTCTTCCATACCTTCAACGAACTATACGACCACCAGAAGCAGATCGTGCTCTCGAGCGACTCTTCGCCGAAACACATCCCGGGCCTTGTCGAGCGCCTGCGCTCCCGCTTCGAGTGGGGCCTGATGGTGGACGTTCAACCGCCCGATCTGGAGACGAAGATGGCGATTCTCGACAAGAAGGCGGAAGCCGAAGGCATCCACCTGCCGGAGGATGTTCGCATCTTCATCGCCACCAAGACCAAGTCGAACGTACGGGAACTCGAAGGCGCCCTGGTCAAGCTGATCGCCTACTCCACCATGACCCAGAGCCCCATAACGTTGTCGATGGCGCAGCAGATGCTGAAGCACATGGTCCAGGCCAATGACCGCAAGTTGACAATCGAAATGGTGGTGCGTGCCGTGGCGGAAAAGCACAACCTCCAGGTGTCCCAACTGAAGCAGAAGACCAACGCCCGCCACATCTCCTATCCGAGGCAGATTGCCATGTACCTGGTGAAGGACCTCACCCAGGCTTCCCTCCCCGAGATCGGGCGCGCCTTCGGGGGTAAGCACCACACCACCGTCCTCCACTCCATTCAGAAGATTGAGGACATGCGGCACAAGGATCCTGATTTGAACAAATTAATCCAAAGTATAACTGATTCATTCAGTTGAACTTATCATCGTTTTCCACAGACCGTGCCCGAGCATGTCCGGTGGAAGACAGGTGGAAAAGAAGCGTCCCTCGATCGATCCACTGCCCGAGGCGCTTTTTTCACACCGGGGAAAGACAGCAAGACGTAGAGTTTTGTATAATTTAGGAAGATACTAACATTTCCACAGCCCCTACGGTTCCGGCTTACATAGATAACAATTGTGATACAGAACCCGAATTGGAGTTTAGGGAGCACAGCAGGCCTATGGAATTCACCGTCAACAAATCCGACCTCGTCCGGGAACTCAACCTCTCCCAAGGTGTGGTGGAGAAGAAAACCACCATCCCCATCCTCTCCAACGTGCTCGTGGAGGCTGTCGATGATCGTGTCATCCTCACAGCCACCGACCTCGAACTCGGCATCCGCTGCTCATGCCCTGCTCGAGTCGCCAGGAAGGGCGCCGGAACCGTCCCCGCGCGCAAACTTCTTGACTATGTCCGCCTGCTCCCTGATTCCGACCTGACCATCAAGGTTCTGGACAACCACTGGGTGAGCATCGTCTGCGGACGGTCCCGCACGCGGATTGCGGGCATGTCGCGCGAGAGTTTCCCCGAACTTCCGGAGATGCCGGAGGTCACCGCGGAGTTTCCCATAGGCACGCTCTCGGCCATGATTGCGCGCACCATTTTTTCCATTTCCGCCGAGGAGTCCCGGTTCACCCTGAACGGAGCCCTGCTGCTGCTGAAGCCGGAAACTCTTACCATGGTCGCCACGGATGGTCACCGGTTGGCGATGGTGGAACAGCATGAAGCGCTTCCCGGCCTGGAGACTGCGTTTCGCGCCCTGCTGCCGCGGAAGGCAATGGGCGAAGTCATGAAGTTCGCTTCCAACACCGATCCCGAGGCCGTACTGCGCTTTGCCGGTGACGAGAACCACCTTTTCTTCCAGCTTGGCGACCGCCTGCTGATCAGCCGCAAGCTGACGGGCAATTTTCCCGACTACGAACGCGTGCTGCCGAAAGAGCAGCCGAACTCCGTCACGATGCCTCGCGATGAGTTGCGCGCGGCCCTGGAACGCGTCATGCAGTTCGCCGATGAGCGTTCTCACGCGATTCGTGTCCGCTTCGCTCCCGGCGAAGCCCGCATCTACTCCTCTCTGTCCGATACCGGAGAGAGCGAAGAGTCCATCAACGTCGAGTACGGAGGTCCGGAGACCGAGATCAGTTTCAATGCCCAATACCTGCTGGACTTCCTCAGAGCAGTATCCGAAGAGCAGGTGATTTTCCGCTTCAAGGAGGCCAACAGCGCCGGCGAAATGGGCCCGGCGGCAAACGATGGCGGCATGCTCTACCGCTACGTGGTAATGCCCATGCGCATTTGATCCGCGTTCCCCGAGGTTCAATTGCGAAGGAGAATTTGTGAGTACGACTGAAGTTTACGATTCCTCGAGTATTCGCGTGCTGGAAGGGCTGGAGGCCGTCCGGCTCCGCCCCGCGATGTACATCGGCTCCACCAGTGAACAGGGCCTGCACCATCTGGTTTATGAAGTGGTCGACAATTCCGTCGATGAAGCGCTTGCCGGGCATTGCACGGAAGTTCACGTCACCATTCACATCGACAACTCCGTCACCGTGATGGATAACGGCCGCGGCATTCCAGTCGACATCAAAGAGGAATTCGGCGTTTCCGCCGCGGAGATCGTCCTGACGAAGCTCCATGCCGGCGGCAAGTTCGACTCGAACTCCTACAAAGTCTCCGGCGGTCTGCACGGCGTCGGCGTAAGCTGCGTCAACGCTCTCTCCGAATGGATGCATCTGGAGATCTGGCGCGATAAGTACACCTGGGAGCAGGATTTTGAGCGCGGCATCCCCAAGGGTCCTCTCACCCGCGCCGGCAAAGCTGGTTCCAAGACGGGCACCAAGATCACGTTCAAGCCGGACGGCACCATCATGGACGCCACCACGTTCAACTTCGATACGCTCGCGCAGCGTCTCAGGGAACTCGCTTTCCTCAACAAGGGTCTTCTCATCACCCTCAGCGACGAGCGCCTGGATCCCGTCCGCAAGCACGAGTTCCGCTACGAGGGCGGCATCTCCGAATTCATCAAGCATCTGAACAAGGGCAAGAACGTCCTCCACGAAAAGCCCATTCACTTTGAAGGCGAAAAAGAAGTCACCAACGGCATTCTCGGCATGGAAGTGGCGCTCCAGTACAACGACGGCTACTCGGAAACCATCTTCAGCTTCGCCAACAACATCAACACCGTCGATGGCGGAACCCACTTGAGCGGCTTCCGCAGCGCCCTCACCCGCACCATCAACGCCTACGGCCAGCAGGCGGGCCTGTTCAAGGACGTAAAAGAGAACCTCTCCGGCGACGATGTGCGCGAAGGCTTGACCGCCGTGGTCAGCGTCAAGCTCCCGCAGCCTCAGTTCGAAGGCCAGACCAAGGGAAAACTGAACAGCGACATTCAGGGCCATGTGGTCGCCTTGATCAACGAGAAACTCGGCGAGTTCTTCGACAAGAACCCGCCGGTCGCCAAACGGATCGTCGGCAAGGCCATCGAAGCCGCCCGTGCCCGCGAAGCAGCCCGCAAGGCTCGAGACCTCACGCGCCGCAAGGGGGCTCTCGATTCCGGAGGCCTGCCCGGCAAACTCGCCGACTGCCAGGAAAAAGATCCCGAGCGCTGCGAACTGTTTCTTGTCGAGGGCGAATCGGCCGGTGGAACCGCCAAATCCGGCCGCGACCGGCGCTACCAGGCCATCCTCCCGCTCAAAGGCAAGATCCTCAACGTCGAAAAGGCGCGCTACGACAAGATGCTCAGCCACGAGGAAATCCGCGCCATGATCACCGCCATCGGCACCGGGATCGGCAAAGATGATTTCGACGTCGCCAAGCTGCGCTATCACAAGATCATCATCATGACCGACGCCGATGTGGACGGCTCCCACATCCGCACCCTCCTGCTCACCTTCTTCTTCCGCCACATGCAGGAGTTGATCCACCGCGGCCATGTGTTCGTCGCCCAGCCGCCGCTCTACCGCATCAAGAAAGGCAAGAGCGAAAAGTACATCAAAGACCAGAAAGAGTTCATGCGCGAAATTCTGCGGCGCGCCACCGAGAACGTGGTGGTCGAGCTTCCCGACAAGTCCCGGCTCGAAGGCGGCGAACTGCGCAACTTCCTCATGCTGCTCGACGAGTATCAGCAGATTACCCGCCGCGTCGACCGCTGGACGCGCGATCCGCGGGTGACCGAGGTTCTCAGCACCCCGGCGCTCAACATCGACAGCAAGGCCGATTTCATGGAAGACTCGAACGCCGAGGCTCTCATGAAGATGCTCCGCGAGTTGAAACTCGAGCCCACGATGAGCCGCGACGAAGAGCATTCGGCATGGATGGTTTCCTATCGCGATCAAACCCGCATGGAGCGCCACATCAGCCTCGAACTCGCCGGCCAGCCCGAGTACCGCCGCATGCGCGTCATCGCCAAGCAGGTTGCGAAGTTCAACCAGCCTCCGTTCCTGGTCATCAAAGACACCGCCCGCGACTCTCAGGCCGACTGGCAAAATCTCCTCACCTTTGTGAAGAACGAAGGCATGCGCGATTCCAACGTCCAACGCTACAAGGGTCTCGGCGAAATGAACGCCGAGCAGTTGTGGGAAACCACCATGAACGCCGAAGAGCGCACCTTGCTCAAAGTAACTCTCCAGGACATGGTGGAGTGCGAGGAAGTCTTCTCCACGCTCATGGGCGAGGACGTCGAGAGCCGCCGCAAGTTCATCGAAGAGAATGCGCTTGATGTGCGCAATCTCGATGTGTAGCGCGCCTCAGCGCTTCTGCCGAAGCATCTCCGCGATGTCGGAAAATGTCCGGGCAATCCCGCGCGCCAGCCGCTGGCCGTAATCGCCCAGCGGCTGGTCGGTAGTTACATACGTCCACGTTGTCCCGCGCTCGAAGGTGTCCGGCACTCCGTGCTCCGCCGGATTGGTGATCGCCGCCTCCATTCCCCGCTCCACTTCCTCGAAGATCGCCGCCGCATCGTGAACAAAAGTGTCGAACGGATTCTTCCCACCGAAAGAAACCCAGTGGATGCCCGATTTCATCTCCGCGATGTCCGCCAGGTAGTCGGACCACAACTCGTCGATCTTCAGCAGCGCCGCCCGCGGATTTTCGCATTCGCGTTCCCCATGCAGCACGGCGCTCCGGATTCCCTGCGCCATCCGCCTCTGGTTCTCGATCAGGCTGTCGTACTTCAGCAGCGTCTTGCGAATCTCCAGGTTCTCTCCCTCGATGATGCGTTGCAGGTGGTCCATGGCCTCGGCGGGATATTCGGTTGTGTTCAGGATGGAAGCGAGCCCGAAGCGCACCATGAGATCATCCTCGAGACTCAGGAAGAATCGCGATTCGCCCGGATCTCCTTGCCGCCCGGCCCGTCCGCGAAGCTGGAGGTCGATCCGGCGCGCTTCGTGACGGCACGCACCGATCACCAGGAGCCCTCCCAACTCCGCCACTCCCTCGCCCAGGCGGATATCCGTGCCGCGCCCGGCCATGTTCGTCGAAATGGTGACTGCGCCCGCCTGCCCCGCTTGCGCGATGATCGGCGCTTCCTCCGCGTCATTGCGCGCGTTCAAAACGCGGTGAGGAATCGAATTCGCGGCCAACTGCGCGCTGAGCCGCTCCGAATCCGCAACACTCGACGTACCCACCAGCACCGGCCGCCCGAAGGCATGATTCCTGGCGATCGTTTCCACTACCGCGCGATCGCGATCCCCGCGCGTGGGAAAGATGACGTCCCTCTGGTCGCTGCGGATCACCGGCCGGTTCGTGGGAATAGCGACGACATCCAGCCCGTAAACCTGTCGAAACTCCCCGGCCTGCGTCGCCGCGGTACCCGTCATTCCGCACAAGGGATGGTAGAGCTTCACCAGGCTCTGTAAGGTGATCGATCCGAGGATTCGCCCCTGCGCCCGAAGTTCCACTCCCTCCTTCGCCTCGAGCGCCGTTTGCAGCCCCGCCGGCCATCGACGCCGGTCGGCGATGCGCCCTTTGAATTCGTCCACGATTTCAATGCCGCCGCCGCGGACGACATAGTCCACGTCCCGGCGCAGCAGCACCGCCGCATGCAGCGCGTCCGACAGCGCAGTGAACAGCGAGAGATTGTGCTCTTCGTACAAATTCCCGCAGCCGAGCGCGGCCTCCACCCGCGCCGCGCCCGCATCGGTGAGCAGCACGTTGCGGCCGTGCTCATCGACATGAAAATCCGCGTAGCGGTGAAGCTGGCGCACCACCTGGGCTATCCGGTGCACCAGTTCCCTGGGAGCGGCGGCGCCGCCGGCGATCACCAACGGAATGCGCGCCTCGTCGATGAGGATGGAATCCACTTCATCGAGCAGCGCCGCCCCGAATCCCCGCTGCACCAGCTCTTCCGGTTTCAGGGCCAACGAATCCCGCAGGTAATCGAACCCCACTTCGTTCGGAGTCGCGTAGGCGACATCGCAGGCATAGGCCTTGCGCCGCTCCTCCGGGCTCATCCCCTGCGTGACAAACCCCACCGTCAGCCCGAGGAACCGGTACACGTCCCCCATCCACTCCGCATCGCGCCGCGCCAGGTAGTCATTCGCCGTGAGCACATGCACCTGGTCCCCCTGAGCGGCATGGAACGCCACCGGCATCACCGCCGTGAGCGTCTTCCCCTCGCCGGTCTGCATTTCGGCGATCCGCCCGTCAGCCATCGCGATGGCCCCGAGAATCTGCACGTCGAACGGCCGCATCCCAAGCACCCGCTCGATGGCGATGCTCGCCGCGGCAAGACAATCGGTGAGCGATGTCGCCTGCGCGGCAAACTGCCGCAGGTTGTCATCGGCAAGAGTCTCTACAGTAGCGCGCTTCGCGGTAATGGCTTGCAGCACTTCCCTGTAGAAATCCAGGCTGTGCGTCTGCTGCCGCTCGAGGAACGTAGTGAACTTGCGCGCCAGGTTCTTGATCATCGGCGTTGCCCGCCGGTCAGGTGACCGGAACCAGACGAACCCATTCGAGCGTCATCGCCTGTCTCCCCGTCGTCGAGGCCTTCACCCGCAGCCGCTGTTCGCCCGCTTCCAGGCGCAGTTCTCCGGCCGTCACCGTATGGAACACCATCTCGCCGCCGCTATTCACCGTCTTCGCCGTCAACTGCGCTTTGCCTGCCGACACGGTGTACTCGGCGCCGGCCGCGCCGCGCGAAGCGCCGTAACTCAACTCCACCTTGTAGCGGCCCGCCTTCGGCACAGACATCGTCCACACCGGCACGTCGTCCGCGCGGGTCCACTTTGTGAGGAACACGCGCCCGAGGAAGTTCTCTTTCTTTGCCCGCTGCCCGAACTGCGTTTCAATCTCCGAGGACTCCACACCCAGGCGCAGAACTCCCTTCTCATCCGGACGGATCACATACGGCTCCACCAGCGGAGCCCCGTCAAGAGTCAGCGCCACCACCGTCGCCACTTCGTCCGGCGCCTGCGCTGGAAGTTCCACCAGCACGTCGCTCCCCTCGCGGAAAGTGCGCAGCGGCGAACCTTGCGCGCCGAGAATCTTCGCCGATTGCACCAGGTTCTTCAACCCCGGCGCCCGCAGCCGCCGGTCCGCGGGCCATTGGAACACGTGCAGGTAGAGCACGTTGTCTTTCACCGTCGCCCGGCCGAAAAACGGAAGACGGGCAAAGGGGCTGGCCGTTGTTCCGTAGATCGCCTCCGAGTTCACCGCCATCCACTCACCCATTGCATTCAGCCGCGTCACGAATTCGTCCGGAATGCGGCCATCCGGCATCGGCCCTACGTTCAACAGCAGATTCCCGCCCTTGCTCACCACCTCGATCAACATCCGGATGAGATCACGCGATGTCTTGAACTCCGTCTCGTACTTGTTGTATCCCCAGCCATCACTGTTGATGGTGACGCATGACTCCCAGAGAATCGGCTTGCCGGAGGGATCCTTCAACCCGGTGGCGGGAACGAACTGCTCCGGAGTCCCGAAGTCGCCTTTGTTGCCGGGCTCCCGCTTGAACAGCCGGTCATTGATCAGCGTCTTCGGCGAGGTTTGCCGGATGAAGTCGTAGATTTCGTCGGACCGCATCTCCGCGGTCGAGTGCTCCCACTCGCCGTCAAACCACAGCACCGCGACATCGCCGTAGCCGGTGAGCAATTCCCGCAGTTGCTCCTTCATGAAGTCGATGTACTTGTCGAGGTTCCCGCCCTTATTCGGCTCCTTGGTCTCCCACGCCCGCTTCGGCACATAGTCCGGGTTGTGCCAGTCCATGATGGAGTGATAAAAGCCCAGCCGCATCGCGCGCCGCGCCGCCGCCTGCGAGAGCATCTTCAGCGGGTCACCCGCGTACGGCGTGATCTCCATGTCGTAGTCGCTTACCCCGCTGCGGCAGATGCTGAACCCGTCGTGGTGTTTCGAGGTCACCACCATATACCGCGCGCCGGCGTTTTGCGCCAGCGCCACCCATGCGTCGGGATCAAAATTCACCGGATTAAACCGCCGCGCATACTCGTCGTACTCTGCCTGCGGGATGTGGAACATCTCCCGGCTCCATTCATGCCGGCCGATAACGGAATACGCCCCCCAGTGGATGAACATCCCGAACTTCGCGTCGCGGAACCATTGTGTGCGATCAGGCGACGACAGGGAGGGGTGAATCGAGGATTGCGCTGCCAGCGCTCCGGCGGCGACAATCGCCGCCAGGGTCAGGCGGTGGAACTTCATGGCTGTATTGTAGCCAACCCAAATCGAGAGAAAATGAGAAGCCTATGAGTTCCCCATTCCGGCTCAGCGCCCAAAGCCCTGTCGCCTTTGTCCCCACCCGCGACCCTGAACGAGCGAGGCAATTCTACCAGGGCGTCCTCGGGCTTCCCCTGCTCAGTGAGGAACTCCCCTTCGCTCTCGTCTTCGACCTTCATGGCATCATGCTCCGCGTTACCGTGGTCCGGCAACTAAACCCTGCCGGCTACACGATCCTCGGATGGAACGTTCCCGATATCGCCGCTGCTGCCCAATCTTTAACAGAAGCCGGGGTCGCCTTCCAACGCTATCCCGGTCTCGAGCAGGATGAACTCGGCATCTGGACCGCGCCCGGTGGAGCCAAAGTGGCCTGGTTCCAGGACCCGGAAGGGAACATCCTCAGCATCTCGCAGCTACAGTAGGGGATTCCAGACCCGTCTCAAATCCAGCGTGAAGCCGGGCAGTTCCGGATCAGCGGACACCGCCGCGGGCGTCCCCAGAATCTCCGGAGCCTTCCCCGGCCGGTACACATATACGCGCTGCTCCACGGGGTCGATCAGCCAGCCCAATCGCGCCCCGTTGCCCAGGTATTCCTCCATTTTGGCCTTCAGCGCCGCCAACCGGCCGCGATTCGAGCGCAACTCCACGACGAAGTCGGGACACAAGGGCAGGTATTCTTCCTTCTCTTCCGGGCGCAACGCGGCGAGCCGCGAATTCCGCACCCAGGAGGCGTCGGGAGAACGGTTCGAACCGTTGGGCAGGTCGAAACCCGCCGACGAGTCAAACGC
>JADLBD010000105.1 GCA_020847975.1 Bryobacterales bacterium | reverse complement strand
CCCGGGTTGTCTGGTCCGAAGGAATGTACCTCGGCCCGCACCACTTTCAGGTACAGAGCCGCTATTTCGAAGACTCTCTCCGCTTTGTCACCACCAGCCTGTGGTTTGAATCCTACGGCCTGATTGGCGCGCAGTTTGACGGAGAAGCGCTGCGCAATGGCACCGTTTCCCTCATCCACGCCCGCGGCATCTTTCCCGACGGCATGCCGTTTCACATGCCGGATTCCGATCCCTTGCCGCCGCCGCGAGCCGTTGCCGAACTCTTTCCGCCCACTCGCGATAAAGTTACCGTGATGCTGACCGTTCCTCCCCGCAAGCCCGAAGGCATCAACTGCGTTCCCATCACGGAAGCCCCCTCCGCTCCCGACACCCGCTATTGGGCCGAGACTCGTATTCTTCACGACGAAACCACCGGGCGCGACGAGAAGCCCGTGCAGATTGGAAGGAAGAACATCCGGCTGGTGCTCGATACGGAGGTCAGCGGAGAGGAAATCGCACTGCCGGTGGCGCGCATCATGCGCGACGGTTCCGGCAACTTCATCTACGACCCCGCCTTCATTCCGCCCTGTGTCGATCTGGCGGCAAGCGACCGGTTGATGTATCTCACCCAACGCCTGGTGGAGATTCTGGAAGAGAAAAGCACTGCTCTGGCGGGCGCCCGCCGGACCGGAAAATCCTGGGCGGAGTATTCCACCACCGACATCGCCCGCTTTTGGATGCTCCACTCCATCCACGCCGCTCTGCCTCCCATCCGCCATCTGCTCATGACCCGCCGCGGCCACCCCGAGGAACTCTACCGAGAGATGGCGCGCCTGGCCGGGGCGCTCTGCACCTTCGCGCTCGATTCCCACCCTCGCTCCGTCCCGCTCTACGATCATCGGGATCTGGACCATTGCTTCCATGCTCTGGACGAGCACATTCGCCATCACCTCGAAACCATTGTCCCCACCAACTGCATCTCCATCCCGCTCGAAAAGGCCGCGGATTATTTCTGGACCGGAGAAGTTACCGATCAGCGCGCTCTGGATCGCGCCCGCTGGGTTTTTGCCATTTATTCCTCCGTGGGAGAGGCGGAGATTATCGTCCGCACTCCAGCCCTCGTGAAAGTTTGTTCCAGCAAGTTCGTGGGAGAGTTGGTGAAGCGGGCGCTGCCCGGCATGGCCCTGACCCATCTCAAGATCCCGCCCTCGGCCATCTCGACGCGCGCTGATACGCAGTACTTCGGTGTCAGCCGCGCCGGTCCCTGTTGGGATAACATCGTCATGACGCGGCAGGTAGGCGTCTACGTCCCTGGCGACCTGCCCGATCCGCAAATCGAGTTGCTCGTCGTATTGGATTAGCGAGAGGTCTCCATGGTCCAGACCCCAAGTGGTGCACCCACAGGCGCAAACGCCGCCGTTTCGCGGCGTCCGGAGAATCTTGCGCTTGTTTTTCAGGAACTGATCACGGTCATCGAGCGCATGCGCTCCAACCGCCAGCCCGTCACCGACGCCGCTGCCTTCCGCCACCAGGTGCGCGAAGCTCTGAAGTCGGGGGACGCCGAGGCAAGGCGGCGCGGCTATACCGCCGAAGACATTCAACTGGCCATTTTTGCGGTGGTTGCGTTTCTCGATGAAACCATCCTCAATCTCCGCTGGCCGGCCTTTGCCGATTGGCCCCGGCAGCCCCTTCAGGAAGAGATGTTCGGCCACCATATCGCCGGTGAGATCTTCTTCCAGAATCTCCAGGCGCTGCTTGGCAGGAACGATTCGCAGGAACTGGCTGATCTGCTGGAGGTCTACCAGATCTGTCTGCTGCTCGGGTTCGCCGGCCGATACAGCATCGGCGGGCGGGCGGAATTGCGTTCGATGATCGAGGCGGTGCATCTGAAGATCAAGCGCATCCGCCAAAGCGGGCCGGAGATTTCCCCGCGCTGGGCGCTGCCGAACGAGTCTTTTTCCTTCTCGAGTGTCGATGTCTGGGTGAAACGTCTGCTCATCGGTACTGGAGTGTGTGTGGCGCTGGCGATTCTTTTGTTCGCCATCTATAAGCTCACGTTGATGGGCGGGGTTTCGAGCCTTCGCGACCTGACCGGCTTGCGATAGGAGAGACAGAATGAGGATCACTTGGGCGAACGCGGCCTTTCTCGGCTTCTACATGGTTTCGGTCGGGGTGGCGACGCAGGTTTACAAAGTCGGGGGCAATCACGCGGGCACTCTTTTCGTCTGGCTGGCGGCTCTCGGGCTGACCGGATCGGCCTTCTTTGCCTTCATCCAAGGCAAGTTCTACGAGCGCAAGCAAAAGGCGCAGGAGGCGGCCACACAGGCGCTCTCCGGCGGCGCGGGGGCAGGCGCGGCAACCGCTGCTGCCGCGGCCCCTGGTGAACTCTCCGGAGAAGTGGATCTGCTCGTCAAGGATGCCGAGGCTAAACTGGCCGCCTCCAAGATCGGCCAGAGCGGCAAGCTCAGCGAAGTGCCGGTGATTTTCATGCTGGGCGACAGAGGCTCCACGAAGACTACTGTGGTCATGAATTCCGGCATGGAGCCGGAGTTGCTCAGCGGGCAGGTCTACCAAACCGACAACCAGATTGCCCCCACTCGCTCCGCCAATTTCTGGTTCGCCAAGAAGGCGGTCTTCATGGAGGCGGGCGGCGGGTTGTGGAGCGAGGCCGAGAGCTGGAAGCACATGCTGAAGAAGCTCTCGCCCGGCAAGCTGAAGTCCGTTTTCGGCGGAGGCGGCTCCGCTCCGCGCGCGGCTATCCTTTGTGTGGATGTGGAACGGTTCCTGCAACCGGGCGCTTCGGACACCATGGCAGCGGTTGCCCGTTCCGTCTCCGCGCGTCTGAATGAAATCTCCACGCAGTTCGGCATCAGCTTCCCGGTCTATGTGATGTTCACCAAAGCCGACCGGGTGACGTTCTTTCATGATTTCGTCCGCAACCTGAGCACCCAGGAATCGACCCAGGTCTTCGGCGTCACTCTGCCCATGCGCGCCACGCGCGGCGGCGTCTATGCCGAAGAGGAATCGCAGCGGCTGAACAACATGTTCAATGAACTGTTCTACTCGCTGTGCGACAAGCGCATCGAATTTCTGCCGCGCGAAAACGACTTCGAAAAGCTGCCTGGCTGCTACGAGTTCCCCCGCGAGTTCCGCAAACTGCGCGGCGCGCTGGTGCAGTTCCTGGTGGACATGGGCCGTCCCAGCCAGTTGAGCACCAGCCCATTCCTGCGCGGATTTTACTTTACCGGCGTACGCCCGGTGATCGTTGACGACGTGGCGCCCACGCCCATCGCCCAGCCCAGGCAGCCCGCCTTTGAAGGCGGCGGCAGCGCCACGCGCATGTTCCGCGTGGGCGACCTGCCGCAGCAGCCGAATGTGCCCATGGCCGCGCCGCAGCAGCGCGGCGGCCGCAAAGTGCCGCAGTGGGTGTTCCTCGGCCATCTGTTCAACGATGTAATCCTCGAGGACAAATCGGCCCTCGGAGCAAGCGAAGCAAGCACCAAAACAAGCGCCCTGCAGCGCTTCCTGCTCGGGTTTCTCGCCGTCCTGGCCCTCATCTGGTCCATCGGGATGACGGTCTCCTTCTTCCGCAACCGCACGCTGGAAAGCGAAGTATCGGACGCCACCAAACAGATCAAAGCGGTACGCCTGGCGCCGAACGCCCTGCCGGGCGTCGACGATCTGAAGCGGCTCGATTCGCTGCGCCAGAAGTTGGAGCAGCTTACAGACTGGAAGCGCGATGGCGCGCCGTGGAGCTACCGCTGGGGCCTCTATGTCGGCAACGACATGCTGCCGATCGTGCGCAAGGCTTACTACGATTGCTTCAATCAACTCCTGTTCAGCGATACGCAAGGCCGCATACTCGCCTTCCTGCGCAGCCGTCCCGCCAAGGCAAAAGAGGACGACGATTACAACTACGCTTACGAAACCCTGCGCGCGCACCTGATGACCACCTCCGAGTGGAAGCGCGTGGAAGGACAAGGCGAAGATAAGTGGCTTGGCAACACTCTCCAGAGCCGCTGGCTCGAGGGACGCGAGAGCGCCGTGGGCGAGGATCGCCGCGCACTTTCCGAACTCCAGTTCCTCTTCTACGGCAGCGACCTCCACAACGGCAATCCGTTCTCCACCCGAGAAGACGCCGATGGCGTCGACAAGACCCGCGTGTACCTCGCTTCGTTCTCCGGCTTTGATCGCTTCTACAATGCGATGCTCGCCGAAGCCAACAAGAAGAACCCCGCCGTGAACTTCAACAGGAAGTACAGCGGCTCCGCCGAAGTGGTTATCAACAACAAAGACGTCCCCGGCGCATTCACGAAACAGGGATGGAACTTCATGCAGGCGGCCTTCAAAGAGCGCAGCAAGAAGTTCGGCGGCGAGGAGTGGGTGCTGATGAGCGCCAAGTACAAATCCGCCGCCGCGGTTCCCGACAACCTCGACCAGATGCTCCGCGAGCGCTACACCTCCGACTACATCAAGGCATGGCGGACCTACTTCAACAACACGGCGGTCGTCGGCTACAGTGGTCCGGCCGACGCGGCGCGCAAACTTCTGATCCATTCCGATTCGCGCGCGCCCATTCTCGCCCTCATCGGCCTGGCGAGCTACAACACCCAGGTGGATCCGGCCGGCGATCCCTATGCCGACCGTGTCCGCAAGGCTTTCCAATGGGCGCACGTCGTGGTGCCGCCTTCGCAGGATCTGGTCTACATTACCGGCGGCAACCGCCCCTATACTACCGGGCTGAGCAATCTGCAGATCGCCGTGGAGGCGGCATCGAAGGAGAACCCGCCCAGCAGCGCCTCGGCGCAGGCGGCGCAGATGCGCGCGCAGGATGCGATGGGCATGACCCGGCAAGTGGCCGCCTTCAGCGGTCAGGATCTCGAGGGCCATCTCGACCAGACCATCCTCCGCATCATGGAAGCTCCCATCAAGGGCGTGGATGGGCTCTTCAGCCCGGCGAAGATGTTGAACGCCGCCGGCGGAGCCATGTGCAGCCAGTTCAATGTCATCACCAACAAGTTCCCGTTCAACCCCACGGCGCAGCCTGAAGTGCAGATCAACGAACTCAACGATCTGCTCCGGCCCGGAACCGGCAAGTTCTGGCAGTTCTACGAAGGCACCCTGAAGCAATTCCTCCAGAAGCAGGGCAACACCTACGTCGCTGTCAGCGGAGCGGGCGTCACCATGAACCCGGTGTTCGTCAACTTCTTCAACCAGGCGGCGCGGCTTTCCGATGCCTTCTACCGGGGCGGAACCGATCCGCGGCTCGCCTACACCGTTCAACTGAACGGCGTCGATCTGGTGCTGAACAATACGCAAGCCAAGTCCGGCAGCATCACCATCGACGGCAAGGCGGCCAAACTCGGCGCGCCGCCCGTGGCTTACACCTGGACCGGCTCACCGAGCCATTCGGTGCTGTTCGAGTACAACGACAGCCCGGCATTCAACCGGCAGGGCCCGTGGGCGGTTTTCCACTTCTTTGTGGACGCCCAGGTCACCGCCCAGGGCAACAGCTATCTCCTCGTATGGCCGGTTCGCGGCGGTACGGGCAACAACCTCATCGCCAATGCCCGCTTTACGGTGGACCTCAGCGGAGCTCCCGCTGTGTTCGACAAGCGCTTCTTCGCCGGGTTGCGCTGCATCTCCACCGTCGCCACGAAGTAGAATTAAGAGGGACATGGATTTACCGGCGCGGATCAGCAAATACGAACTGCTCGAGTTTCTGGGCGGCGGCATGTCTCACGTTTATCGCGCCACAGACACCGTGCTCGGCCGAACGGTGGCCGTCAAGATCCTTACCGAATCCGGCTGCTCCGATCCGGAAACCAAGGCGCGCTTCCTTCAGGAAGCGCGCACGGCAGGCAGCTTTGCCCACGACAACATCATCAGCGTCTTCGACTTCGGTGAGGAGCAGGGCCGCCCCTTCATCATCATGGAGTTCCTGCGCGGGCAGAGCCTGCGCGACGCCATCAAAAGCGGCACAACCGGGGATACGCGCAACAAGTTGAACATCGCTTTGCAGATTGCCCGTTCCCTCGATTACATTCACTCCAAGCGCATCATCCATCGCGATATCAAACCGGATAACATTCACGTCGACGCGGCGGGACGGGTGAAGCTGATGGATTTCGGCATCGCCAAGTCGCATAATGTCTCCCTCACGCGTGTAGGCTTCACTCTGGGCACGCCTTACTACATGGCCCCGGAGCAGGTGCTCGGCCAGCAGGTGACCCCGCTTGTGGATGTTTATGCTTTCGGCGTCCTCTTGTTTGAATTGTTCACCAGTACCAAGCCCGTTACCGGGGACAGCATCGAAAAGGTTTTTCACCAGATTTTGAATGAGCCGCTTAATCTCGCCCCGCTGGTGCAGTGCGGCGCTCCGCGCCCGCTCATCGAGTTGGTGGAGAGGTGCACGGCCAAACTGCCGCAACAACGCATGCAGGGTTTTGGAGCCATCTGCGTGGAACTGGAGCGGATGCTCGGCGAACCGGCTCCCGTGGCTACCTTGACTCAGACAGGCGTAACTCCCGCGCAATACGGTTCGGCCCGGTTTGAAGTGCGGCCGCCTCAAACGGCGTCCCCTGCCCCTGTCCCGGCGCAGGAGCCCGTGCCTGCCATCATGAACCTGCTGCCGCCGAAGTTCCGCACGCAGGAGTGGTTCATCGCCATCGTCGCCGTCGGCGTCATTCTGGGGATGACGCTGCTTGTCCTGATTCTGCAGTTGGCCTCGCGGCTGATACGATAATCGGATCTATGCAACTCCCGGTCATGTTCGGGAAATACGAACTACAAAAGTACCTGGGCGGAGGTATGTCCCAGGTGTATAAGGCCACGGATACCGTGCTGGGGCGAATCGTGGCCGTGAAGGTGCTCACGGACGAAGGTTGCCGCGACGACGACACCAAGGCGCGTTTCCTCATGGAAGCCCGTATGTCGGGCAAGATGATCCACGACAACATCATCCGCATCCACGATTACGGAGAGATCGACGGGCGGCCCTACATTGTCATGGAGTTCCTCGTCGGCGAAGATCTGCGCCACGCCATCGATAAAGGGCACACCGGTGATTTGAAACAGCGGCTGGGAATCGCTTTACAGGCTGCCCGCGCGCTCGGTTTCGTGCATTCGCAGAACATCATACACCGCGACATCAAACCCGAGAACCTGCATATCGACGAGAGCGGACGGGTGCGGCTGATGGACTTCGGCATCGCCAAGACGCAGAACTTCAACATTACGCGTGAGGGCTTCGCCATCGGCACGCCCTACTACATGGCGCCGGAGCAGGTACTCGGAAAACCCGTTACCCCCGCGGCGGATCTTTACGCCTTCGGTATCCTGCTCTACGAAATGCTCACCGGCATTAAGCCGGTGGTGGGCGATTCGGTGGAGACGCTGTTCTACCTCATCCTGCACCAGCCGCTCGACATGGCTCCGCTCCAGCAGGCCGGCGTGCCGCAGGAGTTGGTGAACCTCGTCAACCGCTGCGCCGCCAAGAAGCCGGAAGAGCGTCCACCGGGCTTCGACGTCGTTATCAGTGAACTCGAAGCCATTCTGAAAAAGCTCGACGGACCAGTGGCGCAGCCTGCCGCCGCGCCCCCCTTCGAAACGCACGAACGGAACGCCTCGACGCCGGCTCCGCCTGTGCCCGCGAAGCGCAGCATCATGCCGATGGTGGCCATCGCCGGAGCGTTCGTCATTGCCGCCGGCGTTCTGGCGGCTCTCTACCTCTCGAAAGGCGGCGGCAATACGGAAAAGAAAGGGGCAGGCGAGGCCTCACAGCAGCAGCAGCAACAAAAGCCGGCCGGGCTGCCGCCTGTCATTCAGGATGACTTCGGGCAGATGATCCTTGTTCCCGCGGGGAACTTTCTCTCCGGCGCGAACAAGGTGGTGAAGAGCCTGCCGGATTTCTACATCGACAAAACCGAAGTCTCCAACGGCATGTGGAACAGGTTTGCCCAGGCCATGGGTAAGACAACCGTCGACAAACCGGCGGACCTCCCCGTAACGAACATCGCCTACGATCAGGCCGCCGAGTACTGCACATGGGCGCACAAACGGATTCCAACCGGCGACGAGTGGGAGAAGGCAGCCCGGGGAAGTGTCGGCTGGGCCTATCCCTGGGGCAACGAGCCCGACCCGCAGAAGGCGAACGTGAAAGGGAACACTTCCTTGCGGCCCGGTCTTCAGCCGGTGGACACCCAACTCGGAGAGACACCCACCGGCATCCTCAACATCGCCGGGAATGCCTGGGAATGGGTGAACGAAGACCGCAAACCCCTCCCGCAGAGCCTCGAGCTGTTCAAGTTCATGAACGCGACCACGAACGAACGCTGGACCGCGATTCGCGGCGGCGCTTATGACTCCGACGTGAGCAATGCGGTCACGTTCGAAATGAGTACCGTGCCCGCCCGCCTCAAAGGCCCCGCCATCGGCTTCCGCTGCGCGAAGGACGCCGCGCAGTAGCGACGCGAGCTCTTAGCTTTTAGCTTTCAGCCTGACTACCGGCTTCGTTGAACGGCTGTCCGCTTGCTCTACCGTCAGCGCAGCCGCGACACACCGTCGACCTATGCTCTGAACATCGGCTTCACGTACTCGAACGCCTGCTCGATCGACTTCTTCGCCTCTTCGTCAAAACTCGCGTTCCGGCTCGTGGCCCGGCATTTCGTGTTCGGGAAGACGCCCCTCAGTTGGAGCATGTATTTCATGCCGGGCAAACCGTAAGCGGTTGCTTCGGTCACCATCAGGGACACCTTGGAAAAATAGTCGAGCGCTTTGTGCTTGTCGCCGGCGTGCCAGGCATCCCACACCAGTACGTAGAGATCCGCGAACGGGACTGCGGGCATCGTGCCTGCCGAACCGCGCATCATCTCGTCGATCATCGTCTTGCCGTGCCCTCCAGTGAAGACCCCGCGCATCCGCGGATCGCTGCGCTTGTGAAACTCGCTGATCCGCGGCAGCGTTTCCCCCGCCTCGTCCTTGACGAAGTGCAGGTTCGGAGCCTCGCCGAGCATCTTGATCACGAAGTCCACGCTCATGTCGCCAATCGTCTGCGCAATCATCGGCCGGCTGGTGGCGGCGCTGATGGCTTTGTAGTACTCGAGGATCCTGTCCTTGTCCTTCCAGGCGCGCGGCGGCAGCGCGATGATGGCGTCGGGCGCAAGTTTCTCCGCGTGCTTCGTGTATTTCAGCGCAGTCGCCGTATCATTGGCCTGCACGCCCAGCACCACCGCGGGCTTCAGCGGCTTCCCCGTCGCCGCCACCACTTCCATTCCCGCGAAGCGCTCCTCCATCGTCAGATCGAAAAATTCGCTCGCCAGTTGCGGCCAGACCACGCCCTGCACTCCGGTACGGTCCAAGAAACGAATCTCGGCGGCCAGCGTCTTGGTATCGAGTTTGTCATCGTTGGTGAAGGGCGTCTGCACGATGGGGAACACTCCGGCCATGTGCTTCGCCTCTTTGGCGTGCAGCTTGCTCCCTAGCGCGGCTGCGGCTAACGACTGCAGAAACAAACGGCGTGTGGACATGCGTCACTCCTTCTTCAAGAACCCATCGATGCCTTTGCGGCAATCCTCTGTCATCCGGGCGATGGAATTGATCTGGGCGCCGGAATGGATCGCCGCTTCAAAACCCATCGAGTCCATATGATATAGCAGGCGCTTGGTCAACAGTACCGCCGATGCCGGGCGTGCCGCCATGCGCGCGGCGAAGGCATCGGCGGCGGCATCGAGTTCGGAATCCGCGTGCACTTCATTCACAAGCCCCGCTCGCAGCGCTTCCGCGGCGTCGATCACCTTTCCCGTGGCCAGCAGTTCGAAGGCTCGCTTCTCGGAGACGTTCCGCCGCAGGATTGCCATCACCATGGCTGGGACAAAGCCGATGTTGACTTCCGGATACCCGAACCTCGCCGTATCGCTTGCGAAAATAAGGTCCGCCGCCGTGGCCAGCCCGCAACCACCCGCAAGCGCTCTCCCGCGTACCGCTGCTACGATTGGCAACGGATGCCGCCTCATCTCGAGGAACAGATCGCCGAGCAATCGGGCATCGTCGAAGTTCTCGAGAATGGAAGAGTCACGGATTCGCTGCAACTCCGACAGATCGGCTCCTGAGCAGAAATCCTTTCCCTCCGCGGCCAGGATCACCACGCGCGCTTCCGGATTCCGTGCCGCTGCGCCCAACTCCTCCCGGATGCGCAGCACGGTCTCTCGATCCAGCGCATTGCGCTTTTCCGGCCGCCGCAGCGTGATGCGAACAATGCCGCTCATAGCAGGTGATTCTATCGTACGGCCAACAGCCGCAGCGCGAGCGCCATGAGCAGGGCCAGTATCGGGTCTGTGATCTCCGGTGTGCGTCCCGGAAGGTGTGTTTGGGCAATCTCAATCGCAAAGAGCATGCTGGACAAGACTGCCGCACTCGAGCCAAGCCGCATGCCGCACCGCGATGCCAGCCACAGGAATGCGCCATAACGGAACACCTTGCGCAACAGAACGATTCCAGCCGGTTCCCAATTGGCGGTGTGAAAGGAGGCATGGAACGGCCGCCAGGAAAAAGAAGCAGCGGTGTCCGAGAAATGAAACGGCGCAAGCCCCGAGATGGCCAGGCTCACCAGCAAGAGCACGGCGGCGGCCCGTGCTTGCCATCTTCCCCGCCACAACGCCAGATTGAGCGCCACTCCCAGCAAGGCGCCCAGTAGCTCGGCAAGCGTCAACTGCTGATGAACAATCAGCAGCCTCGCCGGCAACACGGCCAATAGCGCCACAAGCAGGGGCGGAGTTGAGGTTCCGGCGATGCTTCCGAGCAATACGCCGATCGCCAGCCACTCCGCCATCCCGGCAAGCGTCTCCGCGGGAAGAGCCGCGGCGCTTACCGCCAGCATCGCGTGCAACCGCACCGCCAATCTGTAGAAGCCAATGGAAGGGACAAAGGGGAACAGGTGGTAGGAAAGCCAGCATAGGATAAGCACCACCGCCGCCCGTTCCCGGACCAGCGGTTCCCTCCAGCGGGCAAGCCGGCGCGCCAGAAGAGCATCGAGAAGTTGCGCGCCGATTACGCCCGCCGCTGTACCGCAACTGTTGGAAGCCACATCGAGCAGGCTCGTCACACGGCCTTCGAGATAGAATTGCGCCAGTTCCACCGTGAACGAGAGCGCACACCCGAACCCAACGGCCGCAGTCAGGCGGACGCCGCGCGGCGCTCCCGTCAGACTGAGATAGCCCAGCCAGCCGAGCGGCACGTAGATCAACACGTTGAGCAATGCATCCACGGCTATACGCGGGTCAAAGCTCCGTGGCCACGAGTGGAGCAGATAGTCTATCGCCGCCGCCGGGGGCGCGCCGCCGGGATGCGGCACGCCGGGATAGAGCGATCCATAAAGAATCACGACAACGATGAATAGAAAGAGGAGCCGGGCCGATCGAGCGGATGCCAAATGTGATTATCCCATTCGCCGGGAATATCGATATACTGGCCGGGCGTAGGCCCAAATCATGAATCGCAGGTCATTCTTCAAGTCTCTTGCCGCGGCGCCCGTCGCCGCTCTCCTCCGTCCGCGGCGCGCCGAAGCCGCGCTCCCCAAAGCGAAAATCACCCGCGTCCGCATTTACAAACCGCCGAACCTGAACGAACTCTTCAACCAGAGCAACATGCTGTGCACTGTGGAGACCGACATCGGGATCACGGGGATTGGCGAGGGCGGCTCGAAGGACACTCTCGAGCAGTGCGCTGGCACTCTCATTGGGAAGAATCCGTTCCATATCGAAGCCTTGTGGCGCGAGATGTACATTGCCTGGTTCTATCCGCCGGGCCGCGAGAAGATCCACGCCGTAGGAGCCATGGACCTTGCCTTGTGGGACATCAAGGGCAAGGCGCTCGGCCTGCCCGTGCACGAAATCCTCGGCGGAACCGTGCGCAACTATTGCGAATGTTACGTCACCGGCGGCGTGCGCCTGCCGAACTCCCCAAGCGGCGCGCCCCCCGGAATCCGCGAGCGCGCCCGCGCCACCATGGAGGCTGGGTATCGCGTCTTCCGCATGGGCGCCGGCGACGTCCCTTCGGGCGAAGTGTTCAATACGCATGAGCGCGTCCGCCAGGTGGCTCGCGATTGTAAAGACGCGCGCGAGGGCGTAGGCCGGGAAGGCGATTGGATGATCGACTTCCACCAGCGCTTCGATTTCAACGACGGCCTTCGCGCCTGCCGCCTCATTGAAGAGTACGAACCCTACCTCGTCGAGGATCCCGTGCGCGACGAAAACGCCCGCGAGGACCTGCCGAAACTGCGCCAGTTGACCTCCGTCCCTTTGGCGCATGGCGAAGAGTGGGGACAGCGCTGGGACTTCAACAAGCTCGTCGAGAACCACGATATCGACTACATCCGCGCCACCGTCCCCAACGTCGGCGGCATCACCGAGATGATGAAGATCGCCGCCATCTGCGAGACGCACGCCGTGGGCATTGTGCCGCACTTCACCGGCCCCGTCTCCACCGCCGCCCTTGCCAACTCGATGTCCACCTTCACCGGCCCAGTGCTGATGGAGTACAACTATGGCACCCGGCCCATCGAATACCTGCCGCAGTGTCTCGACTTCCGGAACGGCAAGTTGTATCCGAATGAGCGGCCCGGTCTCGGCGTCACGGCCGACATGTCGAAGCTGACATTGATCGGCGAAGTGACACAGCCGGGACGCCGCAACGTCTACTTCCGCCCGGACGGCTCGCTCACTCACTGGTAGCCATGCGCTTTGTGCTTCTGCTGGCTTCGACAGCGCTTCTTGGCGCGCAGCCGGGACCCCAACTCGGCAACCATCCCGCGGTGTACGATTCGAGCGGCGCTCTGCTGCCCTGGACCTCCTGGCCCGATGCCCTCGAGCGCGAAGTCAACTGGTATCTGCGCTGCCCCATCGAGAACGGCTACCCGCGCTTCGTCACCATGACCTTCATGGACGGCAACTACCAGCCGATCACCACACGGCCCAACCGCCGCAGCTTCATTCCCGCCATGCAGAACGGCATGGGCATCATTTCCTATCTGAAGTACCTCGCCTGGAAGGGCGGCAAGGACGAGCGGTTGCTGGGAGTGGCTCGCGCCATGGGCGATTACCTCGTCAGAGAAAGCCTCACTCCTGATAGCGGCAAGTATCCCCGCTTCACACGCTCCACCGGATGGCGGGACCAGATTCCACAGCGTCCCGACAGCGGCTCGCAAGCCGACCGGCCTTTCGAAATCGAGCCCGACAAAGGAGGCATCGCCGGTTACGCGCTGGCGCTCCTGTACGGCCAGACAAAGGACCGCCGTTACCTCGATCAGGCCGTGCACAATGCGCGCGTGCTCGCGGCCAACATGCGCGAAGGCGATGCTCTGCGCTCTCCATGGCCGTTCCGCGCCGATTACCGCACGGGCGAGCCGCGCGGCGAGGTTTCCGGCAACATGAGCTTCATCCTGCGCCTCTTCGATCAGCTTATTGCCGGCGGCTATTCCGAATTTCGCCCACCCCGCGATAAGCTTTGGACGTGGATCAGGCAGTTTCAGATCCCGAATGCCGGTAAGGATGGCCTTCTCTGGGTGCAATTCTTCGAGGATCATGCCGAGCCCGACAACCGCACCGCGTGGGCGCCCTTGAACATGGCGCGCTATCTCCTCGAGCAGAAGGAGGCGCTCGATGCCGATTGGAAGGCCGATGCCCAGTCCCTCATCGAATTCGTCAACCGTCGCTTTGTCACGGTTCACAACGGGGTCGCCGTCTGCGGCGAGCAGGATTACGACAAGAATCCCTGGGGCGGCATTCTCTCCACCTATGGCGCGGTGCTGGCGATGTATTCCGCCGCCACAGGCTCGCTCGAATACAAACTCGCCGCCCGTCAGGCGCTCAACTACTCGCTTTACCAGACCGATACCGACGGCTGCCCGAGCGACGGCGCCTATCGCGCGGCGCGCGGCGGCTGGCAGGAGGACGCGCACACCGACCGGCTCCACAACTTCATGGATGCTGTCGCGGCGTTCCCCGGGTGGGGCAATGCGGAGCCGCGCCGCATTGCCGTCATCGCCCATCGCGGCGAACACCTCCACCATCCCGAGAACACCATCGCCGCGTTTCAAGCCGCATACGAAGCGGGAGCGGATTTCTTCGAGGCGGATGTGCGCACCACCGCGGATGGGCGGTTGGTTCTGATGCATGACGCCGCCGTGGACCGCACCACCAACGGCAAAGGCCAGGTTGCGCGGATGACGTTCGACGCGATGCGCAAGCTCGACGCGGGCGGAAGCCGCGTACCCACATTCGACGAGGCTCTCGCCTTTGCCCGCGGCAGGATCGGAGTGTACGTGGACAGCAAAGCAGTCTCCGCGGCGGATTCCGTTGCCGCCATCGAACGCCACGGCATGCAGGACCACGTAGTGATCTACGGCGGCGCAAGTTATCTCAAGCAAATCGCCGCCCTCCGGCCGAATCTGCGCGTGATGCCGGAGGCCGGCAATCCCGCTGCCCTTCAATCGCTGCTGAAGACTCTGCCCCTGAAGGTGGCAGCCTTCGACGCCAGGGATTTCAATCCGGAAACAACGGCCGTTGCCATTCAGGCGAAAATCGAAATCTTTGTCGACCGCCTCGGCCCCGCCGACAATCCTGCCTTCTGGCAGGACGCTATCGACCGCGGAGCCACCGGAATTCAGACAGACCACCCGGCCGAGCTTGTCGCCTACCTGAAGTCAAAGGGATACCGGTAGCGTCAACGGAATTCGAGCGACCGCACCACGCCGCTGGTGGCAAGCTCGGCGTCAGGTTTGGCCTCGAACTCCACTTTGATGCGCTGATCCTTCTGCCTGCCGCAGGTGAACTCCACACTGGCAGCGCTGTTGCTTCGAATTGCGATCGTGCCCGGGTCGAGGATGGCAAGGATTACGTCGCGGCCCTCCACGCTGATGTGCAGCCTGGCGCGCTTGTCGATGCAGTCCACTTGCGAGAGCGCGCCTTCGACAACGGAAAGAGACGCACTTTCCCCGGGCGTGACGGGTTGTGGGGCCTCGCCGCGTCTGAGAGTTGGACGCTCCTCCGAATTCCCGGGCGCTGTAGGGGGACGTATGGAAGCCGCGTTCGCCTGAGGACGGTCGAGATAGCGCCGAAGTTCTTCCATCCGGTTTCGCTCCTCCTGCGTCTGGGCATAGTTGGCGGCACGGCCCGAAGCCGCCTTTGCCTCCACGGTGTCGCCCGCTTGCAGACCCGCATAGGCAAGCAGTTCGAAATAGCGAAAAGCGTTTGGGCGGTCCACCTGCCTCACTTGCTTGAGATGACGCAGCGAACTCGCGTAGTCGTGCGATTGGTAATACATCCAGGCGATTTGCAGGCGTTCGGCCAAGTTCCCGGGCTGGAATTCGGCGAGATGCGCCATGATCGGACGCAGTTCCTTCTCCCCCGCGCCGCTACGGTAGGCCACATTCCAATAGCTCAGGTACATCTTGCTGCGTCCGGCGCCATGCGCCGCCGCCTTGGCGAAATCCGCCGCCGCAGCCGCGTAATTACCTTCGGAAGACTCGATATGGCCAAGGACTTCGTATGTCTCCGCGCGATCCGGATAGGTCTTGGTAAGCTCCCGCAATCTGGCGACGGCCTCTTTCCGCGCGGGAGTCGAAAGCAGAAGCTGCGCGAGGTTGAGCGACACCTCGAAATCCGGCGCCTCCTCGATCGAGGGTGACTCCGCACGCTTATCCAGCGTGACGTCGAAAGCGAATAGTTTCATATGCCCTGCCCGCGAGTAATCGCGCAGATCCCGAGTGACGTCCTCCGTGCTCTTTCCATACACGACCTCGAAGGCGCGGGACGGAGGGTTTGTCGTGAGAATCGCGTTGAGGAATTCCAGGAACTTGCCGCGATATCCGTCCGCCAGGGAAAGCATGTGCGTCAGCAGCCATGCCTGCGAATAGAACATGCCGGCCCGG
This sequence comes from Bryobacterales bacterium, assembly GCA_020847975.1. Classification (GTDB taxonomy): domain Bacteria; phylum Acidobacteriota; class Terriglobia; order Bryobacterales; family Bryobacteraceae; genus CADEFT01. Next base: position 9,816 of record JADLBD010000105.1, on the reverse strand, counting down.
TTTTTTTCGTTGTAGAAGGACGAACTGGTGTTCGCGGCGAGCAGCGCTTCGAGATCCAGCCATTTTCCCTGCGAGAGCGTCCGCAAATGGCCCGGGTTGTAGACGCCCACCTTCACCTTGTGATCCACCGGCCTCAGAGTCGCGTATAGTTCCGCCAGCCCTTCGTTGAGCCACAGTGGCATGTTCTCCACGCCGGTCTGGCCGACGAGGTAGTGCACATACTCGTGAACCACGGCCGGATAGAGGTCTGCATTCGCTCGTTCCAGCACGATGTAATCCGTATCGAGACCATGCAGGTAAAAGGCTGCCGCAACCGCATTCACGCTGTATGGTTTGAATTCCTTCTCGCTCCGGAAGGCGATGATCCGCACTTTGGCTTCCGGCTTCACGGCCAGATTCATCACCTTCGCAAAGAAGCCGTGCACTTGCTCAAAATAGAGCAGCGCGTCCCGCGCCGTTCGTTCCCCGTTCGAGGTGTACATCTCGAAGTTTGGCGAGACCAGTTTGATCCACTGATCCGCCGCGAAAACGGCCATCGAGGCCGACAGAAAAAGACCAGCCAATCTGAACCGCATGCGATAGATCCTTCCATTTTGCCAAACTCTGGAGCGGAAGCCGCGATGATATCCTGAAAGGTGCTGATAACCCACAGAATCCCCTCAAAGGAGCCGTTCATGTCTGATCAACACTCCCGCCGCGATCTCTTCAGGAAAGCCGGCGCGGCTGTGGCCCCCGCTCTCCTCTCCGCGCAGAATCCCAACAGCGAACTCCAGCTCGGCTGGATCGGCGTCGGCAGCCGCGGCTATTACCTGATGGACATGCTGTACAAAGGAGGGCCCAAGCCCTTCAAGGTGGCGGCCACCTGCGACACCTACACCGGCCATCTGAATCGCAGCAAGGACCGGGTGCAGACAATGGGCGGCAACACTCCGAAGACATTCGAGGATTACCGCCAACTGCTGGCCGATCCCTCCATCGACGCCGTCGTTATCGCCACTCCCGAACACCTCCACCACGACATGGCCATTGCGGCTCTCAAAGCAGGCAAGCACGTCTATGTCGAGAAACCGCTCTCGCACACCATCGAAGAGGGTTGGGAAGTGGTGCGTGCCGCCGAAAAGAGCGGCAAAGTCGTCCAGGTGGGCACGCAAAACCGCAGCAATTCGCTGTACCAGAAAGCCAAGGAGATGGTGACAGACGGCATGATCGGCGACATCCACTACGTGCGCGCCTTCTGGTACCGCAATTCGCTTCCCGACAACCCGGCGTGGCGCTACAACATCCCCGCCGACGCGAACCCGGAGAATACCGATTGGAGCAAGTTCCTCGGCAATGCCCCCAAACGGCCGTTCAACAAACAGCGCTACTACCAGTGGCGTCTCTACTGGGATTATTCGGGCGGCATCTCCACCGATCTGCTGGTGCACCAGACCGACATCACCAATTTCGTTTGCGGCAAAACGCTTCCGCACTCCTGCATGGCCTCGGGCGGCATCTACCGCTGGACCGGCGCCAACGACGACCGCGAAGTGCCGGACACCTTCAGCGCCATCTACGAGTACAAGGATAAGTTCCACATCAACTACTCCTGCTACTTCGGCAACGTGAAATACGGGTATGGCGAACAGTTCATGGGTAACGAAGGCACCATCGAAGTGTTGAATCGCCAGATCCTGACGTTCACCCCCGAGACCTTCGGCGGCAAGGCGCCGCCCCAGGTTGACGCCCGCAAGGAGATGCGCATCGAACTGCCCGGCAACGACAACCTCGCCGTGCAGGCGCACATCCGCAACTGGCTCGAAGCCATCCGCGGCAAGGCGAAGCTGATTGCGCCGGTGGAAGCGGGCCAGCAGGCTGCCATCTCCGGACACATGGCCACCCTCTCGTTCCGCCATAACAAGAAAGTGGTTTGGGACGAGACCAAGAACAACGTTCGCTATCTTTAGCGGCGGGACCCGCCCCGCATCATGTCCGGCAAACAGGCGCTTGACCGCAAACTGGAGCAGTTGCGCGAACTGCGCGCGAACCCGCTGGCTCCAGCCGCCACCGAAGCTCTACGGCGCGCGCTCAAAGACCGCAGCAATTATGCCGTCTCGAAAGCGGCCGCGCTCATTGCCGAAATGGATCGCCGCGATCTGGTTCCGGAACTCACCGCCGCCTTTTACCGTTTCCTCGAGAACCCGGCCAAGAGCGACCCGCAGTGCTGGGCCAAGCATGCCATTGCCAAAGTTCTGAAGGACTGGGAATGCGAAGAGTCTGCGCTATTCCTGCGCGGGATCCGCCATGTGCAGCTCGAGCCCTCCTGGGGAGGGCGGCAGGATTCCGCGGCGGCGCTGCGCGGCGCCTGCGCCTTCGGGCTGTTGAACTGCCGCTCGGTTGGCGACCTGGAGATCCTGCGCTGTCTGGTGGACCTGCTGGCCGACGCCGATCCTTCACCCCGCATGGATGCGGCCCGTGCCGTTGCCGCATTGGGGCGCCCGGAAGGCGCATTGCTGCTGCGGCTGAAGATCCACGCCGGGGACGAACGGGCCGAGGTAACCGGGCAGTGCATGGCCGCATATGTCGCGCTCGATCCCGTCGAAGGTGCGGCGTTTGTGGCGGGCTATCTCGAGCACCCTAACGAAGACCTCGTCTTCGAAGCTGCTGCCGCGCTGGGGGAATCGAAGGAACCCGCCGCCGTCGAGGCCTTGCGGCGGCGCCTGGAACACACGCTCGATCAGCGCTTGCGCAAAGCCCTGCTGCTTGCTATCGGAGCCACCCGGCAGGAGGCGGCCATCGAATACTTGCTTTCCCTCCTCCCGGCTGGGAATGCGCCAACGGCCGCCGCGGCGTTGGAAGCGCTGGGTCCCGCGTGTTTTCGTGACGAGATTCGCGCGCGCGTCGAGGATGCCGTGCGGAGTGCCGGCAGCGCGCATCTCGAGGAGGTGTGGAGAAAGGTGAGATGCTCATGATCAACCGTAGAGATTTCCTCGCAGGCATGGGAGCCGCCTGGCAATTGCAAGCCGCTCCGGAAAAGCCGAACATTGTGTACGTCCTCGCCGACGACCTGGGTTGGGGAGACCTGCACTGCTACAATCCTCTCTCCGCCGTGCCCACGCCGAACGCCGATCGTCTCGCCTCCCAGGGAGTCCGCTTCACGGACATGCACTCGCCCTCCGCGGTGTGCACGCCCACGCGCTATGGCATCCTCACCGGACGCTACTGCTGGCGATCCCGACTGAAGGAAGGTGTTCTCTGGGGATACTCGCCGAACCTCATCGAGCCGGGCAGAATGACTGTTGCTTCGATGCTGAAAGCGCAGGGCTACTACACTGCCGGTGTGGGCAAATGGCACCTGGGGCTGGGAACGGCAGAGAAGACGGACTATTCTCACCCGCTCCATCCTTGCCCGCGGGATCATGGTTTCGACTACTACTACGGCATTCCCGCCTCGCTCGACATGGATCCCTATCTCTATTTCGAAAATGACCACGCCGTCGAACAGCCCACCTCGCATACCGATGGCCGCAACAATCCCCGTGGCGTATTCTGGCGGCCTGGTCCCATTGCTCCGCATTTCGAGATCGGGCAGGTGCTGCCCACGCTGACAGCCAAGGCTATCTCCATCCTGCGCGACCGCGCCAGGCAGCCAGCGACGCCCTTCTTCCTATACTTCCCGCTGACCGGCCCGCACACGCCATGGGTGCCCATCGCGGGCTTCCGCGGCAAATCGAAGGCCGGAGACTATGGCGATTTTGCCGCTCAGGTGGACGATGTGCTCGGCCAGGTGATGCGCACTCTCGAAGAGACAGGGCTGGCACGCAACACCCTGCTCATCTTCACGTCCGACAACGGAGCCCATTGGACCCCGGAGGACAAGGCTAAATTCGCCCACCGCGCTAACGCCGATTGGAAAGGGATGAAGGCGGACATCTGGGATGCCGGACATCGCATCCCGTTCCTCGCACGCTGGCCCGGCCACATCGCCCGGAACACCGTCAGCCGTGAACTCGGCTGCCTCACCGATCTGATGGCCACTACCGCGGAGATCACCGGCGTCCACTTGCCAAAGAACGCCGGCGAAGACAGCTTCTCGCTGGTGCCCGCTCTCGGAGGAAAGAAAGGCAACCGCCAGGTGATCGTCCACCATTCCGTGGACGGCATGTTCTCTATCCGCCAGGGAGAGTGGAAACTTTGCCTGGGCCTGGGCTCGGGTGGCTTCAGCGAACCCAAGCGCGTGGATCCGCAACCTGGAGGGCCGCTCGGACAGTTGTATAATCTGGATTCTGATCCGAGCGAAACGAAGAACCTCTATCAGTCGAGACCGGATGTGGTGCAGCGTCTCACAGCCATTCTCGACCAGTACAAGAAACAAGGATACAGCCGGTAAGGGAGGAAACTTCCATGGCAGAAGATCCACCATCGCCGCCGCGCGACGTCATGCCTGATTACGCCGCCGCGGCTCTCTCCTACACGCTGGGAGCCGTCACCGGGGCTCTGTTTTTGATCCTCGAGCCCTACAACAAAAACCGCCTCGTCTATTTTCACGCCTGGCAATCCATCTATTACTCGGCCGCCGGGTTCCTGCTCTATGTCCTCTGCGTCGCCGCAGTCATGGTAGTGCCCTGGGCAGTCGTCGCGCTGGTGTGGTTCCTCATGTTTTTCGGCACGCTCGCCCTGGTGGGCATGTGGTTCTGGCTGATGTATCAGGCCTACCAGGGCAAGCGCTGGAAAGCGCCGTTGATCGGGCCGCTGGCCCAACATCGCGTGGCGCACCACTCGTTCCGCGAATAACCCGCGCTACGGGGACAACTTCTCGATGCGCAGCTCGGCGCCTCCCGGGGAGATCAATGACGCAGCCCCCAATAGGCCATAGAGATGCAATTGACTGCGGCGTTACGCCACAAGTTCTCAGTAGGAAGTATCGGCGGGATTTGAACGGACGTTACGGCAGAGTAACTACTTCCATCGCAAAACTCGCATCCTGCGACGGCAGGCCCTCGAACGGCAGCATTGTGCTCGCCGGCGGCCTGTTCTTATCGAGAAATTCAAACCGAATTTGACGAATTTTGTCAATCATTGACTGCGTCAGTGGATAATAATTCGTCATTGCAGTGTTCGCCAGCGACCCGCCTGCCTGCTCCACCCCTTTCCGCAAACGGTCGAACGCCAGCCGCACATCCGAATCCTGGCTGTTGAACGCCAGTTGCATGCCGCTGATTACCGCCTTCGGGGCATTCATCAGCATCACCTGCGAATAGTTCGGTGAGGAGGCGAGTCCCGCCGGATTCACCGCCTGCAGCGGCACCGCGGGAGCCGATGATGCCCTCCCGACAGCTTCACACTCCACCAGCCCCTGGCTCAATCCGCGCAGCGTCTGCACAATCGTCAGAGCCGCGTTCGGGAACTCCTGCGCCAGGTTCTGCCGTATCTCCGCATAGTCGCCCAGCGCGCTGACGAAGCAGGTGGCGCGCAGAACGCCCGCGCCTTCGATGTTCACGCCTCGCTGCGCGGTCCGCAACCCCTCCAGCGACTGCTGAAACAACGGGCCGATCTTTTCGAGCGCCTCTTTGGAAGCCGCCTGCTGCCCGGAAAAAAAAGCCAGACCGTTGGGGTTCACTACTTTTTTCTCCACGGTAATGGCCTCCAACTGCACTTGCGCCCCTTCCTGTGGCAACCCGCCTACCTGAATGGTGGTGAGCGCGGGCAAGGGTTGCTTCCAGTCGGTGAACTGGTCGCTCACTATCGCCTGCACGCGGCGCAAATCGCCTGTCCCGGCGACAAAAGCCCGGACCTTGACAATGGCAGCCCCTCGAGCCGCCTTGCGAAGGGTCTTCAGCCCATCGCGAACCTGTTGCGAAAGCAGGCCCTTCGTGGACATGGGAGCCGTCAGAAATCCCAACCGTTGTGGCTCGACAGCGACAGCCTGCGGCGGGTCCTTCGGCAGTTCCAGTGTCTGCGTGACCTCTTCCTCTTCGCCGCGTTTCTTTTTCTTCTTCTGCGCCTCGATACTTTCCAGGCAAAGTATGAAGACGACGGGAAGAATCAGGAGAGTGCGCCAAAATCTCATCGCGTGAACAAATTGTATCAAGGCCGTCCCGGCCGGGTGGAATGGCAGGTTGTTTTGCGAATTCCCACATTGGCTTGATTGGACCCATCCAATATGGTACGGTAGTCCTTGCCGACCATGTTGCCCGCCATCGTTCTCGATTCCGCATCGGATACGCCGCTCTACCGCCAGTTGTTCGAGCAGGTGCGCGGCCACATCCAATCCGGGCGCATCCCCCGCGGGGAACGGCTGCCCGCGACTCGTGAATTGGCTGGCATGCTTGGACTGAACCGGGCCACCGTTTCCGCCGCCTACGAATTGTTGGAAAACGAAGGCTTGCTGAAAGGTCACGTCGGCCGCGGAACTTTTGTCGAAGGTGCGGCAGAGTCCTCGAGCCGCATCGCCTGGGAAGAGTTGGGCGACGCCGAAAAGTCTCCGCCTCCGGCCTTGTCGCTCGGAAGTGAAGGCATCAGCTTCGCCAGCGGCCGTCCCGACAAGGATCTGTTCCCCATGGCCGAGTTTCGTGCTACCTGCCAGGAGGTCATTCAGGGCGACTCCGCGACGGCCATTCTCCAGCTTGGTTCGCCCGCGGGCTATCAGCCGCTGCGCCAGTACCTTCTCGAGGACGCGCGCCGAGACGGCTTGGCCGGCCCGGCGGACGACATCGTCATCACCAGCGGTTGCCAGCAGGCGCTCGATCTGATTCAGCGCGTGCTCATCCGGCCCGGCGATTGTGTCGCTATTGAAGATCCTGTGTACCCCGGCCTGCGCGGCGTGTTTGCCGCTGCCGGTGCCCGGCTTGCAGGCATCCCCGTGGGAGCGCACGGCATGGAGATCGCCGCCCTCGAACGGGTCATCGAGCGGGAACGGCCGCGCCTGCTCGTGGTTACCCCGAATTTTCAGAACCCCACGGGAACCACTCTGCCTCTGTTCGCCAGACAGGCCATCCTGCGCCTGGCGCGCGAAGCGGGAGTCATTCTCATTGAGCACGATATCTACGGGCCGCTCCGTTATGAAGGCGAGCCGCAGCCGCCGCTCAAACAACTGGATGGCTCCGGGGACGTGATCTCGCTCGGGTCTTTTTCCAAGATCGCCTTTCCCGGTTTGCGTGTCGGCTGGGTGATTGGCCCCCGCGCGTTTATCCAGCGGCTGACCGGGGCCAAGCAGTCTTGCGATTTGCATAGCGACCATCTCTCGCAGGCGGTATTGTTCCGCTTCGCCGAATCGGGCCGTCTGGCGTCGCACCGCGCCCGGATTCTCGAAGCCGGCGCGCAGCGGCTTTCCGCCGTGCTCTCAGCGTGCGGTAAGTATCTTCCTGAAGCCACCCGCTTCACCCGTCCACAGGGCGGCATGAACCTCTGGGTGCGCCTGCCCGAGCCCCTGGACGCCGCGGAACTGCTGCCCCGGGCCGAGCGCGCCAACGTGAACTATCTGCCGGGGAAATATTTCGCCGTCTCGCGCGTCGAGCCGGGCGGCTTGCGGTTGAGTTTTGCCGGGTTGGATCCCGCGCGGATTCGCGAAGGTGTTTCCATCCTGGGCAGAGTATTTGGCGAGGAACTGGAGCGAGTACGCGCGGCAAGCGGTATGACTCCGGCTCCGGCGCTGGTTTAGCATTTAGGAGAGGTTAGCGAGGAGGTAACGAAATGAATTACCTGGATGAACAATTCCGGCTCAAAGTGGGCCTGGCTGAGATGCTGAAGGGTGGCGTCATCATGGACGTCACCAACGCCGAGCAGGCGGTGATTGCCGAAAAAGCGGGAGCCGTGGCCGTGATGGCCCTCGAACGCGTGCCGGCCGATATCCGGAAGGAGGGCGGCGTAGCGCGCATGGCGCCCATCGGCAAGATCCGCGAAATCATGGGAGCCGTCAGCATTCCCGTGATGGCCAAGGCTCGTATCGGCCACTTCATGGAAGCCGAGATCCTGGAAGCGCTGAAGGTGGATTACATCGACGAAAGCGAAGTGCTTACACCCGCCGATGAAGAGCACCACATCGACAAGCGCCGCTTCAAAACGCCGTTCGTCTGCGGCGCCCGCAACCTCGGCGAGGCGCTCCGCCGGATCGCCGAAGGCGCCGCCATGATCCGCACCAAGGGCGAGGCCGGCTCGGGCAACATTGTCGAAGCGGTGCGTCACATGCGCACCATCCAGAAGGAAATGCGCCAGTTGACCGTGCTCGGCAAGGAAGAACTGGTTGCCGAATCGAAGAAGCACCAGGCTCCGCTTGAACTGGTGGAATATGTCGCCGGGCACGGCAAACTCCCCGTTCCCAATTTCTCCGCCGGCGGCGTGGCTACGCCCGCCGATGCCGCTTTGGTGATGCAGCTTGGCGCGGAGGCAGTCTTCGTTGGTTCCGGCATCTTCAAGTCCGATGATCCGGAACGGCGCGCCAAAGCTATCGTGAAAGCGGCTACCTATTACAAAGACCCGCAAAAGCTCCTCGAGGCCAGTGAGGAGTTGGGCATCGGCATGTTCGGCATCGACGTTGCCAAACTGCCTGAAAGCGAACTCCTCCAGACGCGAGGCTGGTAGTTGATGAAGATCGGCATCCTTGCCCTGCAAGGCGATTTTGAAGCCCACCGCAAAGCGCTCGAACGCGCTGGCGCGGAAGCCGTCGAGGTGCGGACCGCGGAGGATCTCGAAACCGTCGACGGCCTCGTGATTCCCGGCGGGGAGAGCACCACCATGCTCAAACTCCTCCGCGCCGAAGGTCTGTTCGAGCGGCTTGCCCAGTTCGGCAAGCACAAGCCCGTTTTCGGAACTTGTGCCGGAGCGATCCTGCTGGCGAACGAAGTCCACTCGCCGCGGCAGGAATCGCTCGGCCTAATGAACCTCACTGTCGAGCGAAACGCTTATGGCCGCCAGATCGACAGCCGCATTGTGCAGTTGCGGAGCGACGAATTTCCCGAACCTTTGGAGGCGGTGTTCATTCGCGCCCCCATCATCCGCGGCGTCGGCCCGGAAGCGCGTGTCCTGATCGAGTATGACGGGGATCCCGTGCTGGTGGAACAAGGTAGGCACATGGTGGCTACTTTTCATCCGGAACTGACTGCGGATTCCCGCGTGCACAGCCGATTCCTCGACAAGGTGAGGCAAGGCTGAGCCGCCCGTCCATGGAACGCCCTTTTCGTGTCCTCTTCGTGTGTCTGGGCAACGCCATCCGCAGTCAGATGGCCGAAGGCTTCGCCCACCGCTACGGCTCGGACGTCCTTGTAGCCCGCAGCGCAGGCATCACCCCCGCCGGCAGGGTGATGCCTTTGACGCGCAAGGTGATGGAGGAAAAGAACATCGACCTTGAGGACGCCTATCCCAAGCCCATCGCCGACCACGGTGGTGAACCTTTTGACCTGGTGGTGAATATCAGCGGCGTCCCCCTTCCGGCGGCCAAAGCCCCCGTTCGCGAGTGGACAGTCAGGGATCCGATGGGCGGCAAGGAGGAAGCCTACCGCCTTGCAGCGGAGCAGATCGAGCGCAAGGTTATGGACCTCATCCTCGAACTCCGCCGCCTGCGGAAAAAGTGGATCGAGGAGTTCCAAGGCCGGGATCCTGGCGCGCGCGAGACGAAATCCAGTTGACTCAATCCGGGGGATAAGGGAAAATCAAGGTTTGCCCACCAACGTGCGGATGTGGCGGAACTGGCAGACGCGCTAGATTCAGGTTCTAGTTCTCGCAAGGGAGTGGAGGTTCAAGTCCTCTCATCCGCACCAATAAAATCAATAAGGTACAGAGATTCAGACGCCCTCTTCGCGAGGGCTTTTCGCTTTTGATGTGCGGAGTGTGTGCGAGTTT
>JADLBD010000104.1 GCA_020847975.1 Bryobacterales bacterium | reverse complement strand
TTCAAAATGTCACCGCCATCCGTCTGCGCTACCGTATGATCTCCGCTGGTGGCGGTTTTGAGACCATGGAAGCCTCGCCGCGCCTCCCCCGGTTCACCATTCCCGCCAGGGATCTTTCCGAATCCGGTCAGTTGATCTACTACTTCGAAGTCGCCCATCCGGGCGGTGTGTGGCGTCTGCCCGATGCCCGCTCCCCGCTCCCCGTCTTCGTCACTGACATCCGCAACATCCCCGTCAAGGTCGAAGCGGAGAATCCGCCGGAGCCGCAATCGCCACCTTCGAAAAAGGCTCCAGGTAGCGCAGCGTCAAATGCCGCTTCCCGATGAGATAGTGGTCTTTCTCATCCAGAAAGTAAATGTCGTAATCACCGTCCGGGCTGACTTTCGGCGGCGGGAACTCGAGCCAGTCCATATGGTAAAGCCGGCTGTAAAACCGGGCGCCCTGATCGAGCGGAAACGTCCCCCCGAACTTCAGCTTGCGTCCCGGCGGGGGAGCGTGACTCCGAAGGTACAACGCCAGGTCGCGATTCCCGGCGTCCATCAGCCACTCGTCATAAACGCGGACGTTCCAGGAAAGAAGAAACTGCGCAAGCACCAGCGCCGCCATTCCCGCCGGAATCACTTGCGCCCATCCTGGCAGGCGGAAAACCACCACTGCCCCGAGCAGCGTCATTAGCGGCGCCAGGTAGAGCCCCGTACGCCGCTCCGGAAGCGGTACGCCCAGCCCCCAATGAAGCGCCAGCAGCAGGACCACGGAAAGCAGGCACAGCCCGCTAAGAAGCATCCCGCTACGCTTGCGATCGCGCAACGCAACGATAAGCCCCGCGCCAAGAATCACACCCGGCAGCACCAGCGACACCCCAAGCCAGAAATGCTCCACCGGGTAGTGCAGCGGCGTGTCCTCCAGCAGATTCTTCACCCGCCAGAAGCAGGCGTAGTTGAAGCTCACCAGGGAATCGTGCAGCGTCTTTGCTCCGGCGTAGAAATGTTCCCTCCGCGCCGGCAGCATAGGGCCTAACAGCAAAGCCACCGTCGTGACAACGCAAGGCACCGCCATCTGGTCCACGATGTGATCGAACCGCGCCCTCACCCGCGGCCAGTTCCGCTGCAGCGCCGCCTCTCCCAGGTGGATGCCCGCAAACACCAGCGCCAGCGCAAATCCCGGCGCCAGCACCGTGAGGTTCGCCGCCACGCCCAGCGCCAGCCCGATCCCCGCCGCATACAGACGCCATCTGCGCAAGGGTCCCTCGAGATACCGCAGCAACTGGTCCAGGCTGAACAACAAAAAGGCGGTCGCCATCCCATATCCGCGCGCGATCGAGCAATAGTCCAGCACGAACGGATTGAGCGCGATCAGCGCAAACGCCGTCAGCATATACCACCCGTCGCCGAACAGCAGCCGGCATAGTCGCAGCGCCGACACCAGCAGCAACGCCCCTCCCAGCAGCGCGGGAATCCGCAGTGTAAACTCACTCGTCCCGAAAAGCTTCACTGAGGCTTTGCACAGAAACGTGTGCAGCACGTGGTCATTCGCGTCATAGCTCTGCCACAATTCCGGGATGGGCGTCAGCACGGACCGCAGGTACGTGAACGCCTCGTCCGTCGTGATGGATTGCGTTGCCGCCCGGTACACATTCACCGCAAGCAGGAACAGAAGAAGCCACCAGGCCGTCGTAAGGGCGCGTGTGCGAGGCAAATACCAATGTATAAAATGAAGGGCGGAATGCGAAAAATTCTGTTCGCCCTCTTCATCTCCGCTGCTATCTCCCTCCTCTTGGCGCAGCACAAGCCCGAACTGAACGACGGCGAGTTTCACGGCGATCCCCCCTTCCTCCTCGAGGACGGCTGGCGCCCGCTGCTCGACGGCAAGGACTTGAGCGGCTGGAAGGGCATGGACGGCCCCCAGGAATGGTTCACCACCCGCGCCGTGCGCTGGGAGCGTCTCCTCTCCCCCACACGCCTCACCGGCATTCCCGAACCGGGCGGCACGATTCTCAACGGCCCCAACGGCCGCACCCGCAACCTGGTCACCGAAGAAAAATTCGGCGACATGGAACTATACCTCGAGTTCATGATCCCCAAGGGCTCGAACTCCGGCGTCTATCTGCACGGGCTGTATGAAGTCCAGGTCTTCGACAGCTACGGCTCCACGGAGCCCATGAAAACCTCCGATGGCGGCGCGATCTACCACCGCTGGATCGACAACAAGGGAGTCGGCGGCTCCGCGCCCTCCCGCAACGCCAGCCGCCGACCCGGCGAGTGGCAATCCTATCAGATCTGGTTCCGCGCCCCCCGCTTCGACTCGAGCGGCCACAAGACCGAAAACGCCCGCTTCATCCGCGTCCTCTACAACGGCCTCACCGTGCAGAACAACGTCGAGGTGGAAGGCAGCACCCGCGCCCACATGAACATTCCCGAAGCCCCCGCCAATCCCCTGATGCTCCAAGGCGACCACGGACCGGTAGCTTACAGGAACATCTACTGGCGGCCCCTCCGCCCCATCATCAGCCGGTGAGCGGAAACCATTGGTTCGATATCAGCCGTCCCCTGCGCAAAGGCATGCCGCAGTGGCCCGGTGACCCGCCGTTCGACTCTTGGCTGAGCGCTGCCCTCGCCCGCGGTGACGAAGCCAACGTCACCACCGTCACCCTCTGCGCCCACACCGGAACGCACGTCGACGCCCCCCTTCACTATCTCCCCGGCGCAGCCGCCGTCGAAGCCTTGCCACTGGACGTGCTGATCGGACCTGCCACCGTGGCGTCCCTTCCGAATCCCCCTGCCGCCGAACGTCTCCTCCTCAAGGTCCACACATCCGGCGAAGACGCGCTCACCCCTGAACAGGCCCAATCACTCCTGAAGACAGGTGTGAAACTCCTCGGTGTGGACCGCCTCTCCGTGGGTAATGCCGAAGTCCACCGGCTACTCCTCCAAGCCGGAGTCGTCATCGTCGAAGGTCTCGACCTCAGCGCCGCCGAACCCGGCGAATACGACTTTGTCTGTCTCCCCATCAAGCTCGAATCCGCCGACGGAGCCCCCGCGCGAGCCGTCCTGCGCCGGAAACCAGCGGTCTGACAGTGCGCCCCCCTCAACCCCGATTCTGCCGCACCATCCCCGCCTTCGCCTCCGCCTCCGCGCTCCGCTTTCGTTCCGACTCCCGCTTGTCGTGCAATTTCTTCCCCTGTGCCAGTGCGATCTCGCACTTCACATACCCATCTTTCAGGTACAGCTTAGTCGGAATGAGCGTCAGCCCCTTGTCCCTCGTTTTGCCCAGCAGCTTATCGATTTCCTTCCGGTGCAGCAGTAACTTCCGCCGCCGCATCGGCTCGTGATTGAACCGGTTCCCGAACGTATATTCGGAAATATGGACATTGCACAGCCATGCCTCATTCCCCGCCACCTCCGCATAGCTGTCCCGCAGTTGGATTTTCCCCGCCTTGGCTGCCTTCACTTCGGTCCCCACCAGCACGAGCCCCGCCTCGAACCGGTCCATCAGAAAATAGTTGTGACCCGCCTGACGGTTGTCGGAGAGAATCTTGATTCCGGAGGTCTGGGACTTGGCCATGTGTCGCAATTCCTATGGTACGCTAACATAGCAAAAGTGCTTCCTGTACCCCCCTCGCCCAAAATTCTATCCACGCTTCTAAGACGATCATCGTCAATGCGTTATGAGGGCGGACTCCTCCGCCAGCGGGGCGGTTTCATGCTCCGGAATCCTGAAATGCACTTGCAGAATGAATAAGATGCGAAATCTGGTTCGAAGCCTGGCAGCCGTGGCGATCGTGCTCGCCCTGGCGGGTGCGCCCGCGCTCGCCGGCCGCAAAGGCGACAAGCTCTACAAAGACGGCAAACTGGCCGAGGTGAAAAAAGATTGGGAGAAGGCGCTCGATTCCTACGAGAAGGCCATGCTCGAGGACCCTTCAAACGTCGCCTACCAGATGGCCGCCCGCCGCGTCCGCTTTCAGGCCGGTCAACTCCATGTCAACAACGGCCAGAAAATGCGCGCTGCCGGACAATTGAATGAGGCCCTCCTCGAGTTCCAGAAAGCCTACTCCATCGATCCCTCCTCCATCATTGCCGACCAGGAAATCCGCCGCACCCTCGAGATGATCAACCGGGAAAAAAAAACGCCCAACGAAAAGGACAAGGGCCTGACACCGGCGGAAGAGGAAAAGAAGGAAATTGAGCAGCGCATCGATTCCCTCGAAGGCCCCCCGGAACTGAAGCCCATCTCCCACACGCCCATCACCCTCAAGATGAGCAATCAGCCGCCGCGGATCCTTTTTGAAACCATCGCCAAGCTCGCCGGCATCAACGTCATCTTCGATTCCGAGTATCAGCCCACTGGCCGCAACTTCTTCGTCGACCTCACAAACGCCACCCTCGAGCAAGCCCTCGACTTCGTAGCCATCCAGACGAAAAGCTTTTGGAAGCCCCTCAGCGACAACACCATCTTCGTCACCCAGGACAACGTCACCAAGCGCCGCGACTACGAAGACATGGTGGTCAAGACCTTCTATCTCACCAACACCACCACCGTTCAGGAATTGCAGGAAATCGCCACCGCCGTCCGCGCCGTCACTGAAGTCCGCCGCCTGTTCACCTACAACGGCCAGAATGTCATCATCATTCGCGGAACGGTGGATCAGGTCGCCCTCGCCGAGAAGTTGATTCACGACCTCGACAAGCCGAAGTCTGAAGTCGTCGTCGATGTCGTCGTCATGGAAATCAGCAAAACGCTCAGCCGCACCCTCGGCGCGGGCCTCGCCTTCGGGGGAACCCCGGGCATCAATCTTCCCGTGAACTTCACGCCCAGAAACCCCGTGCTGAGCGGGAACACCGGCACCACCGGCACCACCGGCACGACCGGCACAAACGGCTCCACCCCCGGTACCCCACTTCCGACCACCGGAACCGGAACAACCCCTACCTCCAGCGCAATCTCCCTGGCGCAGATCGGTCATATCTCGACGAATGACTTTTCCATCACCCTCCCCGGCGCGATCTTTCAAGCCCTCTTGAGCAACCGCGAAGGCCGCGTGCTCCAGGCGCCGCAGGTGCGCGCCGTGGAACTGCAAAAAGCCTCCCTCCGGCTGGGCGACAAGATTCCCTTCGCCTCCGGCAGCTTCCAGCCCGGCTTCGGAGCCGTCGGAGCCGGCGTCAGCCCCCTGGTCAGCACACAGTTCCAATTTGCCGAAGTCGGCGTCAATGTGGACATCGTCCCCAAAGTCCATGGCCCGAAGGAAGTCTCTCTCCACGTGGAACTCGAGCTTTCCACTGTCCGGGAACGCATCGACATCGGCGGATTGCAGCAGCCGGTCATCGGCCAGCGCAAGATCATCCATGACATCCGCATGAGGGAAGGCGAAGTCAATCTGCTCGGCGGGTTGCAGAGCCTCACCGACACGCTAACCGAGAACGGCGTGCCTGGCGTTCATAACATTCCGATCCTCAAGTGGCTGTTGGGCAGCAGCGAAGTGAAGGAGAAGACCGAAACCGAACTCGTCATCTTCCTCGTCCCCCACATCATCCGTTCGCCTGAGATCACGCCCTCGAACCTGCGCGGCATTTCTGCCGGCAGTGATGCCACCGTCCGGCTGCACTATGCGCCGCGCGAGGAAGAAACGGAAGCCGCCAAACCGCAAGCACCGGCCGCCCCCGCTCCCAAACCCGCACCCGCCGCGCCGAAGACGCCGGCTGCCGTTCCCCCTGCCGTGATTCCGGTACCCGCCCCGGCAACTCCAGCCCCGGGTACGCCCGCTCCGGCAACCCCTCCGCCGGCGGAAAAGAAGCCACCCGCTCCGCCTCCCGCCCCACCCGCCAATCCTGCTGAATTGAGCTTCGCACCCGCGAAACTCCTCGGCAAGGTCAATCAGAACGTCATGGTCGTCCTGCAGGTCAACCATGGATCGGACCTCTTCTCCGCGCCCATGCGCGTGAAGTACGATCCGAAAGTGCTCAAGCTGACGGAAGTCGTGCGCGGCAACGCCCTCTCACCCGACGGGCAGAAGTTGAACTTCACGCCGGTCATCAACAGCGAGTTGGGCGAAGCCCGTGTCGAGATGAGCCGCCTGCCGGGTTCCGGCGGCGTCAACTCCTCCGGCCCCCTCGTCATGTTCCGCTTCCAAGGCGTAGGCAAAGGCAGTTCCCAGGTCACGCTGGAAGAGTTCGGGTTGAAGAATTCGAAGAATCTCCCCATCCCGGCTCCGCTTCCGGCGGCCACCGTAACCGTGGAGTAGTTGTGAATGGTTCGTAGGAAGAATCAACGCGGCCTGACGCTCATCGAGCTCATCGTCGCCTTCACCATTCTCATGATGCTCTCCGCCATGGCCGTGC
>JADLBD010000103.1 GCA_020847975.1 Bryobacterales bacterium | reverse complement strand
CCGCGGCCATCGGACTCAGCACTGTCCAGGGCACTGACCTCACGGGAGGCGGCGACGGCCAGCGCGTCAACGTCGTCGGCGATCCCTTCAAAGGCGGCCATACTTTCTTCTCATGGTTCAACCCGGGTGCCTTTGCGGTTCCCGGCCGGAACGATCCGGGCAACGCGTCCAAGACCAGCGTCCGCAATCCCGGCGTCAACAACACGGATTTGTCGCTCGTCAAACGCTTCCCGCTCAAAAACGAAGCGCGCTATTTCCAGCTTCGCTGGGAAGCCTACAACGCCTTTAACCACACCCAATATTCCGGCATCAACACGTCGGCGCGGTTCGATCTGGCTACCGGCGCTCAGGTCAATGCGCTATTCGGCCAGGTCAGCTCCACACGCGCGCCTCGTGTGATGCAGGGTTCGCTTCGCTTCACGTTCTGACGTTTCGTTCCGGTCCCGGCGGGCCACGCGCAATGGCGCAGTGAAGTCGCTGCATTGTGACTACGGCAGTTCGAACACGTAAAGCGCGTTTCCGTTGCCCGGGAAATGGATCTCCGGCGCGATCACGTGCGGCACGTCGCGCGGGCTGCCTCCGCCCAACCCCGTCGTCACGGCGATGTACTGCTTGCCGTCGATGGAAAACGAAACCGGGTGCCCCTGCACGGACGTTCCGAGCCGCGTTTGCCACAACAGCGCGCCGGTCTTCACGTCGAATGCCTTGAAGTAGCGGTCGAGGTCGCCCACGAAAGCCACGCCGCCCGCGGTGGACAACACGCCGGTGAGAAACGGCGCGCGCTGCTCCACCGCCCACTTCTCTTTCATGGTGCGAACATCATAGGCCGCGAGCTTTCCGATCATGCCCTTCTTACCAGGCATCTCGAGGAAGTGCCGGTTGCCGGCGCCTCCTCCGGACCCGGCTTTCATTTCCACCTCGCGCCCCGACATTTCCATGCAACTCTGGCTGAGGGGAAGAATAAGTTGCCCGCTCGGCGGGTGGTAGCTCATCGGCTGCCAGTTGTGTCCGCCCTCCGTGCTGGGACAGACATGGAGCCATTCGCCGATCTTCTGCTCGAGGACGTCGGCGCGATAGGTCAACTTGCCCGTTTTGCGATCCACATCCGAGAAGGCATTCTGATAGACCGTCTCCGCCAGGTCGAGATACTGGCCGGTCACCCGGTCCAGTTTCCACAGGATGCCCGCCTTGCCGATGGAAAACACCAGCTTGCGCCCGTCCACATCCACCAGCACGCGCTCGAAGACCTCGTCCAGATCGAAGGTTTCCTGCGGCACATGCTGGAAGTACCAATCGAGTTTGCCCGTGTCGGCATTGATCGACAGCGTGCAGTTCGTATACAGCCCCTTGTCGCCGATCCTCGAGCCGCGGCTTACACGCATCCAGGGCTTGGCCTGCGAAACTCCCCAGTAAGTGCGGTTCAATTCCGGATCGAAGCTGCCGGAGATCCAGGTGTCGCCGCCCGCGCGAAAGAGATTGCCCAGAGAACCCCAGGTGTCGCCGCCGGGTTCGCCGTCGCGCGCAATCGTATTGAACTTCCACACGAGCGCCCCGGTTTGCGCGTCCCAGGCGCTGATGTAGCAGCGTTCCTCTCTGTACGCCCCGCATCCGGTGAGTCCCTGGAGGATTTTTCCGTTAATGGCGATGGTGCCGGAGGTGCTGCTGAAGCCGAGTTTGGCCGGCGCCACCTGGCTCGTCCAAACCATATTTCCCGTCCGCGCCTCGAGCGCGTGGAGCCTTGCGTCCGTGCCCGAAAGATAAACCTTATCGCCCCAGATGGAGATGCCGCGTGTTGCTCCGTACGCGCGCGTCGACTCCGGCCCGATATTGTTCTCCCAGATCAGATCTCCGGTGCGGCCATCAAGAGCCTGCATGGTGTGGCTGGTATTCGAGAGATAGATAATGCCGTCATGCACGATCGGTGTGGGCTGGTTGGCGCCGCCGTCATTCATCGCCCACACCCACTTCAGACGAAGATTCTTCACGTTCCCAATGGTGATCTGCGAGAGCGGGCTGTAGCTCCAGGCTTGATAGTTGCCGCGAATCATCAGCCAGTCCGCCGGATCGGGATGGCGGAGCATGGCGTCGGTTACCGGACGGTAGTTCTTCACCGTACCCCGCACCGTGTGGCCTTTCGGCCGCGCGCGGGCGGAGAGGCCGGCCTGGTCGGAGGCGGGATCGTTGAGCGCCGCCAGTAGAGCCGCGGGCATCTGCCCGTTCGCAACCGCGCCGATGCGCTGGCGGCTGTTGATGGTAAGCGGTTCTGTGCCGGCAGGCGCGCCGTTGGCTTCCAGGATGAATGCCGCAATCGCCACGTACATTTCCTCGCCCAGCCCGCCGGGATTTCCCGGCGGCATCGTCTGTTGCATGTAGCGGGTGAGTTGGGTGACGGTGCGGTCGCGCCAGACGTTCAGAAAATTCCCGCCCGCGAGCGGATGTGCTTCGTTACGGCCGCTCAGGTTCGGAAGGTGGCAGCTTGCACAGTTGCCGAGGTATGCCGAGCGTCCCGCGAGGGCTTGTGCCGCGGTGAACGTCTGCGCGAGGATGGCCGGCGTTGTGAGGCAGGCGAGAACAAGAAGTCGCATGCGAGCGGCAGGCTCCTTATCCGAACAGTTTTTTGAACATCCCCACGTACGGGTCGCCGGACCGTGAGGGCAACTCCACCGGAGCCTCCCAATCTTCAGGAACCTCCTCCGGCCGCACAGTCTTGCCTCCGTTCAACACTGATCTCCACCCCGCCAGGAAGACCCGCGTCTTCTCCAGGATCGACTCGAAGCTTTCGGGCATCTCCCGGTATAGCGCCATTCGCTGGTATGCCCAAATGGTCGGAGCCCATGCCTCGGTGATCTGGAACGGAAACCCGGTTCCGCTCTGGATGTCGAACCCTTTTCCGCCGTATGCTTCCTTCGTGTGGATTTGCAGCGTGCCCCACGAGCCCGCGATCTGGTGCAGCGTGCCGAGGAACGAGGCCCCGTTGCTGCCCGCATGCTCGAAGGTCATCACCCCGGGCGGGGTGTACCAGTTCCTGGCCTGATAGGTAACCGAAACGATTGGGTTGCCTGCCCGGACAATCGCGCGGTGGATCATGTACATGCCGTGAATGCCGTGCGTCGGGTATTCGTCAAAAGAATTTGTCGCGTTGTAGCAAAGTATCTTTTTTCCTCCTACCCATTTTTCGGCCTGCGCGGCGGCTTCGGTGTATTCGTAGGCGGAGGGACACAGGATGGTGGCCCCATGTTTCCGCGCCGTGTCGATCATTTTGCGGGCTTTCGCGAGCGAATTGGAAAACGGCCGGTTGATGAGGTTGGGAAGACCGGCTTCGAGATAGGGCTGGTGCAACCGGTGGTTCCACGGGTGCTCGAAATACCCGCCGGATATGATCCCATCGACTTTGCCCAACATGTCGTCGAAGTTGCGCACCGCCTCGCAGCCGTACATCCCGGCAAACTCCGCGGACTTCGCCGGGTCGATTTCCCAGCAGTGCGTGATCCGCATGCCGGTCATCGCCGTTTCCTTTTTCTCCTTCCGCGGATTCATCAGGGGAGCCCACAGCCCCAGCAGGTGCGAATAATTGTGCACGTTCAGGCAGCCGATGCGAAATGGCGCGCCCGGCTCGACGCGGGATTGCGCGCCCGCCTGCGCGGCGGCGGCCAGAGCCACGGGACCCTTTGCCAGAAATCCGCGGCGGTTCGAGAGATGAGTGGGATTCATAGCGGACCTACCATTTGGAATGCTTGTAGCGCTCTGCCCAATCCACGCCACGCCATGTGGTCATCTTGATGGGGCGCACAAATAACAGCCATCGCGGTTCGGTGAGTGTCGGCTCGAGGTATTCCGGACCGTGCTCGCCGAGATATCGTATCGACATGCGGCGGGCGATTTCCACCCAACGCCCGCCGAGGTTCGGCTCTTCAAGAACAGTCGCTTCGCCTTTCACCAGCACGCGATTGTTGTAAATGGTGGTGTCATCGATGCAGAGAAACACCCGGCCATCGCGCTGCACGTGTCGTGCCCAGGCCGACTTGGCGCGCGGCACAATATAGAATCCGCCGTCGCTGTATTCAAACCAGCAGGGCACCACGTAAGGCCAACCATCCTCATCCAGACACCCGAATCTGCAAAAAGGGTTGCCCGCGAGAAACTGCGCCAGTTCCTCTTCGGACATCTTGCCCACCTTACCTCGCCACTCTTCGTTTTTCGCCTCTGTCAATCGCGCCGGCTCCTTCTTTCCGGTTGGCCATCATACCACCACGGCATGGGCCGCCGGAGCCGGAAGCCTATCCCATGGAAGTGCAGTGTTCCGGCCTGATCTTGTATATCACCCGTATCTCACCTGCGCGGCGGCCCGGGTATTTATCGACATTCAGGTATTTTTTCGCCATCTTATCGATGTGGTCGTCGGCGCCGGCCTCGGTGATCTCGATCACCTGGCCGCGCACTTCCAGATAGCGGTAGGGATTGTCAGGATCGATAATTGCCAGCGAAACCCGCGGCTCGGCGCGCATGTTCAGATCCTTCCGCCGGCCCTTGGCCGAGTTCACGATGACATGCGAGCCGTCGTAGTCACACCACACCGGCGTCACTTGCGGCCTGCCGTCGGGCATCACGGTTGCGAGACTGGCAAACGCCTTCTTCCGGAACAGATCCAGATATTTGTCGGGAATCACTTCTGCCATGATGGGTTCTCCTGTGCGCAATATAACATGCCTGATCTAAGGAACCTTCCTCACAAAGCGAAACTCACCGGAGGAAATCAGCGAGGCGTACGAGCCGAATCGTTCTTCCGATGCGACGTCATCGAGGGGCTCCGGCACATCCGGCTCGCTCTCGAATTCCCGGATGATCTTGTAAGTAGTGGAGCGCTGGGCGGGCTCGCGGCCGGCGCCGCGGATGAGATTTCGCATTTCGACGGGGCGCAGAAAATGGCCATGCCCCGCGCCCGCGGCGGTGGAGATGCTCTCATTGAGCAGCGTGCCGCCCAAGTCGTCCGCGCCGGCGCTCAGGCAGCGTTGCGCCATGTGTACGCCCTGTTTCACCCAGCTCGCCTGCACATGATCGATGAACCCCTGCAGCATCAGGCGAGCCACCGCGTACATGCGCAGCACCTCGTCGTCGGTTGCCCCCGCGCGGATGCCGGGCACCAGCGATTTCCGGTACATCGGGGCTTCGGTATGAATGAAGCTGAGCGGAACGAATTCCGTAAAGCCGCAGGTCTGTTTCTGGATATCCCGCAGCAGGCCGATGTGTTGGGCGGCGTCGCGCGCGGATTCGATGTGCCCGTACATGATGGTGGAAGAAGTGGGAATCCCCAGGCGATGGGCGCAGGTGATCACGCGAATCCACTCCGCGGTGGAGATGCGGCCTGGCGAAATGATATTTCGGATTCGGTCATCCAGTATTTCGGCGGATGTCCCGGGCAGAGAGCCTACCCCTGCTTCCTTTAGGGCAGCAAGGTAGTATTCGATGGTACAGCCGCAAAGCTCCGAGCCGTACTTGACTTCCTCCGGAGAAAAGCCGTGGATGTGGATATTCGGGACCCCGGCCTTGATGGCGCGGCACAGATCGATGTAGAGAGATCCCTTCATGCGCGGCGGCAGACCCGCCTGCACGCACACTTCCGTCGCACCCAGGTCCCACGCCTCCCGCGCCCGGCGCACTACCTCCTCGGCGGGAAGAAAATAGCCTTCCTCGGCGCGATGCCCGCGGCTGAACGCGCAAAAGCCGCAGCGTTTGACGCAGACGTTCGTGAAGTTGATATTGCGGTTGACGACGTAGGTGACCCGGTCCCCCAGTTTCTCGCGGCGTAGATGATCGGCCACGGCGGCGAGTGCCGACAGTTCACTCCCGGTGACAGCCAGCAGCAGCTCGCCTTCGGCCGCGCTCACTTCCCTGCCGGCGAGGGCTTTATCAAGAATGGCGGCAACGGAAGATCGGCATCCCGCAATGGCTTTTTCCATGTCTACCATCGTTCCTCCGTAGGCCGGACCAGCCCGGATGCGTCCGCCATCTGAATCACCCGGTCCTTCAACAATTCCGGCAGGAATTCTCTCTGTTCCCGGACGAACTCGGGATAAACGGCAAGCCGTTCGCGCAGTTCGAAGCCGGCTTGTTCCGTCACATCCCGCAGCGCCCGAATAGCCGGCCACCTACGTTCCGGATTGATGTAATCGCGCGTAACCGGTGAGATGCCTCCCCAGTCGTTGATGCCCGCGCGCAGCAATCCTCCGAAATCGGGCGAGGTCAGGTTCGGGGGAATTTGAACGTTCACTTCGCCGCCGAAGATCACCCGCGCCAGGGCCGCCGTCAGCACCAGGTCGCTTGTTTCCGGCTCGGGCCACTGGGCAAACCGCGTGTCCGGCTTGGCGCGAAAATTTTGAATGATCACTTCCTGGATGTGGCCATGGCGTCTGTGAATGTCGCGGATGGCGAACAGCGAGTCGACCCGCTCTTCGAGCGTTTCTCCGATTCCAATCAGAATGCCGGTGGTAAACGGCACGCGCAACCTGCCGGCCGCTTCGAGCGTTCCCAACCGCGCCGCTGGGACCTTGTCCGGACACGCGTGATGCGCCTCGCCGGGCCGCAACAGCCGGTTGCTCACCGACTCGAGCATCATCCCCATGCTTACGTTGAACGGACGAAGCTGCGCCATCTCATCCGGAGACATCGTGCCGGGGTTGGCGTGCGGCAACAGGCCGGTGCGCTCGAAAACAAGCCGGCACATCGCCGCGAGATACCCGATGGTCGAGGTGTATCCCCGTTCTTCGAGCCATCGTTTGTGGCCAGGGTAGCGAAGTTCCGGCCGCTCGCCCAGACTGAAGAGCGCTTCCTTGCACCCTGCTTCACGGCCAGCCTCGGCGGCCGCCAGCACTTCGCCGGGAGTCATGGTGTGGGCGTGCGGATCCTCCGGCAGACGGGCGAACGTGCAGTAGCCGCACTGATCCCGGCAAAGGTTGGTCAGGGGAATGAAGACCTTCCGCGAATAGGTGATGGTGCGGCCCGTGCGCCGGGCGCGAATCCGCGCCGCTTCTTCCAGAAGCGGTCGAGCATCCGCGGACGAATCCCGCAGGAGGCGATAAGCTTCCGCGGGCGTGATGTTTCCCAGTATTGCCGGCGCAGTCAAGTGATGGAACCCACTTTAGAATGTCACAAAAAGCGCCTTCGGGAAAACGCCCTGTGGCATACTTTAGGGATCAGGAAAGTGCGGGAAACGATCGCAATTGTTGGTGGAACCGGCGCCGAAGGGACGGCTTTGGCGCTTCGATTTGCGCGGGCAGGGGCGCGCGTGCGAATCGGCTCGCGAACTCCCGAACGCGCTCAGGCCGCCGCCAGACTCGTTGCGGAGAAGGCCGGCTCCGCTGCGGTGGAAGGGTTCGAGAATGCCGGGGCCGTGCGCGAGGCCGGCGTGGTCGTGTTGACGGTACCGCCGGATGCGCAGATCGGCACGCTCCAGGCGCTTGCCTCCAGTTTCCGCCCCGGCGCGGTTCTGGTGGACGCCACGGTACGCCTGCAATCGGACCAGAACTCCGCCCTTCTCGCGGCGGAACACGTTCCCGAGGGTGTACGAGTCGCCTCGGCCTTCCACACGCTGAGCGCCGGTCTGGTTGCGAACCTCGAGGAATCCATCGACAGCGACGTGCTGATTTGCGCCGATGATCCGGAAGCCAAGGCAACAGCCGCGGAGTTGGTCCGGATGCTCCCGGGCGCGCGGCCCGTCGATGCGGGAGGTTTGAAAAAATCGCGTCTCATCGAGAACACCGTGCAGTTGTTGATCGCGCTCAATCGCGCCCACAAAGTGAAACATTCCGGGATTCGCATCACAGGCTTATGATTGTTGCTCTGGCCGGCGGCGTGGGAGCAGCCCGCTTTCTCGATGGCCTCTCGCAGGTGCACCCGCCAAAAGAAATCTGCATCATCGGCAACACCGGCGACGACATGGAGATGCATGGCTTGTACATCTGCCCTGATCTGGACACCGTCGTCTACACCCTCGCCGGGCTTGCCAATCCCGTTCATGGCTGGGGCGTGGATGGCGATTCGTTCCGGTGTCTCGAAGCGCTCGGCAAACTGAACGCCGAGACCTGGTTTCAACTGGGCGATCGCGATCTTGCCACGCACATCTACCGCACCGCGCGCCTGCGGGCCGGCGAGAGTTTGAGCACGGTAACCGCTGCAATCGCGCGCTCGCTGGGAGTTGCCTGCATCTTGAAGCCGGTGTCGGATGATCCAGTGCGCACCATTGTTCAAACGCCCGGCGGCCCTTTGGAATTTCAGACCTACTTTGTGCGGCGCAGAGCGCAGGACGAAGTGCTGGGCGTGGAATTTCAGGGCGCGGAAGACGCGCGGCCGGCGCCCGGAGTTCTCCGCGCCATTCGCTCTGCTTCGGCAATCGTCTTTTGCCCCTCGAACCCGATCATCAGCATCGGACCCATTCTTGCCGTGCCCGGCATCCGGCAGGCATTGAGAAGACGGAAATGCCCCGCCGCCGCCATCTCGCCCATCATCGGCGGGCGGGCGCTGAAAGGTCCCGCGGCGGACATGATGCGCGGCATGGGGATGGAGGTTTCTTCCCTCGGAGTGGCGCGGATCTATCGCGGCATGGTGGATCTCTTCATCCTCGATCGCGCGGATAAACGGCTGGCCCCCGAGGTCGAGAAACTGGGAATGCGCGCCGTCGTCACCAACACCATCATGACCGGCCCGGCGCAAAAGAAGGCGCTCGCGCGCGCCGTGCTCAAAGCCCTGGAGCGAACATGATCTTCGCCCTGCTGCCCGTGAAAGCGCCAAAGAACGCCAAGCAGCGCCTCAGCGGCATGTTCACGCCGCAGCAGCGGGAAAGCCTGGCGCGAGCCATGTTCGAAGAGGTGCTCTCCACTTTGTGTTCCGTGCAAGGGCTCGCCCGCCGCGTGGTCGTTACCAGCGACGAAATCGCCGCCGCACACGCCCGCGCGCTCGGCGTCGAAGTGTTCGAGGAGACCGAACAGCAGAGTCACAGCGCCTCCGCCGACGCAGCCGCGCGCCGGGCAGCGGCTCTCGGCGCGTCGACGGTCATCCTGTTACCCATCGACGTGCCTCTCGTCACCAAAGAAGAAATCGAGACTCTCATCGCCGCAGCGGAGCCCGGCCTGATCGTGGTTCCTTCCGCCGACGGCGCCGGCACCAATGCTCTCGTCCGCACACCGCCCGGCGTCATCGAGAGCCGGTTTGGTCCGGGGAGCTTCCGCAAACACATGAGCCAGGCGGAAGACGCCGGCGTGCCCGTGAAGGTGCTGCGCCCGCCAGGGCTGCTGTTCGACATCGACACCCCTGAGGACATCGCCGAACTGCTCGCGCGAGCGCCTTCCTCGCGCATTGCCGCGCTGCTGAGGTCATGGTGAGCATCCGCATTACTGGGCTCGAAACATTGCCGGAAATCCGGCCCGGCGATGACCTCGCCCATCTGATTCTTGCGGCCGCGGCAAGGGAGCGCCAGGAGATCACGCGATCCACCATCGTGGTAGTGGCCCAGAAAATCGTGTCCAAAGCCGAGGGGTCCATCGTCGATCTGAACACGATCGAGCCTTCGTCCTTCTCGGCGACCTGGGCGGCACAATGGGGCAAGGATGCGCGGCTCATCGAGCTTGTTCTCCGGCAATCGCGCCGCATTGTGCGCATGGACCGCGGCGTTCTCATCACCGAAACGCATCACGGATTCGTGGCCGCGAATGCCGGCGTCGACCGGTCCAACACCTCCGGCAACGACATAGCTACGCTGTTGCCGGCCGACCCGGACGCCTCCGCCGCCGCTCTACGGGCCGCTTTGGTCTGCGGCGCGTTGATCATCAGCGACACCTTCGGACGCCCCTGGAGAGAAGGACTGGTGAACGTCGCCATCGGCGTTTCCGGCATCGAGCCGCTCGAGGATCTGCGCGGAACACGCGACCGCGCCGGGCAGATGCTCACCGCCACCCTTCTCGCGCGCGCTGACGAACTGGCCTCCGCGGCGGGCCTGGTGATGGGCAAATCCGCGGGCGTGCCGGTTGTGTTGATCGAGGGGTACGAATGGGAACCGCGGGAAGGCTCGGCCCGCCCGTTGATCCGCCCGCCGGAGTTCGACTTGTTCCGGTAGTTCCGATTCGGTTTCATGTTTCCCTGTATGCTGGGTTTTCGCGTCTCTACTCTTGGCGCTGACGCCAGGCGAACGATCGAGAGGTAGAGAAGGGTCAGAACTGCGACCGAAACGGTAGTTGTGCTGTTTGCAAGTTCCCGTACCTCGCCTTGTACTAATACCTCTCCCTTGACAGGGAAGAGGACCCACGCGCCCGGTCGAACGCACCCGTGCCTGCCCGGCGTGAGCGGCGCCGGCAACCAACGCCGACTATGGCATGGACGCGGGGCGTGATGTGATCCATGGCCGAAACTAGGAAGTTTCGCAGGATCTGTTCAGCGCTTAAATGCACACCCCAGGCGGGCCACCAATCACGATTGAAGCGGCGTAGGAGCCGTCGCATGCATATTAACAGGTGATTGCCGGCTGCGATCCTTCAATATCCGCTTGATTTCGACTGCGGCCGAAGGAACAACCATGACATCCTCTGGTATTCCCTCCGGCCCGAACAAACCTTGGCGTGCCTCATCGACGACAATGAGGATTAGTTTCGCGCCCCCCTTGTTTTGTGCAGCGCGAGATAGGGAATCCGCCGCTTCGCCTACGGTTTCGTGTTGACTTTGAATACGTATAAAGATCGGCTTTCCCTCCCATTCGATAGAGAGAATAGCATCGAGGCCTTTGTTTCGGTGGACCGGATGAAACTCCAATCCGCGAAGGTGCTCCAGGAGATCAAGATCTTTTCTAACGTATTCCTCGCGTCCAATCTCAAGTAAGCGAGGGGTTGTCTTTGCGCGAACCTCAAGCCGCGTCCTGGCGAGAGCAAGTGCTTCTTCAGAATTGTCAATACCAATCGCTGCCCGGCCAAGTAAGCCAGCAGCCACAAGCGCAGTACCACTACCGCAGAATGGATCCAGAACAACATCGTCAGGGTCAGTACACAGCTTGATAATTCGTTCAAGGAGTAGCACTGGCTTCTGCGTCGGATATCCTACTCGTTCCCGCGCCTTTGGGTTTAGGTAGGGGATCTCCCAGACATCGCCAAGCGGCACACCTTTCTTTCCGCCGTTCGATATGGGCTCGCCTGTTTCGGCGCGCGCATAGACAGCCTTCCCTCGTTCATCCCGAACCCGGCGTTGCAGTATCTGGTCGATATTTGTCGATTGCGAATAGCCAGTGACTACGGGATTAAACTTGAACGAATCGGTCTTAGCATAGAACAAGATGGTCTGGTGAGATGGCAGAAGACCGCGCCGCGAATTGGACCATCTTTTGTATGTCCAGATGATCTCAGATTGGAAACTCTCTTCCCCAAACACGTTATCCAACAAGAGACGTGAAATATGACAAGAATTGTCATCGCAATGAAAGAATATAGAACCTGTCTTCTTGAGGCAGCGGTGACACTCTCGCAGTCGCTCGAGCAAGAAATCGCCATAACCCTCGGTCGATGACCAAAGATCCTTGAAGGAATAGCTTTTCTTTCCGTCTCGAGTCCCGAGCCTATGGACCTTCTGCGTCAAGAACGGCGGGTCCACGTAGATCAAGTCCACGAACTCACTCGACATACCAGTCAAGACATCGAGACAATCGCCCGGAAGTAGTGTGTAGCCACTCATTGCCCTTGGTTCTCCTCCGCGATGACTTCGAGTATGCGCTTGAGGTCCGTCCCTGTCGCATCCCGGACATAGCTCCACGCTGACTCGCCATAGTAATAGTCGCCGCTGACGCCGTGATAGAGCGTTTCCAGGGTCTGTTGGATCCGTACGGCCTGTGTTCTAGTAAGTATCCCCCGGCAAAGCCGGGGGCCTTATTTTGTGAGCCGCTCAAAGCGGCTAGGCGGGGTCGCTGACGCGGCCCCGGTTATCGGTGAGCCACCTCAACGGTGGCGTTCAGTAGTCCAACCT
>JADLBD010000102.1 GCA_020847975.1 Bryobacterales bacterium | reverse complement strand
GCATTCGTCTGGTCGGGCGGAACCGGTTTCTTTTGGACACGGCTTTTGTCCATTTTGTCTTTGAGGTCATTTAATTGCGGGCGAATGAGCCTGCGGTTGCCCGTCTCCATTCCGGATCTCCTTGTGCGTTGCGCGCCTCCGCTCGATTCGCCTGGACAGACTTAGTCGAACAAAGGAATTGCATGGATTCTCTTATGGTTCCAGTGATACCATAGCTGACCCGGAGAGGCAAGTGAAGAGAGCATTTTGCGTGCCGAAGACCTTCCTTGCGCCGGGAGCGGAAGACTCGCGCGGAGGGGTGATGCAAGAAGGAAATGCGGGCGCAGCTATGGGTGAAAAGGGGTGAGTGCGCCCGCCGTCGTAACGGGGATTTGACTGTTAGGCGCAAAGGCGTGACGAACGGTTACATGGAAAATTGGATTCTCAAGAAAGAAAAGATCGCAGGTTCAGAGAGAAGCCGGAAAAAGGAAAAGCGGGCGCAACTATTTGGGTGAAAAGGGGTGAGTGCGCCCGCCGTCGTAACGGGGATTTGATAATCAAGGCGCACCCCGCCGGTCTGAGGTTACCAAACGGGTTCAAAAAAATAAATCCTTGACGTGGCAGCAAACCTGGCGTATTCTGAAGGCGAATAAAAGGCGAATAATTAGGAGCGCCCCATGTCCACTCTCCCTCCCCCTTCCCTTCGCTGCGGACCCGCAGGCTGGGCCTTCCCTCACTGGGACCGCGTCGTCTACCCTTCCCCCAAACCCCGTGCCTTTCATCCCCTCGACTTCCTCTCCCGTTTCTTCGATGTCCTCGAAATCAACTCCTCCTTCTACCAGCCTCCCGCCCCCGAGGTCGCAAAACTCTGGGCTGCTAAAGTCGCCCATAACGAACGCTTCCGCTTCACCGCAAAGCTCCACCGCCGCTTCACGCACGAGCGCGTACTCGATGCCGCGGAAATCGAGCGCTTCCACGAAGCCTTGCGGCCGCTCGAGGAAAGCGGCCGGCTTGGATGCGTGCTCATGCAGTTCCCCTGGTCGTTCCGCTTCACCGAAGAGAACCGCGAGTACTTCATCCGCCTGCGCCGTACATTTCATGCCTACCGCCTGGTGGCGGAGATGCGGCATGCAAGCTGGATGAGCCAGGAAGCCCTTGGTACCTTCGTCGATTATCACGTGGGCTTCGTCAACATCGACCAGCCGCCGCACGTCAAGGCAATGCCGCCTACTTCCTTCCTCACCTCCTCCATCGGCTATGTGCGCCTGCATGGGAGAAACAAGGAGCATTGGTTCCGGGAATATTCCAAGCCCGCCGAACGGGGGCTGCGATACGACTACCTGTACTCGCCTGCCGAGTTGGCCGAATGGAAACAGCGGATTGAGCGCATCCGCTCTTTTGCCGCGGAAACCTACGTCATCACGAACAACGATGCCGGAGGAAAATCCGTGGTGAATGCGCTCCAGTTGATGGCGATGCTCGACGGCCATAAGCAATTGGCCCCCGAAGGGCTGCACACGCGCTACGGGCGCGCCTTGTGGGCCTATGTGGAACGGCCCCGGCAGCAGCCGTTATTCGAGATGCGGCCGGTGCCTGAGACGCCTGCTCCACACAAGGCGGTGGCCTGATCAACGGCTGACCGCTCGCCCCCTAATCCCCCAGCAGCTTGCCGTAGGGCTCCAGTTGCCGCACATTGTCGCAGACCGCTTTGAGCCCGGCGGTAATGGGGATTCCCAGAACCAGACCCGCGGCTCCCCACAGCGTACCCCAGAACATCAGCGAAATGGTGACAGCCAGCGGATTCAGGTGCACGCGGGCGCCCACCAGCTTCGGGTAGAGCAGGTTGAGCGCCAGCAGATGGAGAAACGCCACGCTGCTCCCGATGATCAGATAGAAACCCACTTTCGTGTGCACCGGCAGAGCGGCAAAGAAAGGCGGAATGAGGGCCAGCGGCATGCCGATGTAAGGAATCAGGCTGAGGAACGCGCTCACCGGGCCTACCAGAAGCGGAAAGGGCAGTCCGGCGAACCAGAACAACAGCGAACTCGCCACCGAGAGAAACAGGCCCAGGATGAAATTACCCACCACGTAGGCGCGCGCCATGTCGGCGATGCCTTCCCAGCTTTTCCCTGCCACCATACGGTCCGGACCCTCGAAGAGCTGAAGAAAGCCGCGCCGCAGATGGTCGCGCCAGCTCAGCATGAAGTACACCAGAAAGGGCACGAACGACGCCATCAGCAGCACGTCATAGAACGACCGCAGGTAGGAATAGACGGTATTGACAATCGGCTCCTTCTCCTGGCTGAGGCGCACTTCCTGGATGCTGCTGGCCGGGAGCGGCGGCGGTTCGGCCGAGCGGCGCTTGGACGCGCTCTTCTGCGGAGCCGGAGGTTGGGTGGAGATGATCTGGGCCGTCTTTGCATCACGCTGGAGGCGCTTCGGTACGACAATGTTGTTAATCGACGCCTCCGTATGTTCCAGCTTGCTCACCACCACATCCACCAGTTCGTTGATCCGTTCGCTATAGGCGGGCAAATCGGCCAGCAGCCCCAGCGCCTGCGTATAAAAGGCGAGCACGCTGAAATACACGAACAGCAGAGCGAGGCTGCACGTGAAGAAACTGGCGAGGCCCCGCGGCATCCTCATGCGCATGAAGAGCGCCACCAGAGGATCGAGGATAAACGCAAGAATGACGG
Organism: Bryobacterales bacterium; assembly: GCA_020847975.1. Lineage (GTDB taxonomy): Bacteria > Acidobacteriota > Terriglobia > Bryobacterales > Bryobacteraceae > CADEFT01. The sequence goes on along the minus strand of JADLBD010000102.1, from coordinate 26,603 downwards.
CGGTCGTGACGGTGATGAAGAACACCCGGCCGAAGTACAACAGGGCGACGACAGCCGCAAGTCCGGCGAGGAAGGTGCCGGTTACCTTCGGCTTACGAACAGAAAAGGAGGTTGAAAGCAGCTCCACTGTCTTCGAATCCGCACCAAGGTGGGCCTTACCGCTAATCTAACATGCGCAGCCCTATAATGAGAACGGCAAGATGAATCATTCGGCTGCCGGACGGCAAAAGAGAATTCTCGGGCTCGACGTGGGGCTGCGGCGGATCGGACTCGCGCTCAGCGATCCCCTGGGCATCACGGCTCAGGGAATCGAAACACTGGTGCGCGGGAATCTGAAGAGCGATCTGGCCCGGTTGAGCCGGTTGGCGGAAGAGCATGATGTGGGGTTGTTCGTCGTGGGGCTGCCCCTGCACATGAGCGGAGAGGAAAGCCGCCAGGGGGGCTGGGTCAAGGAGTTTGCCGCCCGCCTCGAGGAACGCAGCGGAGTCCCGGTACGTCTATGGGATGAGAGACTTACGACGGTTGAAGCGAGCCGTGTGCTGCGCCAGAGCGGCATCAGCATCGAGAAACGCGCCAAGGCGGTGGACCGCTTGTCAGCCGTCCTGATTCTACAAAGTTATCTGGATTCCCTGCCGGGAGTGTGCGATTGGTCAGACGAATAAGAACCGCGGGCAAGCTGGCGCTGGGGGTTCTGATTCTCGCCGTGGGGATCGGAGCCGCATTGGCGGTGTCCCTGCGCCTGCCTTACACGCCCCGAAGCGGCGAGGCCTTCATTGACATCCCGCGCGGCGCGGGCACCCGCCAGATCGCCCTCATGCTCCAGGATGCCGGGGTGGTCCGCGCGAATTGGCAGTTCCTGCTGATGCGCGCCCTCCGGCCCCATACGGCGCTGCAAGCCGGCGAATACCGGTTCGCCGAACCGGCCAGCGTCTGGAAAGTCTATGAGCGGCTCGCCAGGGGTGACATCTTCTACTACGAAGTGACCATCCCGGAGGGTAGCAACCTGTTTGATATCGGCGGAATTCTGGAGGCGGAAGGACTCTTGAAGGCGGCGGAATTCCGCGAGGCTGCTTTAAAACCGGATCTTATCCGGGACTTGGCCCCCGATGCGCCCAGCCTTGAAGGATACCTGTTCCCGGCCACGTACCGCATGACCAGGCACACCACGGCGGCGGAACTGTGCAGGGAAATGACGGACCGCTTCCGCAGGGCCTGGAAAGAACTGAAGGGAACCGCGCCGGTCCATGAGACGGTGACCCTGGCTTCGCTGGTGGAGAAGGAAACAGCCGTCCCGGGCGAACGTCCCGTCGTGGCATCGGTGTTCCGGAACCGTTTGGAGGGTCACATGCGCCTCGATTGCGATCCGACCACCATCTACGCCGCCCTGCTCGAAGGGCGCTACCGCGGGACCATCTATCGTTCCGACCTCGAAAACCGGCACCCCTATAACACCTACCAGCATACGGGCCTTCCGCCCGGACCCATCGCAAATCCCGGGATGCAATCCCTTCAGGCGGCGCTGCACCCCGCCGGCACGGACTACCTGTATTTCGTGGCGAAGTCAGACGGTTCCGGGGGGCATGTGTTCACCACCAACGTCGAGGCCCACAACCGGGCCGTCTCGGAGTATCGTCGTGGCCAGCAAAAAGGAAAGGCTTCAACGCCGGCTGCGGGATCTGCTCGCGGCCGAAAAATGGGAACTGATTGAGCAGCAGCGGGCAGAGACACTACGCCGGGAGTTGGGTCCGGTCGGAAAAACGCTCTTTCGCGGCCTGTTGCGCGAATGCGGAGTCCCCTTGTCTCCTCTAGTGGAAGGGGTGCGCCAGGACGATCTCGCGCACCTCGAGCGGACTCTGCTTCAACTGGCGCAGGAATACAGACAGGCAGCCGAGCGAGGCGACCGGGACCAGCAGCGGCTCTGCCGCCGCGCCGTCATCGAGGCCAAGGATCACGCCCGGCTGGCCTCGCGCAACCCTAAGATCAGCCGCGAGAAACAGTTGGAAAAAGAGGAGATGATTCTTTGGATGATGACGTGGCTCGAGAACCCGGGTGTCTTCGAGACCTGGGTCCCGCTGCGCAAGAACCATCTGCGTGGCGAACGAGTGGACGGGCTACTGTAGCTCGACGGACTCGACTTTGATCACTTCTCCATCCAGTTTACCGGTCACTTTCGCCTTCAAATCCTTGTCCTTGCTGGAAGCTTTCAGCTTGGAGAGCGTCATGGCATTGCCGGTTTCATTTAGCTTGACGAACTTGCCATCGGAGAGCACCAGGCCGTAGCCGCCCCTGGCGCAGGAGAGGGCGCACTGCCGCGTATGGCTGGCGACATCCTTACCCCTGCACATGACGTCCACGATGGTTCCGGACCAGGTTTCGGCATACGCGGCCAAGGCAACCAGGGAGAGAGCAAAGATTTTCTTCATTTTGAAACTCCACGACCAGGATACACCTCTAATGAGTTTAGGTCGCCAGTGGGCTACAGGAATCGGGATGTTTGCCGAAGGTTGTAAAGAAGCTCTTGCCAGTGGCCAGAGCAATGTTTATACTGGCATTTTTCCGGGCCTGAGTCTGGGAGAACGAGTGAATGCCCCGAAACGATGATTTCGATCCGATGGCAACGCGCCGTGAGGCGGCGATGTTCTACGGGCTATTCCTGCGCGGTCACTCGGCGGATGCAATCCGGAAAGACATTGACATCCCCAAGGAAACACTGCGCAAATGGCAGACCCATTACCGCCGCGGGAGTCTGCGCGACACCTTGCAGCGGGTCTATGAGTACCGCAAACAGGTGCTGGCGATCTTCGATGAGTTGGTAACCAACGAGCGCAACCGCGCCCGTCTTCAGTAGATTTCCTCTTCCACATCCTCGGCCAGCTTCTTCGGGCTGAACATCGGATAAAGCACGGGAAGCATGAACAGCGTCAACAGCGTGGATGTCACCAATCCCCCAATCACGACGGTGGCCAGCGGGCGCTGCACCTCGGCTCCGGTGGTGGTAGCGAACGCCATCGGCACAAACCCGAGACTCGCGACCAGGGCGGTCATCAGCACGGGGCGAAGCCGCGTAGCGGCCCCGTTCACCACTGCCTCCATCGTCTCCCATCCTTCCGAGCGCAGCCGGTTGATGTAGCTCACCAGCACGATTCCGTTGAGCACGGCCACTCCGAACAGAGCGATGAACCCGATCGAGGCCGATAGGTTGAGGTTCAAATCCCGGAGCCAGAGCGCGGCTATCCCGCCGACCAGCGCAAAGGGAACGTTGAGCAGGATCAGCAGCGAGAGCCTTACCGAACGGAAAGTAGAATAGAGCAGGCCGAGAATGATGAAAATCGACGCGGGAATCACCACCAGCAGGCGCTTCATGGCCCGCTCCTGGTTTTCAAACTGCCCCGCCCAATCGAGGGAGTAGCCCGGCGGAAGCGCCACCTGCCGGGCAATCCGCTGCTGCGCCTCGATGGCGAAACTGCCCAGGTCCCGCCCGCGGACGTTGGCCTGAACCACGATACGGCGCTGCGCGTTTTCCCTCGAGATGACCTCCGGGCCGCGTTCGGCCGTAATCCTGGCCACCTGGCCAAGACGGATGCGTTCCCCTCCCGGAGCCGACAGCGGGATCTCTTTCATCGACTCAGGGTCGTTGCGGTAGTTCTCGGGCAGGCGGATGACGATGGGAAATCGCCGCTGCCCTTCAATGTAGTCGCTGACGTCGCGCCCGGCCACGGCGGCCTCCACGGTTTCGCGCACGTCGGAAACGTTCAATCCGTAGCGGGCCAGTTCGGCGCGGTTGGCCCGGACGCGCACCTCGCCGACGCCGGAAATGATCTCCATTTGCGCATCGGCCGCGCCGCGGATGGCGGAGAGCACGCGCAGGCTGCGCTCGGCAAGCTGCTCCAGCGTGTGGGCATCGTCGCCGAAGATCTTCAGCGCCACATCCGCCTTGATGCCGGACACCACTTCATCCAGGCGCATGGCCATCGGCTGGGTGAAGTTGTACGCGACGCCGGGAATCTGCTCGAGGCGCGCGGACATCTTGTCCACCAGTTCTTCCTTGCTGTGCGCGGTGGTCCACTGCTCATGAGGCTTCAAAAGGACATAGACGTCCGCTTCATAAATCCCCATGGCCTCCGTGGCGAGGTCGGGGCGGCCGAGCTTGGTCGTAACGCCGGTCACCTCGGGAAATTCGAGCGCCGCCTTTTCAATCCGCTTGCTCACCTCGACAGAATCGGAAAGCGAGATTCCCGGGAGCTTGCGCGTAGTGATCAACAGCGAACCCTCATCCAGACGCGGCATGAACTCCGTGCCGATAAACGCCAGCGATGCAAGCGCGCTGCCCACCATCAGCAAACCGCAGAGAATGACTACATACCGGTGCCGCAGGGCCAGCCGCAGCGAGCGCGTGTAGAAATCGCGCACCCGGAGAAACCAGCCCTCCGAATGCGGCTTGACCCCCTCCCGCATGGCCACCACCGCGGCCGCGGGCACCAACGTGAGGGCCAGCACCAGCGATCCCGCGAGCGCCGAACACACTGTGATGGCCATCGGCCGGAACATGCGCCCCTCCAGGCCCTCCAGGGCGAAGATGGGCAGATACACGGCGATGATGATCGAGACGCCGAAGACGATGGGGCGCGCCACTTCCACCGCCGCGTGATAGACGCGATCCACCACCCGGAAGTCCGTTTCCCCAGGCTTGTGCTCCAGACGCCGGACGGCGTTCTCCATCATCACGATGGCGCCATCGACGATCATGCCGAAATCGATGGCGCCGAGGCTCATCAGGTTGGCCGAAATGCCGAAATACGCCATCCCCATGAAGCCCACCAGCATCGAGAGCGGGATCACGGCTGCCACGATGACCGCGGCGCGCCAGTTTCCCAGAAACAGGAACAGCACCGCCATCACAAGCCCGCCCGCTTCCAGCAGGTTCTTGCGCACCGTCCGGATCGTGCCGTTGATCACAATCGACTGATCGTAAAAGGGAACAATGCGCACCCCCTCGGGTAACGTCAGGGAGGCGATCTTGGCTTTCACGGCCTTCAAAACACTGTCGCCATTCTCCCCCTTCAGCATGATCGTCATGCCGCTGACTGTTTCCCCTTTCCCATCGCGCAGCACCGCGCCCTGGCGCTGCATGGGCTTGTCGCTCACCGTGGCCACCTGCCTCAGCAGCACCGGCGTGCCAGCCTTGGAACTGAGTACGATCTGCTCCAGATCCTTGATGCGATTGGCGCGGCCGAGACCGAGAACCGTGTACTGCTCCGAGGCGTGCTCGATGTAGCCGCCCCCAAAATTGGAGTTGTTTTCCTTGACCCGTTCAAACACGTCGCGCAGCGTGAGACCGTAGCGGTAGAGGCTGATGGGGTCCACCTCGATCTGCACCTGCCGCGTTTCCCCGCCCCACGTGTTCACCTCGTTGATGCCGCGCACCGCCCGAAGCTGGTTCTTGATCTGCCACTCATGCAGCGTCTTCAACTCCATCGGTGAGAGCGTCTTGCTTTCCAGCGTGTATTGATAGATTTCGCCGAACGCCGTCGCCACCGGGCCGAGCGTGGGCTCGAGCCCCTGCGGAATCCGCGCGCGCACCTCCTGTAGCCGCTCATTGATCCACTGCCGGGCCAGGTACACGTTCACGGCATCATCAAATACCACTGTCACCATCGAAAGCCCGAGCTTCGACACCGAGCGGATGCCCTGCGTCTTCGGAACCCCCATCAGGATCACCTCGATGGGATAGGTGACCAATTGCTCCACCTCCGTCGGGGGCATCGCCGGACACTCCGTAATTACCACCACCTGATTGTTCGTCAGATCGGGGAATGCATCGATCGGGATGTTGTAGACCGTGTAGACGCCCGTGGCAATCAGAACCACCAGCCCGGTGAGCACAAGCAGCCGGTTGCGCAGATGGAATTCAATGATGCGGTTCAGCATCTATTCGGAAAGCGATCCTTTCAGAAGCTGCGACTTGAGCGTGAAGCTGCCTTGCGTAACAATCTGCTCCCCCGCCCTCAAGCCGCGAGTCACTTCCAACTCGTGGTCGAGAATCCGGCCAGTCTCGATGACCCTTGCCTCGAAACGATCCGGCCCCTTCCGCACGAAAACCGTGGACTTCCCCTCCACCTGCTGAACGGCGGATTCGGGAATAAAAATCCCCTGGGCGCTGCCGCCTGCATTGATCTCCGCGGTGGCGTACATTTCCGGTTTCAGCCGTCCCTGGCCGTTGGCGAGTTCGACGCGCACAGGCACGGTACGGGTTGCCGGGTCCAATTGGTCGCCAAGCTTGGTCACCCGGCCCGGGAAGGCCTGGTCCGGATAAGCCTGTACCCGCACGGTCACCGGCATACCCAGACGAACCTTTCCAATATCCTCTTCATTGACCGCCGCAATCATCCAAACTGTCGAAAGATCGGAGATGACGAACAACTCGTCGCCTGGACTGGCAACCGATCCCGGCGTCACATTGCGGCTCAGCACCACTCCATCGGCGGGCGCTTTCACCGGTATGAGATCCGCCATGTGGTCGTGTTCCTCACCTGCCTTCTCATCGTGATCGTCAATGCCCACTTGCAGAAATTCCACCAGGTGCTGGCGCGTCCGGCCGAGTTCCGTCTCGGCGTTCTCAACGGCCACCTGCGCGTTTTTGAACTCCGTTTCGGCATGCTCCACCTGTTCCAAGGACGCGGCCTTCAAATCATAAAGCCGGTGGGCGCGGTCGCGCTGGCGCTGGGCATAGGAAAGCACCGACTTGAGCCGCGTCAACTCCTGTGTGGCCTTGCGGTACTCGGCGCGGGCTTCGTGAATGTCGTGGCTGTGCAGGCCGGCCAGCAACTGGTCCTTCCGCACGCGATCCCCCGGATTGACGTTGACGCGCACAATGCGGCCATCGGTGATCGAGCCGACATGCCAGGTGCGGTTTTCATTCACCGAGAGCCGGCCGTTCACTTCGATATGCTGCGCCAGGCTCCGAGGCGTTACTTCTTCCACCACCAGATTCGCCTGCTTCTGCTGGTTGGCGTCGAGAACAATGTCTTTGTCCGCCGGTTTCGTTTCGGGCTTGGCGGATTGCGCCGCGGGCGCAGCCTCCGGCGATTTCGAGCAGCCGGCGGCGAGCAGCGCAAGCATCACAACAACAGCGGGCTTCATGGCATCACCCCCAGCGCGGTTTCGAGCGCTACAATACTCTGCCGGTAGTCGGCCAGAGCCCGGTAATAGAATAGCTGCATTTCAATACGAAGGCGCTGCGCATCGAGCAGCCGCAGCAGATCCGTCCCGCCTTCGCGGTACGCCGCTTCGGCTATCCGCGCCGTTTCGTCGGCCTGCTGCCGCATCGTCCTGATCGAGTCGCCGATCTGGCGCCCGCGGATCTCCACCTCGCGTTGCGCCGCATTGACCTCCGCGCGCACCAGCGCTTCCGTGGCCGCCAGCGACGCCTCCGCCGCGCGGATGTCGGAAGCGGCCGCCGCAATGTTTCCCTGATTGCGGTTCCGAAAAGGAAGATCCATCTGGAACCCGCCCACCATGGTGTCGTACCCGCTGGTGCGCTTGTATCCGAACAGCAATTCGACGTTCGGCTTGGCGGTGGATTGCTGAAGCCGCAGATTGGAACGGGCCTGCTCGACGAGTTGCCGCGCCAGGCGCATCTCCGCACGGCGGTCGTTGGCCTGCCCGAAGTCCACCGGCGGCGGATCCGGAACGGGCTCCAGCGGATCCGTGAAGCGCACGTCGGGGAACCGGGTCTGCCCCATCTCCCGGTAAAGCTGGATCCGGGCGCGTTCGGCATCCAGCGTGGCGTTGTTGAGATCGACAGCCAACCGCTCCCCTTCCAGGCGAACACGGAGGAGGTCGGCCTCCGCCATGGCGCCTTCCTTCACCCTGGCTTCGTGATACTCGACGATGCGCTGGAAATTCTTCACGTTCTCCTCGAGCAGCAGCCGCGCCTGGTACGCTCCGGCGGCAAGCCAGTACGCCTGTTGCACGCGAAAGGCAATCAGCCGCTCGGTAAGCCCCCGCTCGAGCGTGGCGCGCCGCACCCCTTCCGAGGCCAGGCTGACGCGGTTCGCCCGTTTCCCCGCGGTCTCGAAAATCTGCGTGAGGTAGGCGAACGTGTCGGCATCCGAAGCGTAGGAAAAAGAGGGTCTCCCCGTGAACCTTGTATTCTCACTCTGCAACACGAGCCGCGGATTCAGCATCAGCCCGGCCTGGCGCCGGAATCCCTCACTCACCGCAATCCGTTCCGCCCCGGCCTGTAGCAAAGGGTGTTCTTTAAGCGCGGTGGATATCGCCTCCTTCAACGAAAGATTCGTTTGGGCGCTCAAAGTGACGCTGAGAAACAACAGATGAACACAGCGAGGAATCATGTAACGGATCTGTGCAACTTTCCAATCTAGCACGCGGGCTAGAATAGGCGAATGAAAATCCCTGTCTATCAGGTGGACGCGTTCGCAACACAACCGTTTGCCGGCAATCCCGCGGCCGTCTGCCCGCTCGATGCCTGGCTCGGAGGCGAGGTGCTGCAAAATATTGCCCTCGAGAACAACCTCTCCGAGACGGCATTTTTTGTGCCAGACGGTGAAGGTTTCCATCTGCGCTGGTTTACGTCGGCCGTCGAGGTGGATCTGTGCGGGCACGCTACCCTTGCCTCGGCTTTCGTGCTGTGGGAGAAACTGGGATTCCCGGGAAATGCCATTGACTTCCGCACCCGAAGCGGCGCGCTCCGCGTTACTCGCGCCGGGGATTCAATCGCTCTGGACTTCCCCGCGCGGCCGCCTGCGCAATGTACGCCTCATCCGGAACTCGTCGCCGCCTTGGGAGCGGCGCCCCTCGAGATTCTCGCTGCGCGCGACTACCTCTGTGTCTACGAAAGCGAGGAAGACGTGCGCCAATTGTCGCCGGACATGGGGCGTTTGGCGCAGGTGGACCGCTTCGCCGTCATCGTGACCGCTCCCGGCCGCCAGGTGGACTTCGTCTCCCGTTTCTTCGCCCCCTCGAAGGGAGTGCCCGAAGATCCCGTCACCGGCTCGGCCCACTGCACCCTGACTCCCTATTGGAGCAAGCGGCTCGCGAAAACAAAACTGCACGCCCGCCAGATCTCCGCCCGCGGAGGCGAACTGCTCTGCGAGGACCGCGGCGATCGCGTGTCCATTGCCGGAAACGCCGTCCTGTTCCTCGAAGGAACAATCCATCTCCCGGATGTCCCGGCGGCTCTCTAACGCGCCGGTGCGCGGGCGGAGCGATTGGCGTCCACCACGGCTATCGCGGCCACATTCACAATGTCGGAGACCTCGCAGCCGCGTTGCAGCACGTGCACCGGCTTCGACAGCCCCATCAGAATCGGGCCGATCGCCTCCGCACCCCCAATCCGCATCAGGAGCTTGTAGGCGATATTGCCCGATTCCAGATTCGGAAAAATGAGAACATTCGCCCCGCCCTTGAGCCGGCTGAAGGGATAGGTCTCCTCGAGTATCTCCGGCACCACGGCCGTATCGGCCTGCATCTCTCCGTCGATGACGAGATCCGGAGCGCGCACCGCGGCAATCTCCACCGCGCGGCGCACCTTGTCGGCGAGTGAGTGGCGTGTGCTGCCGAAGTTCGAAAACGACAGCATGGCCACCCGCGGCACTACGTCGAAGCCCTCCACCGTGCGCGCCGCTTCGATGGCGATTTCGGCAAGGTCTTCCGCATTCGGATCAATGTTCACCGTGGTATCGGCCAGGAAATAGACCTGCCCCCGCGGCGTAATCAGCATGTACATGCCGGAAACACGGCGGCACCCCTCGCGCAGCGGGATCACCTGAAGAGCGGGACGGATGGTGTCCGGGTAGTGCCGCGTGAGCCCGGCAACCAGCGCCTCAGCGTCCCCCAGGCGCACCATCATCGACCCGAACAAAACCGGCTCCAGGATCTGCTGCCCCGCTTCGTTCTTCGTCACGCCCTTGCGCTGCCGCAAATGATAGAACCCATCGGCGTAATGCGACAAATGCGTATCGGCCGCCGGATCCACAATTCGCAGATCGCCGATATCGAGCCGCAGATCGGCAGCCTTGCGCAGAATCACTTCGCGCCGCCCGAGGAGGATCGGTTTGGCGATGCCGTCGTCCTTCAGAATCTGGCAGGCGCGGAGAATCTTCGGCTCCTCGCCTTCGGGAAAGACCACGCGCACGGGGCTCCGCTGCGCCTTGTGAATGAGAACTCGCGTGACTTCCTGAGCTTTCCCCAACCGGCGCGCAAGCTGCTCCTTGTATTCCTCGATGTCAATGGGATTGCGGGCCACCCCGCTGTCCATGGCCGCCTTCGCGATCGCCGAGGCCACCCAGATGAGCACCCGGGAATCGAACGGCGTGGGAATGATGTAGGTGCGGCCGAATCCCATGTGCTCCACGCCATAGGCCCGCATCACCGAATCCGGAACGTCTTCCTTGGCGAGCGCCGCCAACGCGCGCGTAGCCGCGAGTTTCATCTCACCATTGATGGTGGAGGCGCGCACATCCAGCGCGCCCCGGAAAATGAACGGGAAGCCGAGGACGTTATTCACCTGGTTCGGATAATCCGAACGCCCGCTGGCCATGATGATGTCGCTTCGCGTGGCCACCGCCAGGTCGTAGGGAATCTCCGGGTCGGGATTCGCCATGGCGAAAACAATCGGATTCGCGGCCATCCCGAGCAGCATCTGCGGCGTCACGCAGTTCGCCGCGGAAAGCCCGAAGAACACATCCGCGCCTTGCATGGCTTCCTCCAGCGTTCGCGCCGCCGTGTCCCGCGCAAAGCGCGCCTTGTATTGGTTCATCCCCTCCGTCCGGCCCGTGTACAGCACGCCGTGCGTGTCGCACATGAGAATGTTCTCTCTCCGCACGCCCAGGCGGATGAAATGCTCCGCGCAGCCGATCCCGCTCGCCCCGGCTCCGTTAAAAACGGCCTTGATCGTGTCGAGCGGCTTGCCCGCAAGTTCCGCGGCGTTGAGCAATGCCGCCCCCGCGATGATCGCCGTCCCGTGCTGGTCATCGTGGAAGACGGGGATCTGCATGGTGCGCCGTAATTCCTCTTCGATCTCGAAGCACTCGGGAGCGCGAATATCTTCCAGGTTGATGCCGCCGAAAGTCGGCTCCATCATCTGACAGGCTCGGATGATCTCTTTCGGGTCCTTGGTGTTCAACTCGATGTCGAACACATCGATATCGGCGAAACGCTTGAAGAGAACTCCCTTGCCCTCCATCACGGGTTTGCCCGCGGCCGGACCGATATTGCCCAGTCCCAGCACGGCGGTGCCGTTAGTGACGACGCCCACCAGGTTCCCCTTCGCGGTGTAGTCGTATACCTTCGCCGGGTCGCGCTCGATCTCGAGGCAGGGAACGGCGACTCCGGGGGAATAAGCAAGACTCAAGTCCCGCTGCGTGCGGCAGGGCTTGATCGGGGTGATGGCGATCTTCCCTGGAGTGGGCAGCCGGTGGTACTCCAGGGCATCTTCCTTGCGTATGGACATAAGCGGTAGTTTACCTGACTAGATTATTCCGCTACGGCAGGCGCCGTGTCAGGACGTCGTTCCTAACGCGCGGAGTTGCTGGTAATAAATTGCGCGATGTTCGCCTTCAGTTTCTCCAGGGCCTCCTCATGCAGATACATCATGTGACCCGCGTCGTAGTATTTCTGCTCAATGTTCTTTCGCAGTTTGGCCGGCAGGTTGAGATGGTCCATCGTGTATTCGGTGGCATAAAACGGCGTCGCCAGATCGTAGAGGCCGTTTTCCACCTGCACCTTCAGATTGGGATTGTTGATCATCGCTTCCACCAGATCGTCTTCGACATTCGGAGAACCCGGCCACGCGCCCGCCCCCGAGCCCCGCTTCCAATTCCAATGGGCATTGGCCTCTCTGCTCAGCAGCACGTAATCCTCGTTCGAGGTGAATTTCAGTTCCTTCGTGACATATTGATGGAGGGAGGCGACAAACGCGCCGAATACGGCAGGCATCATGGGATCGTACTTGGCGTATTCGCTCAACAGGTCGAAACTTTGGCCGGAGAAGCGGGCATCGAGCCGCCCCGTGGTCAAACCGCGGGCGCGTTGTAACTCCTGCATGAACTGCCCGAGGTTCACCCGCAGGTTTGCCTTCGACAGGTAATCCTCATCCAATCCCGTGAATCGCGAAAGCTTCTTCAGCAGTCTCCCTCGTTCATCAGCGTTCAGGGCGGAGCCCTGCTGCAGACCCTGTAAGTATTCCGTGGCGGCGAATTGCCTCGCCTCCTCGAGAAAGGCCCCGAGATCCCGCGGCGGATCTTTCAGCATTTTGTGATAGGCGGCGGTTGCCGCATAGCTCGGCAAGTACAAAACGTAGGAAAGGTCGTCACCCGTGCCGAACAGCAACTGGCGCAAGTCAAGCACCGTGGAGATCATCACCAACCCGTTGAAGTCCATGCCGTCCTTCGACTGTAGATAGTTCGACAAAGCCGCATTGCGGAATGTTCCGTAGCTCTCGCCTATGAGAAACTTCGGCGAGTTCCAGCGCTGGTTCCTGCCCACATAGCGCCGGATGAACTGCGCCAGCGACTTCACGTCCTCGTCCACACCCCAGAAATCTTTCCCTGTCGCTTTCCCGAGCGGCTTGCTGTATCCGGTTCCCACAGGATCAATAAAAACCATATCGGCGGCGTCGAGAAGACAACCCTTGTTGTCCACCACCTTGTACGGAGACGGAGGCGTCGGACCCGCATCCACGGTCACCACCCGCTTCGGCCCGAAGGCGCCCATATGCTGCGGCGCCGAGGATCCCCCCGGTCCCCCGTTGTAAATGAACACCAGCGGCCGGTGATCGAGGCCGTCCACGCCATTGCGTGTGTAAGCGACATAGAAGACACTGGCCGCCGGCTCGTCTTTCTCGTTTCGCAATATGATGGTTGCGGCCGTCGCCTTGTAAGCGATGTTTTGCCCGTTCAGAACGATGGTGTGTTCCGTCACGGACGACTCTTCTTTGGGCTCGGCCTTTGCGGCGGAGCTTTTCTGTTCGCCGGCCTTGCCGGATTCCTGCCCGGACTGAGCGGATACCGTGAGCGCGAGTAGTCCTGTCAATGTGAAAGCGAGTGCGATTCTTTTCATCTATCCTCGGTGTACCCTGAGGATAACGCATGAATTTGCCCATGAGGAACGTAAGCTAATATAGAAGCAACGGGCGACCCCATGTCTATCCCTCCTATCCCGCCGTCTTTGGAATCGATGGGTCCGCGTCCTTTCTCCTTCTATCCGCCCGTGCTGAACATCGAGCACAATGAGTGGATTTTCGAGAAGGCCACCTGGTCCGAGATTCTCGTGAAGAACTCCAAGACCGGACAGGAAGTCTGGGTCCCGCGCCGCTTTTTGGGAGAAGTTTCCCGCATTGACGAACCAGTGATGATCGTCGGGTTGAAGCGGGAACTCGAGTACAACGCCGGCGCCCTCTGGCCGCATGAGCGGCGGGTAATTGAAATGCCGAGGGCGGTGAATGATTACGCGCGTCCACCCGCGCCGGCGCCTCCACCGCCGGTCTCCCCCGTTGCCGCCATGCGGCTCAACGAGGGAGCTGAATCGCGCATCGGAAAGCTGATCCTCGGCGTGCTCGCCGCGGGGATAATCCTTACCTTCATCGTGGTCAGTTTCTTCCGCGGGCGCGTGGGCGTGGAGAATGTCCAGTACGTGGGCATTGTCCAGCAATCCTACGGCCTGAGCCACATGGATGACGCCAACGCCGTCATCCGGAAGTTGGGCCGGCCCGCCGAAGACCGCTGGCGCTCCCAGGAAAGCGATGTCATTCAATACCGCCTCCTGCACTACCCCAACCTGGGCATCTACGTCATCTTCATGGGACAGGACCGCGACAAGGCGCGCTACATCGGAGCGATGGACGAAAACTGGAAGGCCGTGGACGCCGTGGACCTGCCGCGCGCCGGAAACACACGGTCCATGTTGAACAAGTTGGAGAAGTTCTAGTCCCGCCTCACCCTCAATACCGGATCCGGTCTTCTTTTTCCATCCACGCCTGGAATGGCGCAAGCGCACGGCCTCCGCTGGGGACGTGGATCATGGGAATCAAACGCGATTCCGGAGGCAGGGCGATCTGCCGGTAGATGAACGTGTCATCGAATTCCGATTGCGACGCTTCCTGCTGTGTCGCCGCGAAGTAGACGCGGTCGAGATGGGCCCAATAGATTGCGCCGAGGCACATCGGGCACGGCTCGCAACTCGAGTAGATCTCGCAGCCGGGCATGTGGAAGGCGTTGAGCGCGCGGCTCGCGTTGCGGATCGCCGTCACCTCGGCGTGCGCCGTCGGGTCGTTGGTCGAGATCACCATATTGACCCCCTCCGCGAGGATCTTGCCGTCGCGGACGATCACCGCCCCAAAAGGGCCGCCGCCGGCGAGCACGTTTTCGATGGCCAGCGCGATGGCGCGTTCTAGAAAAGCCGGGTTCACAAGCCTGATTATAATTTGGAGGTGCATTTCGATTCTTTGTACGTGGAGCGGATTGCCGGGCGGCGGGCCCATCCGTTGATGGTGTTCCTGCACCACGGTCTGGGGTGTGTTTCGCTATGGCGCGATTTTCCCGCAAAGCTCGTCGAGGCGACGGGATATCCCGCGCTCGTCTATGACCGCCAGGGGCACGGGCGGTCACCGGACTTGTGCCAACCGCGAACTCCGCGCTACCTCTACGAGGAGGCTCAGGTGCTCCATCACCTGCTCGAGGCGGAAAAGCAACGGGATTTCGTCCTCGCCGGACATAGCGATGGCGCCTCCATCGCCCTCCTGTACGCCGCGATCGAGAACGCGCCGCCTCCGCGGGCAATCCTCTCCGAAGCAGCCCACCTGTTTGTGGAAGACATCACCCGCGCCGGAATCCGCGCCGCTGTGGACGCCTACAGCCAGGGATTGCGGGAACGCCTGATACGCCATCACGGCGAGAAAACCGATACGTTGTTCTGGAATTGGGCCGGCGCCTGGCTGGCTCCCTCTTTCGACGCTTTCGATATCCGCAAAGAGATGCGGCAAGTGCGGTGTCCGGTGTTTGCCTTGCAGGGAACCGATGACGAGTACGGAACCGGCGCCCAACTCGAGGCCATCCGCGCCTGCTGTCAGGGGCCTGTCGAAACCCGATTCATCCCCGGCGCGCGCCACGAACCCCACCAGCAGGCTTTCGAGGCGACGTTCGACGTGATGCGCGGCGCGCTGCTTTCGCTGCTTTAACCGTCGAAGCCGGCTGCCCGTTGCCGCGTCCGGCAAGCACGCAATCAGGGTCCAGCCGCGCGATCTCCGCCAGCAGTTTCTCCGCTTTCGGATCCCCCTGCTGCTGGCGAATGAGATAGAGCGCGTATGTGACATACATCTTCGACATCGCCAGGGAGATCCCGGCAAAGACCGGCAGCTTCTTGTCCGGAAGGCCGCGGAACTCGTCGTAAAGTGCCTGCGCCTCTTTTTCCACAGGCCGGTTCAATCCCAGCGGATCGCTGAAATGCAGCGTATCCAGAAGAACGTTGAGACGAACTTTGCGGTGAAGTCCGGGGTTTCCAGCAGACTCGCGGATGGCTTCATTGGCTAGCCGCGTCCGCCGCACGACAGCATCAAGCAGCAGCGAAGCATCACCTGTTTCATACGCGTGCAACGCGATGGCTTGCCCCAGCCGCACCTTGGCCATGGGGTTTGGACCGTGCGTGATCGCCTCTTCCAGGAAGGCGATAGCCTCCGGCATGCGCCCCAAAAACGTCAGCGCTTGTCCGTAAAGGGCCTCCGCGCCGGCATCGTTCGGAGCCAGCCGGAGGATTTCGACAGCGGCGCTGCGCGACCGCACCCAGTCCGAGCTGAGATAGCTGGCGCGGGCCAGGCTCCACCATGCCGCAAGGTCGTCTGGCTTGCGGTCGAGTTGCCGCAGGATCAGATCCAGCTCCCGAAACAAACCCATCCGCTGGAGAAACGTCCGGCTGGGAAACACATAAGTGCGGTTAGGGCTCAGGAAGAGATAGCCGGGCAGGCGCAGCCGCTGCATGAACAGGCTGTGCAATGCCTCCCGCCGGAGGCATGCGCCGAAGCGCTCCAGGCTCGAGAACAGCCGCGCCACCTGGGTACTTGCTTCACTCACCGCGTTCAGGTTTCGCAGTGAGTTCAGAAAATGGTCGAACTCCGCCTGCGCCTCCCGCTCCATCCGCCGCGCAAGGTCCCGGAACTCGTCGAGCGAGGCGCCGCTGCGTACGCCTTCCCAGATGGCGCCGAGCGCCTCCAGGCTGCCGGCGGAGATCATCTTGCGTCCGTCCCGGATCTCCGAATGCACCATGCCGGAGGCGAGCGCCTGCTCGATCCACTCGCGCCGGGGCGGCGGATCGAGGCGTTCGGCGATATCGCCGATTGCGATGGGCGCGGATGCCGGATCCCCGAGCAGGGCGCCGGTGGAGGCAGCGGCGGATTGCGATGCGGCAGCGCGAATGGCGCGGACATCGTAGTTGTGCCGGCGGAAAAGCGCCGTGATCTCCTCCAGGCTCAGGCGCTGCTGCCGTTGCAGGAGTTGGATCAACTGGATGAGGTCGATTGTCGTGTTCTGGTAGAGAGCGGAAGTGCGGCTGGTGCGCACCGGCTGCGGCAGCAGTTCCTTACGCAGATAGTAATGCACGGTCTGCCGGTGGATCCCGGTGCGTTGCAGGATCGTCTTGATGGTGACGTAGCGGGAAGCCGTTTCGTGGCCCGAAGAGCGCTGCTCCATGCGATTCATAGCCGCCGGGCATTATACACTAATCCCGGCGGCGCAACTGGACAGTCTGCATACCATCACTAAACAGGCCGCCGGCCTACATCTTGGTGAACTTCGTCCCGTCGTCGGCCTGATCCGGAGCCGTCGGATCCTCGGGGCTACAGCCGCTGCCGGATCCCGCCGCCCCGCCGCTGTTGATCAGAACCATCGTGCCCTGGATCGTCACTCCGGCGGGGCTGACATCCACGAATCCGCCGGGGCCCTTCAGCGTGGCCTGCATGCCCGCCTCCAGGATGAGCTTCATCCCGGCCTTGATGTGGATCTCCATGCCTGCCTCGAGCGCCGCGTTCTGGCCCACCTTGTTCTGCTGGTTGCCGCCCACGTTGAGCGAATACTTCCCGCCGATCTTCTCCTTCTGGTCGCCGCCCACCTTGAGGTGCTTGTTCGCGGTGATGTCTTCCCGTTGATCCTGCTTCACGATCAGGTGGCGCGAGCCGCCTACGTACTCCCGCATCTCTTGCTTGGTGCGGTCATCGCGCTGGAACTCGGCGTGGATGAACAACTGTTCCGAGCCCTTCAAATCCTCCATGCGGATTTCATTGTAGTTCGATTCGCCGCCCTGCTTGCTGCTGCGCGATTTCCACGTGCTGACCGTCTTGTGATCCGGCAGCATGTAGGGCACCTGCTGCATCTCGTCGTACACGCGGCCGGTGATCAGCGGGCGGTCGGGATCGCCCTCCATGTAGCTGACCACCACCTCCTGCCCCACTCGCGGAATCGTGATCCATCCCCACTTGTTGCCCGCCCAGGATTGCGACACACGGATCCAGCAGGAGTTCTTCCTTTCCCGGTCCCAGTGAAACATCACTTTCACGCGCCCGTATTTATCGGGGTAAATCTCTTCGCCCGCAACATCGGTGACGACAATGGCGGTCTGAGTGCCCTTGATGGTGGGCTTGATGGCGAGCCGCGGAGGGCGGTACGGGATGGCCGAAGGCATCGCCTCGTAGGTATTGGTGTAACGGAAAGGCTCCTCCAGTTCCGATCGGAAGTTGCTTCCTTCCGCACGATGATAGACAGCCAACAGCAAATACGGCTGGTTGATGGCGCTGTTGAAATGCTCCGTGAGTGTGAACTTGTAGCCAGGGGTGAATGCGCGCACGGTGCTGTGGCCCCGCACCAGGTTCTCCGGCCACTCCTCCATTTCCAGCCAGTCCCGGGCAAGCTTGTCCATCCCGGGGCCGTTCCACTTGTAGCCCGGAAAATCGTACTTCTCCGATTGGCTGTACTTGCCGCTGACATTGGTTGTGAACGGGTCGTACTGCTTGGTGAAATCGAACTCGGCAAGGAACACCTTGCCGGTACGATACGAGCGCTCGAAATCCAGGGTGTGGATGAAATCCTCAGGTTCTTCGACGTAGATCTGATGGGCGAACTTGACCGTGGATTGGACCGGGCACGGCTTGACGCTCGAGGGAGCGTCCATGAGGACCATCGTGTGGCTCGACTCGCTCTGCTGCCAGTAATAGGAGATGCCTTCCTCCTCCATCAGGCGGCTGACGAAGTTGAAATCCGTCTCGCGGAACTGAACGCAATACTTGCGCTTCTCATAGCCGCGGGTGAGGGACATATTGAAGTCGCCGCCATGTTCGCCGAAGATCGCTTCCAGGATTTCCGGGACGGTCTTGTCCAAAAAGAAGCGGCAATTGGTTCTTTGAGTTAGAAACCACAGCCAGGGGACCATTTCCAACTGGTAGGTGGTGAGCCCCATGTCGAGTTCGAGCTGCCGGGCGCTGCGGCATTTGCCGTTGATGAAGCGGTAAGTTCTGTTGTCGGGCAGCCGCAGGTAGAGGGTAATCGATTGGTTGATCAGCGAATTGAGGTCGAGCGCCTTCTGCGTGGAGACCATGTGGAGGTGGAACTCAAACGGTTGCGAGATCGCTTCCTTGCCGTCAAACCTTTCAAGCAGCAGGACATCGTCGCCAAGGGGCGTTTTTACCTTGATCGGGCGATCGGTTTGTGTGTATTCAGGCATGGACCAACCTCCTCCGGATTAGTGTAGACCGTTTCCGGCTCCAATATAGATACGCGCAAAAAAGCGGCGGGCGTTATCATCCTCCACGGAGAAAAATGACGCCTCCCGCCGCCTCTGAACTAACGGTTAGGAATAGACAAACTGGCCATTTTCCCCAACAGCCACATGGATCTCGCTCAGTTTCACTCCCTCCGCCATCGCGGCGAGCAACTGTCGCGAGATGTCCGGCAGCAGCGTGTTGGTGAGGATGTTATCCACGTTGCGGGCGCCGCTTTCCACTTCCGTGCAGCGCGTCGCCACCTCATCCACCAACTCCGGCGTGACGCTTAGTTCGATCTTGTGGTTCTCCAGGATCCGCTTCTGGATCTTGCCGAGCTTCAGGCGGATGATGAGCTTCATCGCTTCATCGCGGATCGGATAGTACGGAATGATCACCAGGCGGCCCAGGAACGCCGGCTTGAAGATCTTGTCCAGTTCCGGCTTGACCGCCTTGATCAGGCCATCCGGTGACGGGGCGGTTTCGGGGTCGGCCAGCAGCTTCATCATCGAATCGGTAGCGGCATTCGAAGTGAGGATGATGATCGTGTTCTTGAAGTCGATCTCCCGGCCTTCCCCATCCTCCATCATGCCCTTGTCGAAGACCTGGAAGAACAGCTCCAGGACATCGGGGTGCGCCTTCTCCACCTCATCCAGCAGTACAACCGAGTACGGACGGCGCCGCACGGCTTCCGTCAGCACGCCGCCCTCGCCATAGCCCACGTATCCTGGAGGCGAACCCTTCAATGTGGACACCGTGTGCGCTTCCTGGAACTCGGACATATTGATGGTGATGACGTTGTGCTCGCCGCCGTACAGCATGTCGGCAAGGGTGAGCGCCGTCTCCGTTTTTCCCACGCCGCTCGGGCCCACCAGAAGGAAGGTGCCGATAGGCTTCTTGGGGTCTTCCAACCGCGCCTTGTTGGTCCGGATGCGCTGGCTGATGGCGAACAGCGCATGATCCTGGCCGATGACGCGCTTGCCGAGGTGCCTTTCCAGCTCCATGATGGTCTTCACTTCGTCGCGCATCATGTTGCCGACGGGAATGCCGGTCCACCCGGAGATGATCTCCCCGACCACCACCGAATCCACCGTCACGCGCATCAGCGGAGTTTCGCCCTGCAACTCATCCAGTTCTTTGTTCAGGGCGATGAGGTTTTCCTTCATCTCATGCGGCGTGCCCGCGGGCTCTTCCATGCCTTCTGGCATCTTGGCGTTGGGATCTTCGAGGCGGAAGCGGATGGCGCGGATCTTCTCCACCAGCCCCTTCTCCTTTTCAAACCGCTCCTCGAGCGCCTTCAGCCTGGCGATTGTCCCTTCCTTCTGCCTGGCGATCTGCTCGAGCCGCTCGGAGTGGTTGGCCCCGACGGCCTCCTCGCGCTTCAGCACCCGTTCCTGGGTCTCGAGATCGTCCAGTTCGCGGCGAACATTCTCGAGAGCCGGAGGAATCGCGTTCTGGCCCAGGGCAACTCGCGCGCACGCCGTATCCAGTACGCTCACGCTCTTGTCCGGCAACTGGCGACCGGCGATGTAACGGTGGGAGAACTTGACCGCGGCAGAGACGCCGTCGTCAACGACACGGACTTTGTGGTGGTTCTCCAGGGCTCCGACGATGCCGCGCATCATGATCATGGCGGTCTTCTCGTCCGGTTCCTCCACCTTCACCACCTGGAAGCGGCGTGCCAGGGCGGGATCCTTTTCGAAGTACTTCTTATATTCAGACCAGGTGGTGGCGGCAATGGTGCGCAGTTCACCGCGCGCCAGGGCGGGCTTCAACAGGTTGGCGGCGTCGCCCTGTCCTGCCTGCCCCCCGGCCCCGATCATGGTGTGGGCTTCGTCAATGAAGAGAATAATGGGGGTTGGGGAGGACTTCACTTCCTCGATCAGGCTC
Organism: Bryobacterales bacterium; assembly: GCA_020847975.1. Lineage (GTDB taxonomy): Bacteria > Acidobacteriota > Terriglobia > Bryobacterales > Bryobacteraceae > CADEFT01. The sequence continues at coordinate 5,953 of JADLBD010000102.1, read as the reverse complement.
TTGAGCCGTTGTTCGAACTCACCCTTCACACCCGCGCCGGCCTGGAGCAAAGCAAGATCCAGCGTGCGGACTTCGACGTTCTTGAGCGGCGGAGGAACGTCGCCGTGCACCACGCGAAGAGCGAAACCTTCCACCACGGCGGTCTTTCCGACGCCTGCCTCACCAGTGAGGATCGGGTTGTTCTGGCGGCGGCGCATGAGAATGTCAATGATCTGCCGGATCTCGAAATCGCGGCCCAGCACCGGATCCACCTTGCCTTTTCTGGCGTTGCCGGTGAGGTCCACGGTGTACTGATCGAGGTTGGGGGTCTTGCCGGTGCCCACGCGCGGTTTACCGGCGGCGGGGGCCTCGGCAATCTCGGCGATGGTGTCTTCCGCGGACCCCGAGACGATCGACATGAGGTCTTTCTTCAATCCCTCGACGGGAATCTTCTGCAACTCCTTGGAGAAGGAGAGCGCTACGCGGGCGAGTTCCTCATTGGAGAGCAGGGCAAGCAGCGTGAAGGCGCTGCGCACCTTGACGGCGCCGTAGTCGATGGAGCCGTAAGTCCAGGCTTCCGTCATCAGCTTGAAGATGTTCGGGCTGATCGATGGAGTACTGGCATTGCCCCTCTTCACCTGGTCGAGCGAACGGCCCAGTTCAGCGGTCAGCCGGGAGGGATCGACTCCATACTGGTGCAGTATCTTGGCAACATCCGAGTCGCTGTAGTCCAGAAGTTTGAGCAGGTAATGCTCGATTTCGACGTTATAGTGCGTGCGCGAGAGACAGAGTCCCGCCGCGCCTTCGAGCGCGTTACGCGTCACGTCGTTTAGTTTGCCAATCAGTTGTTTGAGGTTGACGCCCATAGCAGTCCTTTCCCGAGTTTAGAAATCATATCTTGAAAACGGTCTCGTCCGGATCCCGCCGCATGGGGACGTTCTTGGCCCACGTGACCCAGCCGAGCCGGGGACCAGCCTCGCCAAGCGCCCCGAGTTCGCAGGAGGGAACCTCCTCGCGCCTGAGGATCAACTGCGCTTCAAAGCTCAGCTCGCCGTTCGAAAAGAAGCGAGTGATAGCCTTCAGCGGCTTGTAGGCCGTTCCATTCGGAAGAAAATCCAGATACTGGCGCAGAGTCAGCGGCCCCACGCGCACGCGAATGCCCGATTGCGGATCCCACACTTCGTCGCCCACCACAACGCCCACCCCCAATTGCTCGGCATAACTGTCGCCGCGCTGAAAGCGGCAGATGGAGTTCGGCTCGAGCGGATACCACGCTCCCACGAACTGCTCCACCTGGATGGGAACGTCGAAGTAGTCCGAGAGGATCTGCTCCAAGGCGAGCGCCGAACGGGGCAGAAGCGAGAGCAGCCCGCTATAAAAGAGCAGGGAATCATCGCGCACATCCTGGCGCCGTTGCAACCCCTTGGTGCCCAGGCCGATCAGGTCCATCAAATATTGGGATAGCCGGTCGCGTTCGCCGCGCTCATAAGGCACATAGAAGCGGTACTTCTCCCAGGCCGCATAGAAGAGCGAGATCATGCGGTGGTTGAACATGTCGAGGAAGGAAGAAAAGCCGCCATCCTTGGCCCGCAGGCGCGCCATGATGTATTGGGAATAGTAAAGGGGAAGTACGCCCAAGGGGCCGAACAGGCCCATGAAGTTCACTGTGAGCGCAATAGCCCCCTCCTCCGGCCACTCGATGCCATGAATCTGAGAGGGCGGAAAAGCGGTGGAAGGGTTTGCGTGGAAGCGTAGCACCTCGCGCGACGGTGGATAGAACTTTCCGATCTGCCCGCGCTCGGTTTCGATGCGTTGCAGCCAGCGCACGCACTGGAAAAACTGGAACTCCCAGGGGGTCTGTTTGATGTCGCCCGCCAGAATGGGTTGTCTTACATCAGAATCCTTTGTCCGGCTCGCGGCAGCCATTCCCGCAATACCTCCTTTCTCTGGCGTGTATGGACGGCCAACTGGCTGAAGCTGTTGAGCGTCGCATAGAGGCCGAGGAAATACTCGATGACACTGGCGAAGAGAAAAACACCGCCGCCGACAAACTGCTCCTCATCCAAGGTCACCTCGGCGCGGATGCCGCGAGCGAAGCTGATGCCGTTCTCGGAGATCACACGGGCGAACTGGCGGCTGCTCTTCAAGCCGACAATGCCGTCGATCTGTTTGGCGGTGTACACGGAGTCAGTGAAATTGTACAGCTTGAGGATCTCCTGGAGGGCATCCTTGCCCTCTTCGACCAGTGAGAGGTAGTTGAGCGAGAGGTGGGAGATCAGACGCCAGAAGATGCCCTTGCCGACGGGAGGGCGCAGCGGGGATGTGGGCCTCCGCAGACAGACGATCTTCTGTAGGGCGGACATTCCCTCAATATTGAAGTCCCCCGTTTCGCTCATAAACGGGAGGCGGGAGGGGAGATCGCGGTTGGTGCAGAGGGTGCGGACGGTCAGGGTATCTGCGTCCGGCCGCACCATGCGCATCGAGAGGTCGACAAGCGAGAGATGGATATCTGTGCCTTCGTCGTTGCGCCGTTCCGAGGGGCGGCGGTTGGCCACCCAGAAGGTCTGCTTGTTATCACGCGTGGCGGCGTGGCGGTATGAATAAAAGGGCTCGAAGGTCTTCTTTTCCCTGGTTTGGGGATCGATGGAGACAACTTCCTCGATGGAGAAGATCTCGGTGGAGTTGATGCGGCGGATGTCGGGAATGACCGGGTATTCGTATTTGCGCTGATCGAGCAGAATCGGCTCGCAGGTCTGCGGGAAGAGATTGATGATGGGGGTACAGCCCAGCCGGAAGGTTTTGGGGCTGATATTGAGCTCCAACTCCTGACGCCTGTCCTCGAGTTCGAAGGGCCGGATGAGAAACACGATTTCCGCCTGTTCCTTGAATCCCATGCGCCAAACATGGGCGATATCTTTCAACTCGAGGAAGAAAAACTTGTCGGGAAAAGTGAAGTACTCCTGCAAGAGCCGGTAGGCAAGAAAGGAGCGGCGCGGATAGGGCAGCATCCCCTCGTCTTCGGCAAAGCCCAATGCGCGGAGACTGGAAGATTGGAGAATGATGGGCTTGCGGCGGGTGTTCTGTGGATCGCGAATCTGGATCTGGACGCAGTTGTTGAGCAGGAGTTCGTAGATGGTGTGAATCAGCTTGCTGTCGCCGTGAAGGTAAAAACGAAGGGCATCCATTTCGAGTTTGTCGAACTGGACATCCTGGGCGGTCTGCAATTGCAGGCGCAAGGCTCCGACAGCTTCGGTGGATTTGATGGGCGGGGTGAGACGGTCCGGGGGCAGGTAATTCGCCTCGGTGATGGTGACGGGCCAGAGGGTGGTGTCGTAGCAGGTACGGAACTTGCAAGGGTCCCCGCCGACGGACTTCGAATACATCGTGGTGTTGCGGGGAATCTTCAGGCCGGAGGTGAGTTTGCCGCGTTCCGGGTCCAGGACCATTTCGACAATGGACATCGAGGGAATGGGGCGGACGTAGTGCGGATAGATGATGGAGAGGAGCGCTTCGGTGATCTCAGGGAATTCGTCGTCGATCTTGAGATGCACGCGGGCGGCGAGGAAGGCGACGGATTCGATGATGCGCTCAACGTGCGGGTCGTCGCACTTGTCGGGCTCCATGAACAGGCGGGATGCGATCTTGGGATACTTGACGGCAAATTCCGCTCCCATTTGCCGGAGGTAGCTGAGTTCCTTCTCGTAATAAGGAAGGAAGTCATCCCGCACTGGAATCCCTCACCTGGTACTCCCCCGTCGGAATATCGAGCACGGTGTCGAAGGAGATGTGCTCCGGGGCGGGGTCCATTCTGAGCATGCCGTCGATGTGGAAGCGCAGGGCGCGGCCGGGATCGAAGCTGTTGTCGAGAAGGTGGACGGTGATGCCGTCGAGGCGCGGCTCGAAGAGGCTGATGGCCAGTTCCAACTGCTTTTGCAGGCGCTGGCGGTCTCCAAAGTTGCTGAGGCTGAGGTGCGTATAGTCAGGCAAACCGTAATTGTAAACGGATTTGGCCACCTCGGGCAGTTCGGCGGCAGGGGGACATTCGTGATTGGCCCTGGAGTTGAACAGCCACTCGAGGTCGCGGCGCAGCGAGGCTTTGAGCAGGCGCACGGTTTGAGCCCTCGTGAGGGGGGGATCGGAGGCGAGATTCGGCTCCTGATCCGTGAGTCTGTCGAGGATCGGCAGCGAAACAATCTGATCGTTATCCCTGGGCATGGGTCAAACTTAACCGTGGCGGCGGCGCATGGCGGACAAGGGTATCTGCCGCGAAGCTTGCGCCGGCGCCGTTCCAAGGTAGCGAGGATCAGCTCGCCGCTGTTTCTCCGGCCTCGCCGGCGGATGCGGCCCGCGCTTCGGCCGCGTGGAACTCGATCTTGCGAATGTCGAGCAGCGGGAAATCCTCGCCGTCGACGACAAACATTTTCTGGCCGAAGGGGATGTCCTTGCCATCCTCGGATTCCCAGACCGTGGAGCGGCCGAGCCGGACATTGTCATCGGAGTGTTTGAAGGAGAACGGACAGAGGACGGGGAGGAGACATTCGCCCAACTCCGCGCCCTTGAAGCTTTCGGCGGTGTGGATGAGAACCGGCGCCCAAAGCAGGTCGCGAAGACGCTTCGGAGGTTCGATGGTGATGGAATCGATATGCTCGAAGGGGATCCACAGATAGGCTCCGGCAGTGAAGACCTCGAGCCGGGCGCCAATACGGGGATCGGCGTCTTCCATGGATTCAAAGGGGGCGCCGTTCAGGGTGCCGCCGCGGGAAGCGCCGGCGGGAACGAACGGGTATTCCTTCTTTTCAAAAGTCTCATTGCGGGTGCGCTCGGAGTTCATCAGCCCCTCGTAGAGGAGAGCGCCCATGCCCGCTTTCTGGTTTTCCTTTGCCAGCAATTCCAAGTGTTTGCGGGCGCGGTCGAAATCGCCGGCAAAGCAAAGCAGTTCGAACAGAAATGTTCGTCTCTTGGAATCGCTGGGGTTGTCACGCAACTCGGCGCTCAGCGCCTGGATGGCCTCAGTCAGCTTGCCGGCCTGGAATAGTTCCCTGGATGTCATTGTTTACTCGATTAATCTGCCCGCGTGGCAGCCCCGCGGAGTTGGCCTGGAATTTGAATCAGAAACGATCAGAACAAGAGAGTCGGGCGCATGGCGCCGGCTGGTCAGAGCCGGCCGGCGCCATGCGTCATTTCCGCTACAATCAGCAAGAAGCGCGCGCAGGTTAGACCTTGGCGTTCTTCTTCTGATCCCAGCCCTTGGGAACCAGAGCGCCCACCTTGCCCTTGGCGTCCTGCTTGCCGTACGCCATGATCATCTTGGCGAAGTTGAAGCTGATGGACTCCGTGGGGATGGGGTCGCCGTGGCCCTGGCCGCTGACGGTCTGGCTGGAAATCAGCACATCCTCGAAGGTCACCTTGTAGAAGACCTGCTGGCCGCCGTCGCCGGTCGCCTTGCGCACGAGCAGTTCGCACTTGGGGATGTGCTTGCCGCTGCAGCAGGCGTCGAAGAGGTGGGGCGTGCCGTCGTCAGCGCGCTTGGTAAAGTGGAAGTCCTGGAACTGGACTTTACCGGTGGAACCGCCGCCGCCGTAGGCGAAGCTACCGGTCTGCGTGGCTCCGAACGAATAGGAAAGCAGCTCAATGTGCTGCGGGAACATCTTGTCGTCAGTTTCCCCGTTGATCCCATCGATCTTCAGGAATGCATCAAATTGCGACATATTCGAGAATTCTCCTCTCAGCTCAAAGTGTTGTTCTATCAGTTACGAAGAGTCAGGTGCGGTAACTCTCCAGGAAGGTTATCCTTCGCCGGTTACTTCTTGGCCGGCGCGGGGAGTTCAGCTACCAGGCGCAACGAAACTGTCAGTTCGTCGAGCTGGAAATGGGGCCGCAGGAACGCAACCGCGCGATAGGCTCCCGGCTTGCCAGGGATTTCCTGGACGTCGATTCTTGCCTCACGGAGCGGGTGCGAAGCCTTGATGGTGGG
>JADLBD010000101.1 GCA_020847975.1 Bryobacterales bacterium | reverse complement strand
CCACGTTCAGCGCATTCGCCCCCAGCAACAGATCCTGCAGATGGTGCTCGATGATGTGGATCGCCGCTGTCCCCCCGCCGCCCATCCCGTACCCCGTCAACCCCTGGTCCGTCTTGATCTGCACCAGAATCGCCCCCGTCAACTGCGAGAACGGGCCGAACCACCGGAACCGCGCCGGATCGTAATCCGAAGTGAACTTCTTCGTCCCGAATCGCGACGCCGGCAACAGCCGCAGCGGAGCCGCCTTCACCGACACGATCTTCTGCTTCCCCTCGCTCCCCATGGCCGCCGCCGAAGCCTGCGCGAGAAACAAACGGCGCGATGTGTTCACTGGCATGATGACAGTGTACGGCAATCAATTATGCGAATCCTTATCCCGTTCCTACTCGCGACAGCCGCCTTCCCCCAGGCCCCAACCAAACCCTATTCCTACTCCTGCCCTCGCGCCGCCACGCCTATCCGCATCGACGGCAAACTCGATGACCCCGCCTGGCAAGCCGCCCCCTGGACCTCCGGCTTCGTCGATATCGAAGGCCCGCGCCGCCCCAGACCTCGCTTCCGCACCCGCGCCAAAATGCTCTGGGATTCGCAATACTTCTACATCGCCGCCGAACTCGAGGAACCCAACGTCTCCGCCACCCTCACCCGCCACGACTCCGTCATCTTCCACGACAACGATTTCGAAGTCTTCATCGACCCCAACGGCGACGGCCTCGAATACTTCGAATTCGAAATGAACGCCCTCAACACCGGCTGGGACCTCTTCCTCCCCAAGCCCTACAAAGACGGCGGCAAAGCCGACAACTCCTGGGAAATCCCCGGCCTCCGCACCGCCGTCCACATCAACGGAACCATCAACAACTCTCGGGATCACGACACCGGCTGGACCCTCGAGATCGCCTTCCCCTGGTCCGCCTTCGGCCCCCGCGCCCGCATGAGCCTCCCGCCAAAACCCGGCGACACCTGGCGCGTCAACTTCTCCCGCGTCGAATGGCCCTCCCCCAAACCACCCGGAGCCAAGGAGGACAATTGGGTCTGGTCACCCCAAGGCGTCATCAACATGCACGTGCCCGAACACTGGGGCTTTGTCACCTTCCGCTAACTCCCGCGCATGTACTGCCCGTTAGTGTTTCCCGGCGTCCGTCTGCCTGTACCTTTCGAGTGAGCGAAGGCGCGGGTCGGCTTTGAGAGACGCCAGGTCCGGATCCTGATCGAGTTTCGCGGCCAGAGGCGTAAACCCGCGGCGCAGAGCCTCACCAATCATAGTGATTGCCCGATCCGCCTGTCCGGATCGCGCGTAGATGCAGCCCAGCGTATACAAACTTGCGGCTATCCTCGGGTCAGTTGGCGCCACGGTCCGGCGCAAGCTTTCGAGCAGTTCATTCTGCAAACTTTCCGCCTCCCGGTCCGTTGCCCATGAGCAATATCACCGCGTTGCGAATGGAATTCCGGGTTTTCGGATGGTCCGGACCAAGAACACGGCGCTCGATCTGTATTGCTTCCAGCATCAGTTTCTCCGCCTCGTCTCGATCGGCCAGGACGATCGCCAGATTATTCATCGATGCCAGCGTTTCCGGATGATTGGGGCCCAAAATACGCCTTCGAGTCTCGAATACCTCCCGGCTCAGTTTCTCTGCTTCCGCGCCCTTCAAGAACGGCGCAAGATGCTCCAGGGACCGGAGAGTGGCTGGATTGGCCGGACCGAGCACCCGCCGCTCAACAGCGAGCGTATCGCGAAGCATCCTCTCCGCCTCCCGCTCGCGCCCTTCCTTGTCCAGTATCCCAGCCAGACTGTCCAGAAGACTCAAGATCTCCGGATGTTCCGGCCCAAGAACGCGGCGCTCCACATCGAGCGATGCCCGGGCCATTTTATCCGCCTCGGCATAGCGTCCCTGCCGGAAAACCGCATCTACCAGGCTATTGGCCGATCGCAGAGTTTCGGGATTCTCTCGCCCCAATGTGGAACTCCGGATTCCTTCAGCCCGCTGAAACAGCGACTCCGCCTGCGTGTAGATCCCGAGGTTTGCATACACCGTCCCCATGATCTGCATCATGCGCGCCCGCAGCAGCGGATCGTTCGTCAACCCGGTATCGATGCCGGTGGAGGCCTGGTCCAGCAGTTCCCGGGCTGTTACGCTCCTGCCCCGCGCTTCACTTGGGTCCGACACGCGAAACATGCTGATCATGAAATTCGTAATCAGGTCGGCGCGGTCACGCTCGCGGGTGATCCGCTTGAGTTGCGCCGCCTGGGTCACGGCGAAGGCGGCTAACAACGCCGCAAGGGCCAGACCCGCCGCCACTCCCGCGCGGTGGCGCGCAAAAAACTTGCGAGCCTGGTACAACACTCCGGCTGAGCGCGCCGCAATTGGCTCGTTCCTCAGGTACCGTTCCAAATCCGCCGCCAGTTCGGATGGCGAGCCGTAACGTCTGCCCCGCTCCTTTTCGAGCGCCTTCAGAGCGATCGAATCCAGATCCCCTCGCAGTTGCCGCGTCAGCCGGCGCGGCTCGGTTCGGCGATGGCGGGCCGCGGCCGTGGACTGTCCGCCCATCGTGCGGACCCTCGAACTGGGCGCTCTGGCATCTTCTTCGCGCAGTTTGCGCAGCATTTCCTCGAGGCTAAGATTCCGGTATTCGTGCGGCGGCGCGCCCACCAACATCTCGTAGAGGATGACGCCCAGCGAGTAAACATCGGCCCGCGTACCGGCGTCCTCCCCCACGCTGCCGGCCTGTTCCGGACTCATATATTCCGGTATATTCCGGCGTCCCGATGATGGAACCGGCACGCGTGAACATGGTCGCCGCGGTAAGCCGTTGGGAAAGCGCCTTGGCGACACCGAAGTCGATGATCTTCGGTTCCGGCTTGCCGTCCACTTCCCCCACCAGAATGTTCGATGGCTTCAGGTCACGGTGGATGATCGCCTTGTGGTGCGCATGCTGGACGCCCTCGCAAACCCGGATAAACAGCTTCAGACGCTCGGCCAAGGTCAACCGGCGATCATCGCAATAGCGGTAATGGGCAGGCCGCGCACATATTCCATGGCAAAGTAAGGAAGCCCTCGATCGGTGGATCCGGCATCGTAAACCTTGGCGATTGTGGGGTGATCCATCAGCGCCAGCGCCTGCCGCTCCGATTCGAAGCGCGCGATGATCTCGCGCGAATCCATGCCCGCTTTGATCAGCTTCACCGCTACCCGGCGGCGCACCGGATGCTTCTGTTCCGCCAGCCAGACTTCACCCAGCCCCCCTTCTCCAATCATCCGGAGCAGTTGGTAGGGGCCTATTGCCGCCTGCGGCGGAACGTCTCTTGACGGAAGCGTGCTATCGAGAGCGGGATCCGGTGAGCCTGGCGCGGCTGCCTCTGACAAGTTCCCCTCCAGCCCAAGTCTACGGGACCAAGTCTACGGGAAATGATACTTCATTCCGCGTCCGGGCTCCGGCTCCAGTGCGCCATCGCCGCCCGCGCCAGGGCATTACTGCCGCCGCTCATGCTCGCGCCCCCGTTCCCGTTCCTTACCCTTCCCCTGGCCGCGCTCGCCATGGTCCTTCACTTCCCGCTCATGCCGCTCCACCCGCGGACCTGCCGCCCGCGGCGGCGGAGCCGTATACCGGTACTCATACCGCTGCCGGTTCGCCCACGTCCGCTCCCACGGCCGCCGGTCGATGATCACCGTATGCGCCCGCCAGTCAAACCCCGGCCCGGCCCATCCATACGGCGCAAACGCCGCCCCCAAAAAGATCCGCGGCCCGAACGTGATCCCTACCCCAATCCGGATCCCCGGCCGCGGACGCACATACACCACCCGCGGATCATACACCGGCACGTAGTAATACCCGTCCTGCGCCGGCAGAATCTGAATCTGCCCGTAGTGATCCACCGCCACTCGCTCCTCGGGCGAACTCCGCAGATACCCGTTGTCCAGCGCCTGCCGCCGCATCCGCTGCACCGCGTCCATCACCCCCACACGGTCCGCCAGCACCGCATTCGCCAATTGCTGCGTCCACCCCATATCCCCGGCCATCATGTCCAGCACGTTCGGAAACGGCAGCAGCGCCTGCACACTGTAATCCCACGGCAGCCGGTCCTCGACAATCGCCCGCGCCAACTGCTCGCCACTCAGATACCGGTGCTGGCTCGACCACGAAGCCGCCCCCGGAATCTGCTCCGGGTACGTCGACGCCGTCAAAACATGCGCCAGCAACGGATCCGGATACAAAGCGACCTGTCCCACCAGTCGATCCAACTCCTCCGGCTGGAACGACGGTGGCGGCCCATACTGCCCAAACGCCGGCAAGGCCACACACGCCCCCAGAGCGAACGCCGCGTATCTTGCTATCTTTTTGTATTTTCTTTCCCGGTTGTTCATATGCGCCTCCACTCTTGGTGGATGCCCCACTCCCCGGCAACGTTCCTTCCCCGCACTCCGGAAGCCCCCACATTTGCAAAACTTAATAGTTCCCCACGCTCGCAACCTCCCCACCTCCCCACACGTCCCACCCTCCACATGCGCCCCGCCCTCTCCCGCCGCCTCTTCCTCTCCCTCACCGCCCTCCCCCTCCTCGCCCAGGAAGAACCCACAACCTCCTTCACCGCCGACGTCAAAGTCGTCAACCTCCTTGCCACCGTGCGCGACAGGAAAGGCCAGTTCATCCACGACCTCTCCAGGGACGACTTCACCCTCCTCGAGAACGGCCGCCCCCAGACCATCCGCTATTTCTCCACCGAATCCGATCTCCCCCTCACCCTCGGCCTCCTCGTCGACACGAGCCTCAGCCAGCAGCGTGTCCTCGACGCCGAACGTGGAGCCAGTTCCCGCTTCCTCGACCAGGTCCTCCGCGACACCAAAGACAAAGTCTTCCTCATGCAGTTCGATTTCGCCGTTGTCATTACCCAACCCCTCACCTCCTCCCGCCGCGACCTCGACAACGCCCTCGCCTTCGTCGATACCCCCAGCCGCCGAGAACTCCAGTTCCAGGGCAGCGGAGGCGGCACCCTCCTCTACGACGCCATCGTCTCCGCCTCGGACAACGTCATGAAACCCCTCACCGGCCGCAAGGCCCTCATCGTCCTCACCGACGGCGAGGACAATGGCAGCGAGGCCACGCTGTCCCAGGCCATCGACGCTGCCCACCGCGCCGACACCCTCATCTACTCCATCCTCTTCTCCGGCTACGGAGCCAACCCCTACGCCCTCTCCAAACTCTCCCGCGAAACCGGAGGCGCCTACGCCGAAGTCTCCAAAAAACACCCCATCGATCAGGTCTTCCAGTCCATCCAGCAGGAACTCCGCAACCAGTACAGCATCGGCTATGTCTCCGATCAGCCCGTCCGCGTCTCCGAATTTCGCAAACTCCAGCTCACCACCCGCCGCAAAGACCTCAACATCCGCACCCGCGACCGCTATTGGGCCCGCCGCTAGCCCCAGCTCTCCGGATGTACTCGTCGCGGTCGCTACCGGGCCCTTCGTAATCTGCGCGTAGCGTTGGTGTGACGAAGAGCTATAGAGTACGCTAAGGGGAGGAGCTTCAACTGAGCCGCGACACACTCCATGATCTGGTTAACCGGCTTCCGGAAGAGGAACTTCTTGCGGCCACGCGCTTTCTGGAGTTCCTGGCTGCGAGTCAGGCGTATCGGGCAGTTCTCTCGGCGGAGCCCGATGACGAGCCGGTCACTGAAGAGGACGCCAGAGCAATCGTACGGGCACGCGACGACGTCCGCGCGGGAAGAGTGGTTCCCCACGAGGAAATCCTCCGGGAATTCGGCCTGCGATGAGGTTCGTATGGCCACACTCCGCACGAGATGAATTGCGTGACATCGACCGCGAAATCGCTGTGCGTATCCTTCACGCTTTGACCCAATATGCGGATTCCGGCGCCGGCGATGTCAAGGCGCTCATAGGAGAATGGCAGGGCCACTTTCGACTTCGCGTTGGGGATTACCGTGTCATCTTCACAATTGCACCTGAAGAGATCACGATCGTCCGTGTTCGCCGCCGCTCGGATGTCTATCGTTGATGGCCGACCTAGACTTGAAATCCTTGAAATCCTTGAATCCTTGCCGCCCCACCCTGAAATGGTAAAATTCTTGTCTTCATGAAACCTGTCGTCAGCTTCGGTGAAATCATGCTCCGCCTCGCCCCTCCGGGCTTCGAGCGCTTCCTCCAGTCCCCTCAATTCGTCGCCACCTTCGGAGGCGGCGAAGCCAATGTCGCCGTCGCCCTCGGCGGATTCGGATACCCCGCCCGCTACGTCACCGTCCTCCCTCCCAATAACCCCATCTCCGATGCCTTCATCGGCGAAATGCGCCGCTTCGGCGTCGACGCTTCCCACATTGTCCGCGGCAAGGGCCGCTTCGGCATCTACTTCGTCGAGCCCGGAGCCAACCAGCGTCCGTCCAAAGTCGTCTACGACCGCGAATACAGCTCGATCTCCCTCGCCAAACCCGGCGACATCGATTGGAAGAAAGCCTTCGACGGAGCCGGGTGGTTCCATGTCACCGGCATCACGCCCGCCATCTCCCAGTCCTCCGCCGAACTCGCCCTCGAAGCCGCGCGCGCCGCTCACGACCTCGGCCTCACCGTCTCCTGCGACCTCAATTTCCGCAAAAACCTCTGGAAATGGGGCAAGAAAGCCCACGAGGTCATGCCCGAACTCTTTGCCCTCACCGACGTCGGCATCGCCAACGAAGAGGATTGCCAGATGACCCTCGGCATCGAAGCCGGCGTCGATGTCCACTCCGGCAAGCTCGAGCGCGAACAATACCGCATCCTCACCGATAAGGTCCTCGCCGCCTACCCCAACCTCAAGGCCCTCGCCATCACCCTCCGCGAATCCAAGTCCGCCTCCCACAACGGATGGTCCGCCTGCCTCAACAACCGCAGCCAGTTCCTCCTCAGCCGCCACTATGAGATCACCCACATCGTCGACCGCGTCGGCGGAGGCGACTGCTTCGCCGCCGGCCTCATCTACGGCATGCTCACCCAGCCCGATCACCAGGCCGCCCTCGAATTCGCCGTCGCCGCCTCCTGCCTCAAGCATTCCATCCCCGGCGACTTCAACCGCTTCACCGCCGACGAGGTCCACGCCCTCGTCAAAGGCGGCGGTTCCGGCCGCGTCCAGCGCTGAAGCTTCCTTCCGGGTTTATACTGGATCAAAGGGCGATCCACTTATGCTGTTCCGCGTTCTGTTTCTCGGCCTGATCACCGGCGTTGCTGTCGCGCAGACGCAGACGCAGGCCCCGGCGCCTTCCAACATCAAAGTCTCCGTCAATGAAGTGATCGTTCCCGTCACGGTCACCGACGACAAGAATCGCTTCGTCAGCGACCTCGACAAAGACGACTTCCTCATCTACGACGAAGGCAAGAAGCAGAAAATCAGCTACTTCTCCCGCGAACGCAATCAACCCGTCGTCGTCGGCTTCCTCCTCGATCTCTCCAACGCCAGCCGCATGCACTGGAAAACTTACCAGGAGGCCTCCCGCGAACTCGTCTGGAATCTCCTCCCCGGTGACGAAAAGTTCAGCGGCTACCTCATCGGCTACAGCACCGACGCCGAACTGATGGTCAACACCACCCGCGACTCCGAAAAAATCGCCGATCGCATCCTCAAGCTCAAACCCAGCGGCGGCGCTGCCCTCTTCGACGCCATCTACATGGCCTGCACCCAGCGCAGCCTCGTCAAGGGCGAACCCATCGAGCCCCGCCGCGTCCTCATCGTCATCGGCGACGGCCATGACACCGCCAGCAAGAAGGGCCTCGAGGAAGTCCTCGAACTCGCCCAGCGCAACCTCGTCACCGTCTACGGCGTCAGCACCGTCGCCTTCGGCTTCAGCTCCGAGGGCGAAAAGATCCTCGAGCGCCTCAGCGAGGAAACCGGCGGACGCGTCCTCTATCCCCTCCAAGGCCTCTACAAAGACGTCAGCGGCTATCTCTCCACCCCCTCCGATGAAGGCAACTTCGCCCTCAAGGTCGGAACCGGCGGCTACGCCGCCGAAATCGCCAGCGGCATCTTCCGCTCCATCGCCGCCGTTGCCGGAGAAATCACCACCCAGTACATCATCCGCTACATCCCCGATATCGACGACCACGGCAAGGTGTTCCGCAACATCCAGGTCCGGGTCCCCAAACTCCCGAACGTCAAGATCCGCGCCCGCCGCGGCTATTATCCCGCCGCCCCCTAACCCCTTCCCCTTTTCTACCGATGCGGTATTCATAACCATGTCCACCGCCATCCTCTCCACCCGACGCGCCGAATTCTCCCTCCTCGAAGTCTGCCTCCCCGGCCAACCCCCCATCGCCGCCGGCGTCATCCTCCGCGACCCCGCCACCGGTGATTTCCGCCTCCGCTTCCGCCGCGACTGGGAATCCTTCGCCGGCGAGGAAGCCGAAGTCCTCTCCCTCCTCGCCGATGATCTCGCTTCCAAACTCAGCGAACCCGGCGCCGAAGACTGGCTCCGCCTGTGCGAGGATTCCTTCTCCCATACCCTTCGCCTCTCGCCCCGCGAATCCATCCTCGCCGCCGATCTCGACAAAACCGCCGATCGCCTCTACTCCCGCCACGTCCGCCCCAATATCCTCCCCTTCGTCACCCACCTCCCGAAATACTCCGCCCGCGTCGCCGCCGGGCGTTTCCTCGAAGACAACGAAGTGGAAGCCGAAGAGTGGATCGAGACCCCCGAAAACCTCCGCCTCGACCCCGGCATGTTCATCGTCCAGATCACCGGACACTCCATGGAACCCCGCATCCCCGACGGCAGCCTCTGCGTCTTCCGCGCCTCCGTCACCGGAGCCCGCCAGGGTAAACTCCTCCTCATCGAACGCCGCGACGTCTCCGAATCCGGCGGCCGCTACACTGTCAAACGCTACCGCAGCGAGAAGACCTCCGCCGGCGAAGAATGGCGCCACGGCAAAATCCGCCTCGAACCCCTCAACCCCGATTTCGAAGCCTGGGAACTCGACGACGACCCCGATCTCTTCCACGTCATCGGCGAATTCATCCGCATCCTCGACTAGTCAGGAGCAAGAAGCCAGGCCAGGAGACAGAAGTCGAGGAAGTCAGACCTTCCCCATCCCCCGCGCGAGAACCCAAATTGCTGCTATCCTCGTTTCCAGTGCAGCATCTCTTTCCGAATGGTCGCCTCCTCCGCCTCGTTCAGGGCGACATCACCACCCTCCCGTCCGGCGCTATCTGCAACGCCGCCAACTCCGCGCTTCGCCCCGGAGGCGGCGTCGACGGAGCCATCCACCGCGCCGGAGGTCCCGCCATCCTCAAGGATCTCGACTCCATCCGTAAGAAAATCGGCACGTGCCCTCCAGGCAGCGCCGTCGCCACCACCGCCGGCAATCTCCCCGCCAGCTACGTCTTCCACGCCGTCGGCCCCATCTACTCCGGCGGCGGCAACAGTGAGTCCCAGGTCCTCGCCTCCTGCTACCGCGCCTGCCTCGCCCTCGCCGATGAGCGCAAAGTCGAGCGCATCAGCTTCCCTTCCATCAGCACCGGCATTTACGGCTACCCCCTCGAGGAAGCCGCCCCCGTCGCCATCGAAACCGTCGCCGAGTGGCTCACCGAAAACGACACCTCCGTCAAAGAGGTCATCTTCGTCCTCTTCGATGAAACCACCCGCCGCGCCTATGAGCGCGCCCTCGCTGATGTCTAACCGGCCGCTATTCCCCCCAATGCTAAAATAGGATTTTCCATGCAGGTATTGCAGGCTGGCGCGCATAAGATTCTGCTGCTCGAACTCGACCCCGAACTCGTGTCCAATCTCGCCAAACAGGCCGGATTCGACAGCAAGATCGCCGATACCGACCGCGCCCTCGTCCTCGAACTCTCCGCCACCGAACGCGAAGCCCCACTCCTCCTCTTCGATGCGGCCGACCCCGGCAACCTCGGCTGGTTCTCCCGCTGCCAGTTCTACGTCGATGCCCGCACCGGCGCCGTCCTCCAAACCCCGCTCCAACTCGCCAACCTGAAGGACCGTGGCGGACGCCCCCTCCCTCACACCGTCCGCGTTCAGATCCTCAAGGAACTCCCTCCCAACTTCCGCCTCCCCGGCAAACAGCCCGTCACCGAACAAGTCGTCTATTCCGTCCTCTTCAACTTCCTCCAGGCCCTCACCAACATCGGCGTCGGCGTCTGCGGCTCCGGCATCGTCCGCCCCCTCGCCGGACGCGTGGAAGCCCCCGCCGGACGCAATTGACCACCGTCTCCGTCATCATCCCCACCCTCAACGAAGAGTCCACCATCGGACCTCTCCTCCGTCACCTCGTCGAGCAGACCCCCTTTGAAATCCTCATCGCCGACGGAGGCTCCACCGACCGCACCACCCAACTTGCCGCTCCCCACGCTACCGTCCTCTCGTGCCCCCTAGGCCGCGGCCCCCAGTTGAATCATGCCGCCCGCGCCGCCCGCGGCGACGTCCTTCTCTTCCTCCACGCCGATGTCCGCCTCGCTCCATCCTCCCTCGCCGCCATCCAACAAGCCCTCGCCGACCCCTCCGTCGCCGGAGGCAACTTCGACATTCTCTACGAAGGCAACGACACCGCCGCCCGCGTCTTTTCCTGGATCAACCGCCGGCGCTACCGCTTCGGCATCTTCTACGGCGATTCCGGCATCTTCTGCCGCCGCCACATCTTCCACCGCCTCGGCGGCTTTCGCGACATCCCCATCCTCGAGGATTACGAATTCGGCCGCCGCCTTTGGAAGCATGGCCGCTTCGTCACCCTCCCTCACCCCATCCACGTCTCCGCGCGCCGCTGGCGCAAAGCCGGACTCTTCCCCACACTCTGGGCATGGTTCTGGATTCAGGCCCTCTATCTCTCCGGCGTCTCTCCCCGGCGCCTCTCCCGCATGTACCGCGACGTCCGCTGAACGGCCCCTACACCGTCCAGACCTCCCGCAGCACCCGCTCGAAATTCCCGCCCAATATCAGTTCGATATTCCGGTTCGAATACCCCCGCCTTACCAGCCCCTCCGTCAGATCGTAGATCTTCCTCTCATAATCAATCCCGTCCAGATCGAAGCGTTTGGCCGGTGACAGCCGCCTGTCCCGCCCATCCAGATCCACGTCGCTCCCAATGCCCGCGTGCTCCACTCCCGCCACCTTCACCAGGTGGTCCATGTGCCGGAGCACATCTTCCATCGTCACCTGCCCCGCTGCCCGCACAAAGCCGCGCACCATCGTGATCCCCATCACCCCGCCCTTGGCTGCCATCCGCCGGATCGCTTCGCCCGTCTTGCACCGCGCGCTCCCCGGCACCAGCGCCCGGCAGTTCGAGTGCGTAATCAGCACTGGCTTCCTCGACGCTTCCATCGCCTCCAACGTCGTGCGGTCCCCACAGTGCGAGATGTCCACCGCCATCCCCACCGCGTTCATCCGCTCCACAATCTCGACTCCGTACCCGCTCAGCCCATGATCCCGCGCGTCCGAAGATCCCCCGCCAAGCCGGTTCCCGGTGTAGGTGAGTTGCGACACCCGTTGCCCCAGACGGTGAAAAGAGTCCACGTCCTCCACCGTCCGGAAGTGCGCCGAGTTCTGCAAGCCAATCAGAATCCCGATTCTCCCCTCCGCTCGCACTCGCTGAAAATCGCCCGCCCGCTCAATCCTCAGAAACTTCTCTCCGTGTGCCCCGAGGAATGCGTTCCACCCCTCGACGTCCCGCAGCGACTCCAGATAGATGTCGCCCCTCGTATATCCCACCGCCGGGTGGAATACGTTGATCCCCGATTCCCGCAGCCTTCGGTACTCAACCCGCCCGAAGCGCCCAGGCTCCTCTTCCCAGCCCATCAACTTCCGGTAGTTCAGCGTCAACAGCCCCAGCATGTCGATTACGATGGAACTCCGCACCAGTTCCACCGTCCGCGCCGAATACTCCGCCGCACTCTGCGCAAACAGGGAATACCGGCCGCGATTCACCATCGGAGCTCCCAGGGAAATCGCGGCAGCTTTGATAACCGAGCGGCGGGAAATCATGACAGCGTGGAAACCCGCCAGTTTATCACGTTCCGCCTCACGCGGTTCCAAGAGTTATCGATGGTCGACTCCCCAGATCGTTGCAACTCGAATCCGTGCCTTCACGATCGCTACTACTCGGTTGCGCAACGAGTCAGGACCAGCCGCCGTTTCTTCGCTCCTCGTCCCTCCATCCACTGTAAATTTTGCCTGCTTCCCCGGTCCCCCTCTCTGGCTTCTGCCTGAAAATAAAGATCTGCATTGACCTGGAAACCGGATTGCTCCATTCCCATGTGCTGGGTTTGCTAATCCCTCCTGAGGAGGTATGGAATGAAACGTCTATCCGCTTTTCTGCCGGTTGCCTCTACCCTCTTTCTCTCTCTTTCCCCTACCTTCAGCCAAACTCCACCCCAAAATCGTTCCCCTCTGTACCAGGTAACTGTCATCAACCGTACGACGAAAGCCGTCAATTATGGCCATCGCAACGGCCCCACGAAGATCGGCTTCCAGGGCACCGTTCTCTCTCCCGAGGCGAACGGCGAGGCAACCGTCGATGCCCGCCGCGGCGCCGTGGAGATCGGCGCGAAGTTCGCCAAACTCGGTTCGCCTCAGAGATTCGGACCTCAATATCTCACTTACGTCCTCTGGGCCATCACGCCCCAAGGCCGTCCCATGAATCTCGGCGAGGTCGTCCCCAACCACGCCGATAAAGCCAAACTCCACGTCTCCACCGATCTTCAATCCTTCGCCCTCATCGTCACCGCCGAACCCTACTACTCCGTCACGCAGCCCGGCAACGTCGTTGTCCTCGAGAACAAAATCCTCCCGGAAACCGTTGGCCGCATCGAAGAAGTGGATGCCCGCTACGAGTTGCTCCCGCGCGGGCACTATACCTATGAGGTGGGAAAGGAATCCGCCAATGCCAACACCCCCATGGTCTCCATGGACCAGTACGAAGCCATCCTCGCTCTCTACGAAGCGCAGAACGCCCTTCAGATCGCCGAGGCCGCCGGCGCGAGGCAGTACGCCAACGGCGCCCTGGACAAAGCTGCCGCCCTTTACCAGCAGGCCCGCGCCTTGAACCAGCAGAAAGGCCGTTCCAAACAGGTGGTCACCGTGGCCCGCCAGGCTGCCCAGGCCGCCGAAGATGCACGCCTTCTCACCGTCAAGCGCCAGCGCCCGGGGAACAATGAGCAAACGGGCAGCGGTGGAACTCCCTAATGGCGCCGCTAAACAGCCGCCACCTCCACTCCCAACAACGCCGCAATCTGCCCTAATTGATACGGCCGCACCGCGGCGCCTCCTCCGGACTCGCCGCCAAAGCCCAGAAAGCCAGCCTCCCGCAACGCAGTCCCGTTGAATCCGCCGAAACCTCAGCCGCCCATCCCCAATAACCGCTGGGCGCCCTCCCATCCGCACAACCTCCACCCGCGCTCCAGGCGCAAATACACCGCGAACCGCCGCCAGAGCGCCGATGTGTGCCGGCGCCGGCGGATGGGCCCCTTCTTCGAAACTCCCGAAGCGCCCAGGCTCCTCTTCCCAGCCCATCAGCTTCCGGTAGTTCAGCGTCAACAGCCCCAGCATGTCGATTACAAACCCACAAGCCGCGCAATGGACCGCCGCCACAGCCCGGATGTATCATACGGTGGGTCCTACAACAGCGGCCCGCTTCTCCCCACATCCAAGGAGGGTCCATGGAAAAAACTTCACGCCGCAACTGGCTGCAAGGCGCCGCATCGAGCGCCGTTAGTCTGGCCGGAGCTTCCGCCGCGGGCGCGGCGCTCACCTCAGCCGCCCAACCCATATTGGCCGCGCCCGCCATCGCCACCCCGCTCAACCTCACGGTCAAAAAGATCGATGCCACCTGGGTTAACGTCCCCTTCCGCCCCGTCCCGGCCCGGAACCTGGTCCGCGAACTTCCCCACTGGACCGTGTTCGTCATCTACAAAGTCACCCTCGCCTGCGGAGTCACCGGCTTCGGCGAAACCATGCAGTACTACACCTGGAGAACCGTCTCCGACGAAGCCATGGCCCGCGTCCTCAACCGCAACGCCGCCGATTTCCTCTGGGACGATTCCCTCGGCGCCGGTCTCCAGCAAGCGCTCTTCGACGCCGTCGGCAAAGCCATGGGCGTCCCCGTCCACCGCCTGCTCGGACACAAGGTTCGCGACCGCGCCTTCATCAGTTGGTGGGCCATCGACATGCCCGGCGACGATTGGGTCCTCGAGTGCCGCGATGCCGCCGCCGAAGGCTACACCTTCTTCAAAACCAAAGCCCGCCCCTGGTTCGACCTCATCGACCAGTGCGACAAGCTGATGCCCACGCTCCCTCCCTACCTCAAAGTCAACTTCGATTTCAACGCCACGCTCATGGATGCCGGATTCGCAGCCCGCTATTGCAGGGAAATCGAGAAATATACCAATATCGCCATGTTCGAATCGCCCATGCCCCAGGAGGACGTGGAAGGCAACGTCAAGTTGCGCCGGCAAACCAGCGTCGCTATCGCCATGCACTACGGCTCTCCCCCGCCCATGACCGCTTTGAAGGAAGACGTCTGCGACGGCTTCGTCATCGGCGGAGGCTCCAATCGCGTCAAGGCTGACGCCACCGTCGCCGCCATGGCCAACAAGCCCTTCTTCCTCGAATTGGTCGGCACCGGCATCACCGCCATGTTCTCCATGCACTTCGCCGGCGTCCTCACCCACGCCCTCTGGCCCCAGGTCGACTGCCACCGCATCTACACCCATCAAATGATCAAGCCCGCCATCAAGGTCGAAAACGGCAGCGCCCTCATCCCCGACGCCCCCGGCCTCGGCGTCGAACTCGATGAGGATGCCGTCGCGAAATTCCGTATCGAGCCCACCCCCAAACAATACCCCGCCCCCGGCCTGCTCCTCTCCGTCCGCTGGCCCTCCGGAGCCACCAGTTACTACGCCCACGCCGGCCAGTATTGGGACGACGTCCACGCCCGCCGCTTCCCCCTCTACCTCCGCCACGTCCACCTCGAGCAAATCCCCAACAACGGCTCCAAAGAATGGAAGGACCTCCAAACCCGAGCCCAAAAAGGCGGCTTCATGGTCCCTGGCAGGCCTCTCTGATCGCCCCTCAAACCATCGCAGCGGGGTCGAGACTCACCTCTACCCCGCTTCCCCAAACTCCATACCCTCAGCGCCTCCGCGCGAAGCCTTTTGCAGTTACGATAGGCTTGATGCGCCCCCTACTCGCCTTCCTCCTCACAACCCTCGCCGCCACCGCCGCCGAGCCCATCCGCCTTCACCCCGGCAACCCCCATTACTTCCTCTTCCGCGGAAAGCCCACCTTCCTCCTCACCTCCGCCGAACACTACGGAGCCGTCCTCAACTCCGCCTTCGACTACAACAAATACCTCGACACCCTCGCCAAAGACCGCCTCAACATGACCCGCATCTTCACCGGCGTCTACCGCGAGGTCCCCTCCGATTTCGGTATCCTCCGCAACACCCTCGCCCCCGCCTTCCCCGATTTCATCGCCCCTTGGGAGCGCACCTCCACCCCAGGCGCTGCCGACGGACTCAACAAATTCGACCTCACCCGTTGGAACCCGCAATACTTCGCCCGCCTCCGCGACTTCATCTTCCAGGCCGGCCGCCGCGGCATCGTCGTCGAAGTCACTCTCTTCTGCACCTACTACCGCGACCACATGTGGAACCTCTCCCCGCTCAACAGCAAAAACAACGTCAACGGCATCGGCAACGCCACCAACACCGAAGTCCTCACCCTCAAACACCCCGATCTCACATCCATTCAAGAGTCCTTCGTCCGAAAAATCGCCGCCGAGCTTCAGGACTTCGACAACGTCATCTTCGAAATCTGCAACGAGCCCTACTTCGCCGGGGTCACTCTCGCCTGGCAGGAGCACATCTCCAAGGTCCTCACCGAATCAGACCCAGCCCGCCACCTCATCGCCCAGAACATCGCCAATAACCATCAACTCATCACCCATCCCAACCCGCTCGTCAGCCTCTTCAACTTCCACTACGCCCGCCCGCCCATCGCCGTCGCCGAAAACTACCACCTCAGCCGCGCCATTGGCCTCGATGAAACCGGCTTCGACGGCACCCTGGACTTCATCTACCGCATCCAGGCCTGGGACTTCCTCCTCGCCGGCGGAGCCCACTACAACAACCTCGACTACTCCTTCACCACCGGCCACGAAGACGGAACCTTCCCTGTCCCCGGCACACAACCCGGAGGCGGCAGTCCCACCCTGCGCAAGCAACTCGGCATCCTCCACGACTTCCTCTCCCGCTTCGACTTCGTCCGCATGAAGCCCGATCCCACTCTCATCCAAAGCGGAGTCCCCGAAGGCGCCTCCGCCGGCGTCCTCTCCGAACCCGGGCGCGCCTACGCCGTCTATCTCCAGCACGGGCGCCTCATGTCTGACTACCGCCCCCGTTACCTCGTCCGCACCGGACGCCAGCAAGCCACCCTCACCCTCCAACTGCCCCCGGGCAGCTACACAGCTACCTGGTGGGATCCCAGGTCCGGCCGCACCGAACACTCCGAGTCTTTCTCCCACACCGGCAGCGGCAAGGCCCTCACCTCCCCCGCCTACACCGAAGACATCGCCCTCGAGGTCAGAGCCCGTTGAAGCTGCTCGCCGCATTTCCGCTGCTCTTCTCCCTACACGCCCAGACCACATCCACCGGCGCCCTCGAATGCCACATCACGGACTCCACCGGAGCCCCCGTCCCCCAAACCCGCATCACCCTCGTCTACCGCGCCTCCAACGTCTCCCGTCTCCTCATCACCAATGACCTCGGCGCCGCCCGCGCCACCGGACTCACCGGCGGCGAATACTCCCTCCACATCGAACACCCCGGCTTCAATCCCGTCGCCGTCGAATCCCTCTCCGTCTCCCTTGGCCAGACCACCGTCCAGCGCATCACCCTCACTCCCGCCACCGTCACCGAAAAGATGGAGGTCCGCGAAAGTCCCGACGCCCTCCAGACCACCGCCACCACTTCCAACGTCTCCCTCACCAACGAACGTATCGAGGAAGCTCCCGCACCCAACCGCAACTACCTCGCCTTCGTCCTCTCCACCCCGGGCGTCGCCTCTTCCGCCGGCTCCAACACCAACCGCTCCTTTGCCGCCCTCCGTAACCCCGCCAATGACAGCGGTTTCGTCTTCGCCGGCATGCGCGGCCGGAACAACAGCATCTCCATCGATGGCGTCGACAACCGCGACGAAACCACCGGAGGCAGCCGCGTCGCCATAGGCCTCGAAATGGTCCACGAATTCCGCGTCTCCGGCGCCAGCGTCGGCGTCGAGTTCGGCGGCGCGGCCGGAGGTCTCGTCAACATGGTCACCCACTCCGGCGAAAACCTCTGGCATGGCGACTTCACCTTCTTCCACCAGAACGAATCCCTCAACGCCCGCAACGCCGAAGCCGAAACCAGCGCCCGCCCCCGCTTCCGCCGCTATCAGCCCGGCATCTCCGTCGGCGGCCCAATCCGCCGCGACCGTACTTTCTTCTTCACCGCCTTCGAAACCTCCCACGAGTCCGGCCAGGAATGGTCCGAATCCCCCCGCTCCCTCACCCCCCGCCTCTATCGCAGCCTCTTCGATACCGGCGAGAGCGACACCGTCTGGTCCTTCAAGCTCAACCACCAGATCACCACGAACAACAGCCTGCTCGCCCGCTATGCCTTCTCCCGCGGGCGCGTCCGCAACGACGTCCAGTCCGTCGACAACTTCACCGACATCTCCGCTCGCGGCAGCAGTTCTCGTTACCGACCACTCCTTCGTAGGCGGATGGTCCGCCGTCATCGGCACTTCTCTCCTCAGCGACCTTCGCCTTCAACTCAGCCGGCGCTCCGCGGACGTCACTCCAACCGGCTCCGGCCCCATGATCGAGATCCCCGGCGTCATCACATTCGGCGCCGTCTACAGCCTCGACCAGGCCCGCACCGAACGCCATGCCGAAATCATCGAGAGCCT
Source organism: Bryobacterales bacterium (assembly GCA_020847975.1). Taxonomy (GTDB): domain Bacteria; phylum Acidobacteriota; class Terriglobia; order Bryobacterales; family Bryobacteraceae; genus CADEFT01. Next base: position 10,693 of record JADLBD010000101.1, on the reverse strand, counting down.
CTCCTGGTCCAAAGGCCGCCACCTCGTCACCGCCGGCGCCAGCCTCCACCGCATCTCCTGGGACGGCCGCCTCGCCAACCGCTTCCACGGTCTCTATCTCTTCCCCACACTCAGCGCCTTCACCTCAGCCTCACCCGATGTCTACATCCAGGCCTTCGGCGACCCGCGTACCCAAATCAACACCACCCCCGCCGGCTTCTGGCTTCAGGACCACTGGCAGCTCACCCCCTCCCTCTCCCTCGAAGCCGGGCTGCGCTATGACCGCCAGTGGCTCCCGCACCCGTTCCCTTCCCCCAACGGCAACATCGCCCCGCGCCTCGGCATCGCCTGGCACCCTACAGCCTCCTCCTCCTGGGTCTTCCGCGCCGGCGCCGGCCTCTTCTATGACCGTTATCCACTCGAATACTTGAATCTTGCAATTCAAAAGGATGGACAACATAGATTCGAGCAATACTTTGTTGGAAATCTAGCAACTCAAATCTACCAGTCCACCGCTGCCGGCGCCCTCTCCCAACCCCTCCCTGCCTTCCCCATCTCCACCTACTCCCCTGCCCCGGGCTTTACCTCCACTTACAGCCGCAAACTCACCGCCGGCCTCGAACGCAAGCTCGACCGCGACACCACCTTCACCGCCGAATTCAGCGACGTCAACGGCCTTCACCTGCCCCGCCTTCGCAATGCCAACCTTACCCTTCCCCCGCAATACTACCTCGAACAGACCGCCTTCTCCACCTATCGCGGCTTCTCCCTCTCCGTCAACCGCCGCCTCCGCAACGAGTTCACCTACCTCGCCAGCTACTCCATCGGCACTACCCAGGACGACTCCTCCGACTACACGAGCAACCCCTGAACCCCGCCAACACCCGCCAGGACTTCGCCCTCTCCCGCCAGCATCAGCGTCACCACCTCTCCCTCAGCGGCGTCTACGAACTCCCCGTCGATGGTTGGTCCTCGGGTCCCCACTGGCAGCGCAACGCCCTCGATGACTTCACCGTCGCCCCCGTCTTTTCCCTCGGTAGCGGACGCCCTCTCAACACGCTCCTCACCACCGACCTCTACCGCACCGCCGCTTACCCCATCACCGCCCGCCCCCTGGGCTTCCCGCGCAACATCTCCCTCACCCCGCGCACCGTCTCCTTCGACGCGCGCCTCATGAAGACCATCCTCGTCAAGGAAGGCCGCGCCCGCCTTCAGTTTGGAGCCGAAGGCTTCAACATCCTCAACCACACCAACCGCCTGCGCATCAGCCCCTACTACACCTCCACCTTCCGCGGCATCATCGAAACGCAGACCGCCCGCCAGGTCCAGCTCATGATCCAGTTCGAATACTGATCACGCCATCGCCGCCATACCCCGCCGCGCCGGCAGGCTCCGTAGCCCCATCAGCCTTGGCGACGCCTCCCCGCACCCGCACGGCGTCTTCACGATCCGTCCCGTCATCTCCGTCCCCATACGCAGCAGCGAATACTCCGGGCAGTTCAAACATGTCAGCAGCAGTTCGCTGTCCCGTTTCGCCATTTCGAAGATCGCGTTATCCCCTTGGATATGAAGCCCGTCGTGCGCCTCGCACTCCCATGCCAGCAACTCCTGGCTGAACCCACGGAACTGCTCGAACACCGGGGCCTGAAACGCCTTCCACAACAAGTCCCGGTCTTCCTGTTTCAAACATCCGTGCCTTAACCCGGTAAAGGCGATCACGGCGCTCCGCAGCGACCCGGCCTTCATCCTTCCATCCAGTACCGCCTCCGCCAGGCTGCACAGCCGCGCCGCCGGGCCCGCCAGCGAGTCCGGCGCAAACTCCTCCAGTTCCTCATGTGTCCCGTAGGGAAATATCCGCAAAGTTCCTGATTCCTCAAACCCCTCCCCCAACAGTGCTGTCCTCCCGGTGTCCCCCAAGGGACACTCCAGCGGATGCAGCGGCCTCGGCTTGTGATCCCAGTTGTAAAACTCCGCCGGACTGGCCAGAAACTCCCTCAGTTCCACGGCGGGAACGCTTTCGAGACAACTCTCGACAAATTCCTCATCCCGCGGCGCACACTCCGGCAGCGCGATCTGCCGCCTACGGTAGAACCCGCTCCTGGCGGCCTGTTCTATTACCGCATCTAACCGCCCTAATCTGACCGTCTTAGGTGGACCTATCCCTCGCCTCTTCCAACGGATCACACAGCGCATCTCATCAAATAGGTGAGGCGCGCCGAGGGAAATTCTCAGCCGAGCAACCGCTCCAGGTTCCCGCCCAGAATCGCCGCCGCATCCTCAGCGCCGGCTCCAATCTCCTCGAGCGCCGCCGTCTGCTCCCGGAAAATACTCTCCTGCCAGCCCCGCGGAAAAAACGATGAGTCCGTCCCAAACAACAGCCGCCCCGCCCCCGCTACGTCCAGCGCCTTCCGCAACACCTTCGCCAGCGTCAGTTCCCCTCCCTGATACCGCATCCAACTGTTGCTGCTCGATGTGTCCAGGTACACGTTCGGACACAGGTCCGCCACCATCAGCGCCTCCCGGAAATATCCCGCTCCAAAATGCGGGATCACAAAGCGCACGCCCGGAAACCGCAGCGCCAACCCATGAATGTCCACGGGGTTGGAAAACCGCAGGTCGAACGGCGAGCTCAGCCCCAACTTCTTCCTCACCCCCACACTCAACACCCCGCAATGCACGAACACTACGCCCTTCCCCGTCTCCGCCGCCGCCTCTATCACGCCCACGGCTTCCTTCTCATGCAGCCAGTAGCGCTGCATCGCCGGAAACAGGCACGGAGCCCGTAAATGCCCCGCGGCAAGCGCCGCCCGCACATGCTCCACCGCGTGCGCAGCCAGCGGGTTCACCATGAAGTAACCGTAAAACCGCTCCGGATAGGCCTTCACCGCCGCTTCCACGGAAACCTCGTCTCCTGGAATGCTTGCCATGATCGCCGCCTTCCGCACTCCACGGCGGTCCAGTTCCGCCACCCAGCGCGCCCCAAGATCCACCGGATCCACCGGCGGCATCTCCCACCCCAACTGCGCGCCGATCGTCTCCTTCGTCAACCCCTCCTTCTGCTTCGCCAGCAGCCGGAAAAAACCGTCCGAGAAAAAATGGACGTGCGCATCCGAAATGAGGATGTCCCCCCAACGCGTCAGCATAATTCCCAGTCCTACTGCGCCACGGGCGTGTCGCTCGCCGCCACCGCCGCCGCAAAACGCGTCAATCCCGCCGCCAGCGCCAACTGCGTCAGTCCCGCGACGTTGCTCACGCCGAGCTTCTTCATCATCGTCTTGCGGTAGCTCCGCACCGTCTGCAAACCCAGATCCAGCAGGACCGCAATCTCCTTGCTCGTCTTGCCCTCCGCCACCAGCCGCAGCACCTGGAGTTCCCGCGGCGACAAACCCTCCAGAGCCTGCGGCATCCGCTTGTCGTCCATCTCCCCGCGCTTGATCCGGTTCAGCAGCTTGTCCGATACCTGCGGACTCAAATACGAGCCGCCCTTCGCCACCGTCCGCAGCGCATCCAACAGATCGCAGTCCGACGCTTGCTTAAGAACAAAAGCGCGCGCCCCGGAGCGGATTGCGCTCACCACCGAATTCTCATCGTCGTACATCGAGAGAATGACCACCCGCGTCTCCGGGCAATGGCGCACAATCTCACCCGTCGCCTCGATGCCGTTCAGTTTGGGAAGACTAATGTCGATCAGCGCAATATGCGGCTTCAGCCTCTTGCACTGCATTACCGCATCCGCCCCGTCTTCAGCTTCCCCGATCACCTTGAATTCTTCACAGCTTTTCAGAATGGCCTTGATGCCATCCCTCATGATCTTGTGATCATCGACCAAAAGAATGTCGCACGTCTGCATAGCGCGTCACTTCCTTTTGCCGGGATTAGAGGCGTCTTCCGCCTCCCCCAACGGGCTCTCTGGTTGCCCTTCGTAGACCGCTTGAATCGCGGTTCCTTTTTCCTGGTTGCTCTCCACCTGTAGCGCGATGCCGTTCTTTCGCGCTGTATGGTGAATCCACAACAGCCCCAATCCGCGCGGCTGTTTCATGGCCTGCTCGACATCGAAACCTTTGCCGTTATCCCGCACCTCAAGCCGCACGCATCCTGGCAAAGGCTGCAGCACCACTTCGATCAAACTTGCTCCGGAATGCTTCACCGCGTTGCTCAACGACCTCGCGGTGATTTCATACATCGCCACCGCGGCGGGCAGCGGAAGATGAACGTGCGAGTCCATCAGAAACCTTATTGTCGCGCCTCGGGCGGATTCGCGCATCTGCCCGATCAGCGTATCTAATGCATAGCGCAATCCGGAGCGCGGCACAATGTTCGGGTTCAACTGATAGCTCAACTCCCGCACGTCAACGATTGCCTTTTCGAGGAGTTGTTGGACTTCCGCCACCCGCTCCCCGAGGCCCGGCGCGGCGCTCGAGTAGTCCTGCCGCAACACGTCGAGTTGAAGACCTACCACCGTCAGCACCTGTCCGACATTCTCGTGCAGCACGCGCGCCATACGGTCCAGTTCGTCCTGCTTTGCGCTGAGGGCGTCGATCAATCTCGCGGCCAAGCCCGGCGATGATCCGACATTTTCGGTCATTTCTGTTTTAGAGCGGTAACGGCTTATGATGCACCATTTTCGGTGGGTTTGGCAAGGTCTTGCCGCCGGAAAGTGAAGACAAGCAGCATTGACAGGAAGAACCCATCGTGATTAACTATAGTGAATATGAAATGGTTGCTATTGATTAATTGGCTCTCCCCCCCTTCCTTCCCTCAATCCACCGCCTCCCTCTCCGGCCTCCTCCTCGACCCCTCCGGCGCCGCAATCCCTCAGGCTTCCCTCACTCTCGCCAACCCCCTCTCCCGCTTCTCTCAAACCACCCTCTCCTCCGCTTCCGGATCCTTCCTCTTTACCAACATCCCCTTCGCCAACTACACCCTCACCGCCGAAAAATCCGGCTTCGCCCCCTTGTCCCGGCGCCTCGCGCTGCGGTCCAACGTCCCCGTCTCCCTCGACCTGACAATGTCTCTGGCCTCGGCCAGCAATACTCTGACTGTCGTGGACTTCGAAAAAGAGGCGCTGGTTCACCCACAGGACACTGGCTCCCACATCGAAATCAATCGCCAGGACATTGACCGCCTCTCACTCTCCCCGGGAACCCGTGGACTCGAGGCCGCCCTCCTCACCTTCCCCGGATTCGCACAGAATGCCAACGGCGCCATCCACCCCCGCGGGGCCCACAACCAGATGACCTTTGTCGTCGATGGCATGCCCATCACCGATCAACTCACCGGCGCTTTTGCCAATGCGGTTGACCCTGCCATCGTGCAAACCGTCGAGTTGTTCACAGGCAACATCCCCGCCGAGTACGGCAGCAAGGTGGCTGCGGTCGCCAACGTCACCACCCGCGGCGGACTCGGCGCGGGCCGCATCCTCGGTGGAAGCTTCACCCTCGGCGCCGATTCGCGGGACACCCTCTCCACCCAGGCGCAGTTCAGCGGCGAGAAGGACCGCCTCGGCTACTCGGTCTCGCTTTCCGCCATGAAAACCAACCGCTACCTCGATCCGGTCAGCCTCGCGAATCTTCACAACGGCGGCAACCTCGAACGCGCCTTCTCGCGTTTCGACTATCAGCCCTCGGACCGCGATACCTTCCGTTTGAACCTCATGGCGGGCAACTCTTCCTTCCAACTCGCTAACCTTCCCTCACAGCAGGCGAACGGAATGGACCAACGGCAAGGACTCCGGGACTTCAGCGTCATGCTCGGCTGGCTGCGAACCCTCACGCCACGCGCCACCTGGGACGTTACGGCCTCCGTTCGCTCCGCAAACGCTACCCTCACCCCAAGCCCAGGCGATATCCCCGTCGCCGCCGCTCAAACACGCCGCCTCACCACGGCCACCCTCTGGAACCGGCTCAACACGGTCCGCGGCCGCCACACCGTGAAAGCCGGCGTCGACCTCCAGTTCTTTCCCGTCTCTGAGCGTTTCACGTTTGCCATCACCGATCCGTCCTTCAATGCGCCGGGCTCGTCCGGCTTCATCGAGACTCTGCTCGCCCACGATCTTTCCCGCGGCGGCAAGCCGTTCCAATTCCAGGACGCCGCGTCCGGAGGGCTCTACTCCGCTTTCCTTCAGGACAACATCAGCCTCGGCCGCTGGAACATCGCGCTGGGCTTACGTTATGACCTGTACCGCTTCCTCACTTCCGGAAACCATCTCCAACCCCGCATCGGAGCCTCCTATTTCCTGCGCGAAACCGGCACGGTCCTCCGCGCCTCTTACAACCGCACCTACCAAACACCGCCGAATGAGAACCTGCTGCTCGCCAGTTCCGAAAAGTCGAGCGTCCTGGTGGCTCCGAATGTCCGCGCTTCACTTGGCCAGGCGGTGGTCCGAATCCGCCCGGAACGGCAGAACTTCTATGAGGTGGGTCTTCAGCAGGCCATCGGATCGCACCTCAGCGCGGATGCCTCCTTCTACCACAAGGACGCCAGAGATCAGCAGGATAACAACAACTTCTTCAACACCGGCATCATCTTCCCCATGTCGCTCGCCGCCATCCGCGTCAACGGTGTCGAAGGCCGTCTCGTGCTGCTTCCCCTTCACGGCTTCTCCGCAACCCTCAGCGTCACGCACGCCCGAGCCATTTCCACACCTCCCTTCACAGGAGGCCTGTTTATCGGCAACCCAGGCGTGATCCTCCTCAGTTCCGGCCCCTTCGTCATCGACCATGACCAGAAACTCGGCATGCAGTCGATTCTGGAATACACGACGCGCCGGGGTCTGTTTGCCACGGTCTCGACCCGCTACGATAGCGGACTGGTCACGAACCCCTCCGACCCTGCCGTCGTCGCCCGCGATCCTGACTATGCGTCTCTGCTGCCCTACGTGAACCTCTCATCCAACCCGCCCCGCACCCGCCCGCGCGCCATCACCAATGTGGGTATCGGTTACAAGCGCGAACGCTGGGAGGCCGCTTTTCAGGTGTCGAACGTAACAAACAAAACCGCTCTCTACAACTTTCAGTCGCTGTTCGTGGGCACCCGTCTTGCCGCTCCGCGAACCGCCGCGCTGAGGCTTCGGTGGTTTTTCTGAACACCACCCCACACCCGTAGGAAAATACAAAGACAAGTGGCCCTGCGCCGTTCTCCCACACTCGGGCTCCTGGCGGGTCTGGCCGTGACCCTCTCCGCTGTTGCTGTCTATTCCGGCTACACCATCGCGCAACTTCGCAGTCTGCGCCGCCTGCAATCGGAAACCATCGGCCGCAACCGGCGCGATTCGCTGCTCCTGCTCCGCATTCAGAACAACCTCAACTCCCTCGCTCTCGCCATGCGCGACATGCTCGATTCGAGCGAGCCTTATCCCCTGACGGCTTGGCAGAGCCAGTTCCGCCGCATCCGCACGGACCTCGAGGACGCCGTCAAACAGGAAGCGATGGTGTCGCCCTCCAACCGGACCAGCGGCCAGCGCGATTACCTCGCTGTTTCCATCACCCGCTTCTGGGATGCCCTGGACCGCATCTTCGCCCTCGCCCAAAGCGGGCAGGAAGAAGAGGCGCGTACCCTGATCCGGCTTTCCCTTCAGGCCCGCCACGATGCCCTCACTACCGCCGTCGCCAGGCTTCAAGTGCACAACAATGAGAGCGACCAGCGGGCCGCGGCCGCAACCGAAGATGTCTACTCCCGCGCCGAGCGCAACCTCTATCTGTTTCTCACCGCCATGCTGCTGCTGGTGGCGGCCACCAGCCTCTACCTCGTGCACGACAACCGCCGCGTCTTCCGCCAGATCACGGCGCTTTCCGAACGCCGCAGCGAACTGGCCCGCCAACTGATCACCAGCCAGGAGAACACCTTCCGCTACATCTCGCGCGAACTCCACGATGAGTTCGGCCAAATCCTTACCGCCATTGGCGCCATGCTCCAGCGGGCGGACCGTCGAGCCGCCACCGGCGAAGCCCCGCTCCGCGCGGACCTTCAGGAAGTGCGGGAGATCGTTCAATCCACGCTCGACAAGATCCGCGCCCTTTCCCGCGCGCTCCACCCCATTGCGCTCGATGAGGTCGGATTCGAGATGGCGCTCGGCAATTACCTGCCTGGGTTTGAGAAGCAGACGGGGATTGCCGTACGATATGAAAAAATGGGTTCCAGCCAACCGGTGGAACGGCAGATGGGAATTCACCTCTATCGAATCCTCCAGGAAGCGCTGAACAACATTGCCCGTCATTCTCGATCAAAGTGCGCCCTGGTGCGGCTCAATTTTCAACCCGAACGCATGGTCCTCGAAGTGGAGGACGAAGGTGTCGGATTCGGCAATCTCGCGGAACGTTCCGGCATGGGACTCACATCAATGCGTGAGAGGGCGGATCTGATTCACGGCCGGATCGAATTTCTCAACCGGGCCGGCGGCGGGGCAATCGTCCGCCTCACCGCGCCGCTGGCCGCCGCGGAGGCACATGCCGAAGCCTGAAACCACAATCCTTCTGGTGGACGATCACGCCCTGGTGCGCAAGGGATTCCGGCGTATGATTGAAGACGATCCGGAACTGCTCGTCGCGGGCGAGGCAAGCGACGGGCACGATGCGGTAGAGATGGCTCAAAGGCTCAAGCCGGCGGTGGTGGTGATGGACTTCGCTCTGCCGAGCATGAACGGCGCTGTCGCCACGCGGCTCATCCTCAAGGACGCGCCGGAAACCAAAGTGCTGATCCTGAGCATGCATTCCGAGCCGAACTATGTGCGCACCTGCCTCGACGCCGGCGCCCGCGGCTACCTCCTCAAGAACGCCCTTGACCTCGAACTTGTGGAGGCGATCAAGAAGGTGGCGGGAGGAGCGCAAGTCCTCGATCCCCGCCTTGGCCAGATGCCCGAAACCACAACGCCCGCGCTCAGCACGCGCGAACTGGAAGTGCTCCAACTGATCGTGCACGGCAAGTCAAACAAGGAGATCGCCATGGTGCTGGGCTTGAGCGCGAACACGGTGGCCGTGCACCGCTCCAACATCATGCAGACACTCGGAATCCACAATACGGCGGAACTGGTGGTGTACTCCATCCGCAACGGCCTGGCGAGTATCACGTGAACCGCCGCGCGTTTCTTCTCGGCGCCGCGCAGGCGCTCCACGCCGCGCCCTCGCCCGGCTTGCACTTCGTCGATGTCACCGCCCCGGCGGGCATCAAATTTCGCCACAACAGCGGCGCCTACGGAGCGAAGCTCCTTCCGGAAACCATGGGACCGGGCTGCGCCTTTCTCGACTACGACAACGACGGATGGCTCGACATCCTCCTCATCAACGGAATGGACTGGCCGGGCCACAAGAAGCGCCAAACTACTCTCAAGCTCTACCGCAACAACGGCAACGGCACGTTCACCGACGTCACCGAGCGCGCCGGACTGGCGGTGGAGATGTACGGCCTCGGCGTGGCTGTCGCCGATTACAACAACGACGGCTTTCCAGACATTTTCGTGACCTGCGTGGGACAGAACCGGCTGTTCCAGAACACGGGGAAAGGCCATTTCCTCGATGTGACGGCGAAATCCGGGCTCGGCGGAAGAACGGCGTTCAGCACGTCCGCCATGTGGTTCGATTATGACCGCGACGGCCATCTCGATCTGTTCGTATGCAACTACGTCAAATGGGCTCCCGAGCACGATGTCTTTTGTAGCGTGGACGGAAAGAACAAGTCCTACTGCACGCCGGAAGCCTACCGCGGCTCCACCTGCTGGCTGTTCCGCAACCGCGGCAACGGCACGTTCGAAGACGTCACCGCCAGGGGCGCCATCTTCGATACCAGTTCGAAATCGCTCGGCGTCGCCATGCTCGATTACGACAGGGACGGCTGGCCGGATCTCATCGTCGCCAATGACACCCAGCCGAACAAGCTTTACCGCAATCAGCGGAATGGGACGTTCGAAGAGATGGGAGTCAAAGCGGGAGTGGCCTTCAGCGAAGACGGTAAGGCACGCGCCGGGATGGGCATTGACGCGGCGGACTTCACTAACTCCGGTTCGCCGGGCGTAGCCATTACGAACTTCGATAACGAAATGATGGCGCTCTACCTGGCGTCTTCGCGTGCGGCTTTCTCTGACATCGCGCTGAAGACGGGCATTGGCCGGCTCTCGCGCAGCAGCCTCGGGTTCGGATGCGCCTTCTTCGACGCCGACCTCGACGGATGGCTTGACCTCATGGCCGTCAACGGCCACATCGATGCGACTGTCCGCAACGTTCCGGGCAACGTCGGTTATGCCCAGCCGCCGCACCTGTTCCTCAACCAGCGCGGCACTGCCTTTGTGGACGCGGCCGCCCAAGTGGGAGCGGAGTTCGCGGCGCCAAAGGTAGGGCGCGGACTGGCCTATGGCGACTTCGACCGCGATGGCGACCTCGATGCGCTGGTGACCACGAACCAGGGCCCTGCCCATCTCTACCGCAATGACGTGGCGAACGGGAACAGGTCCCTGCGCCTGCGGCTCACGGGCGTCAAATCGAATCGCGATGCCATCGGGGCCGCTGTGCGTATCGAAACGCCGGAAGGCACGCAATCGCGTACCGTAAAGAGCGGCTCGAGCTACCTTTCGCAATCCGAACTGGCGCTTACTTTCGGAGTAAGTATCCCCCGGCAAAGCCGGGGGCCTTATTTTGTGAGCCGCTCAAAGCGGCTAGGCGGGGTCGCTGACGCGGCCCCGGTTATCGGTGAGCCACCTCAACGGTGGCGTTCAGTAGTCCAACCT